>NZ_OY787469.1:1543750-1852500 GCF_963678835.1 uncultured Desulfuromonas sp.
CCCCATGCAGGCGCTGGCGATGTAGACCACGGTGGCTTGCGTGATTTTTTTCGTCGGAGCCGGTGCCGGTGCCGCCTGTGTTTCAACGACCTGGGGAGTCTTCTGTGGGGTCAGATCAAGGACGATCTCATCGCCTTTGTTTGTTGCCGTTACGGCAAACCCTTCTTTGGTGGCCAGACGGGTAACGTTGGCCTGGGCGATATCATTACCAACACGCACCTGAACTGGCTCATCGGGATGGGCTAGAATCTGTTTACGGGTTTCCAGAACGGGGCGGGGACATTGTAATTCGCGACAATCAAGAATTTTCATCGGCTATACCTGTTATGTTCTGAGGTTATGTATCCTCATCCTAATGCAATTACCTGCCGGAGGCAAGCCCTTGCGCTCAATCTTTTTCGCTGTTGTCCATGTGCAGGCGTACCACCGATTCCACATGCGCTGTCTGGGGAAACATATCCACCGGTTGCAGTTCTTCCACTTTGAAGCCTTGTTGCGTTAACAGGTGAAGATCCCTGCCGAGGCTATATGGATTGCAGGAGACATAGATCAGCGTCTGCGGGCGCAGTTGACCGAGGGTGGCAATAATCTCCTCACTGCAGCCACTGCGTGGGGGATTGACCACGGCAACTTTGAGTGGGGACAGCTCCCGCTGCATGTCGTGGAGAATCTCGCCGGCATCACCGACGATAAAACGGCAGTTGCCCAGTTCATTGAGTTCAGCGGCAGCTTTGGCATTAAAGATGGCGTCTTCGTTGATCTCTATTCCTGTGACTTTGGCACCGCTGGTGGCCAGGTGCATGGCGATGCCGCCGACACCACAATACAGATCAACTGCCGTGTCTTTGGCGCCGAGATTGGCCCAGGACTGGACCTGAGCATAGATGCGCGCTGCTTGTCGGTTGTTGACCTGGAAGAATGACGTCGGTGACAGGCGCAGACGGATGTCGCCAACCTGATCAATCAGATCACCGGCGCCGATCACCTTAACGGTGGTTGAGCCAAAGATGACATTGCCGGTGGAGGCGTTGATGTTCTGATGCACTCCGATGATCTGCGGCACCTTTTTCTTCAACCATTTGGCCAGATGGGTCATCTCGCGGTAGTTGCGTTCGGTTGTCACCAGGGTGACCAGAGCCTTGTTTGCCTGTGGGCTGACGCGGATGGCCACATAGCGCAACAGACCACGGCGTGACACCGGGTTGTACACGTGGATATCCTGTTTTTCGATCTCTTCACGTAAGGCTTGGGCGATCTGGTTGATGAGTGGATGCTGCTGCGGGCAATTGCCGATATCCAACACCTGATGTGAGCCACGTTTGTAGAGGCCGACCCGCGCTTTGCCGTGCACTTTGGCAATGGCCAGCTTGGCGATGGTCCGGTAGCCGAAGGTCTCTTCAGAGGACCACACCGGATGAACCGTGACGTGGCCTAGGGTCGGGTAGTGGCTTAACGCATCCTCAATCATGCCCCGTTTAAAGTCGAGCTGATGGCGGTAGCCGAGGTGAATCAGCGGGCAGCCTGAACAGTTCTTTGCCAGCTTGCAGCCCGGCGTTACGCGTTGGCGGCTTCTGCGCAGGACTTTAATCAGTTTACCGATGATCCGGCGCTGACCTTCATGGTCAATCGCGCCCAGAACGTCCTCGCCAGGCAGGGTACCGGCGATAAGGATCTCTTTGTTTTCGTGGCGGCCGACACCGATTCCGTCAACGTTGAGATGATCGATTGTTACGGTGATCGGTTCTTGTCGCGGGGCAGGGCGTTTTGCCGGACCGCGGGTATTTTTTTTCATAAAGCGTCCATGGTGTTATAAATAGATGTGATTGGGGCGACAGTAGCCGCTTGAACGGGGTGTGTCAATGCTATCTTTGCGTCTTGACGCTGCTGCGTGGCTGTGGCTAGATGCGTGAGGTTTTGATAAGAGTCCGAATTTTGTGAGTAGATCGTTGAAAAATATTTAAGTTGTTAATTTATCAGTTGTTCTGGCATGGCCCGCATCGGTTGGGGTGAGAACGAAGGAGAAGGTTGTGAACACAGAACGCAAAACACGTGCGCTGCAGGTTGGTTCGGTGGCGGTTGGCGGCGATGCGCCGGTTTCCGTGCAGTCCATGTGTAATACCGACACCCGCGATATTGCAGCAACATTGACCCAGATTCGTGCCCTGGAGGCCGCCGGTTGTGAAATCGTCCGCTGTGCTGTGCCGGATATGGACGCGGCGAATGCGTTACACGGGATCGTTGATGGCTGCACCATCCCACTGATTGCCGACATTCACTTTGATTACCGTCTCGCCTTGCAGGCTGTTGACAGTGGCGTGGCCGGATTGCGTATCAACCCCGGCAACATCGGCGAATCATGGAAGGTGGCCGAAGTGGTTAGGGCCTGCTCTGAAAGGCGTTTGCCGATCCGTATCGGCGTCAACGGCGGTTCGCTGGAGAAGGAGTTGCTCGAGCGCCATGGTCATGCTACAGCACAGGCCATGGTGGAGAGCGCCCTCGGCCATATCCGTATTGTCGAAGAACTTGGTTATGATCAGATGAAAGTCAGTCTCAAGGCGTCTGACGTGCGGCGTACTGTAGAAGCCTACCGTTTGTTGGCCGACCAGGTTGATTACCCGTTACATATCGGTATTACCGAAGCGGGCACCACCTGGGCCGGAACCATCAAGAGTGCCGTCGGCCTGGGGGCGCTGTTGTATGACGGGATTGGTGACACCTTGCGGGTGTCATTGACCGGCGATCCGGTGGAGGAGGTTCGGGTTGGCTGGGAGATCCTTAAGTCGTTGCAGTTGCGCCAACGCGGCCCGGTCTTTGTCAGTTGCCCCACCTGTGGTCGGTGTCAGATCGATCTGATCCGCGTGGCTGAGGAAGTGGAAGCGCGTCTGCAACAGCTGACGGCACCGTTGACCATCGCCGTGATGGGCTGTGTGGTCAACGGTCCGGGAGAAGCGCGCGAGGCCGATCTTGGCATTGCCGGCGGCAAAGAGATGGGCCTGTTGTTCCGCAAAGGAGAGATCGTTCGACGTTTGCCGCAGGCGGAATTGGCCGATGCCCTGGTGGAAGAGGCGCTGGCTCTCGCCGAGCGCTTCGAAGGGCAAGATTGAATTTTTGCCGGCGTTGTCAGCGCTCACTGTGTTCGCTGGCAGGAACCGCTCTCTTGAATGCCCAGGCTTCAATTTTTTTGATCTGTTCGGCCATGGTCACAGAGATGGGCACGGTCTGACCAATGGCTTCCATAATATCTTTTTCCGTCATAACACGTTGAGCTGCCTGGGCTTCAAAACGGGCGCTGGCCACGGCCTGTTCGATCTCGGCCCCGGAGAATCCTTTGCTGGAGTGGGCCAGGGTGGTGGTGTCGTAGGCGCTGCCATCCTGACCTTGACGATCGAGGTGGATGGTGAAGATCTCTTTGCGTTCATTGAGGCCGGGCAGCGCGATATAAAAGATTTCGTCAAAGCGGCCTTTACGCAGCACCTCGGCCGGTAACATCTCAATGGCGTTGGCCGTGGCCGCCACAAACACCGGACTCTTTTTCTCCTGCATCCAGGTCAGGAAATAACCCAGCACCCGCGATGATGATCCGCCGCCACTTTTGAAGCCTTGCTCGGAAATGCCCGATTCGATCTCATCGATCCACAGCACGCAGGGCGAAATGGCTTCGGCTAACTGGCAGGCGCGGTGCAGGCTGCGCTCCGGGGTGCCATAGGTCCCTTCGTAGACGGTAGACATGTCGAGACGCAGCAAAGGCAGGCTCCAGCGGGCGGCAATGGCTTTGACGAACAGACTTTTACCGCAACCGCTGATCCCCATCAGCAGCACGCCGCTGGGCAGGTTTTCGCCGCTGCTCAGCTCATCAACACCAAAGGCCTTTTCGCGGCGGGCCATCCAGTGTTTGAGGTTCTCCATGCCACCGACATGGTCGGGTTGCAGGTCGTTGTCGATGAACTCAAGAATGCCGGTCTGCTCCAGGGCGCGCTTCTTGTCGAGATGCAGAGCGCCGATCACTTCGGCAACATCGTTGCCCTTGGTGAGGCGTGCCATGCGCAGGGCGCGCTCCAGGCGGATCAGATCAAGGCCCTGAGCGGCCAACACCATTTTTCGCAATGCGTCATCCTGCTGCAGCAGTTGATCGATATACGGGTCTTGCTCGCGGTGCGTTGTCAGATAGGAAGACAGCTCCGCCGCGTTGGGCAGCGGGTGGTCGAGTTGGACAAAATGGCTTTGCAGCGGCTCCGGAATCGCCGGGTCAAGAGCCAGAAAGGCCAGGCTCTTTCTGGCGTTGCTGCGTTGCTGGGAAAAATTGATCATCAGGCGTTGGATTTTCGGATTGTTGTCCCAATACCAGTGCATGTCGACAAAGACGAAGATGGCGTGTCCCGCTTGATTGAGCGCCCAGCTCAGAGCATCTGCCGGATCGGCGGTGTTGTCGACACCCTCGAATCCGCTGGTGCACGACCATATTTTAGGCGGCTCCATCCCTTTGAGGTTGCGGGTTGCAGCGGTTTGAATCAGTTGGATGGTACGTTGTTCGTTGCCGGTATTGATGGCGATCAGGGGGGTTCCTGCAGCAACGTGTTGGGCAAAGGTGGCGGTGGTGAGTAGCTCTTTCATAAGACCTCGTGGCTTGACGGTAGCGGGTGTGGTGCGGGATTTTATCAGACGCTGTCACCTGGAGCATCAATGTTGTCTTTGGCGACAGTTCCGAACCGGGGGTGCCGTCGTGGTTAGAATCCTTTCAGCGCCCCGGCATTGCTTGCATTTTAACCCGAAATAAGCTAGCGTGCGAACGTATTTACGAGATGATAACACGATCAGTTTTTATTGCCATAAAAGGAACGGAATCATGCGTTTAACCGAGTATTTGCTGCCCACGTTGAAAGAGAATCCGGCCGATGCGGAAATTGTCAGCCATCAATTGATGATGCGCGCTGGAATGATCCGCAAGGTTGCTGCGGGAATTTATACCTATCTGCCGCTGGGATTGCGTTCCATCCGTAAGGTGGAGCAGATCGTCCGTGAGGAGATGGATCGTGCCGGTGCCATGGAGCTGTTGATGCCGATGGTGGTTCCAGCCGGGCTATGGGAAGAGTCTGGCCGTTGGGAGCAATACGGTAAAGAGTTGCTGCGCATCAGAGACCGAAAGGACACGGAATTTTGCCTCGGACCGACCCACGAAGAGGTGATTACCGACGTGGTGCGCGGTACGGTGCGTTCCTATCGCCAGTTGCCGCTAAACCTGTACCAGATCCAAGGTAAGTTCCGTGATGAGATCCGGCCCCGTTTCGGTCTGATGCGTGGTCGTGAATTTATTATGAAAGATGCCTATTCCTTTGATCTGGAAGATGCCGGAGCGGATACGGCCTACGAAAAAATGTACCAGGCGTATCAGCGTATTTTTAAACGCTGCGGCCTGAAATTTCGTGCCGTGGAAGCCGATACCGGCAACATCGGCGGGTCGTCCTCCCATGAATTTATGGTGCTGGCCGAGTCGGGAGAAGACGCGATTGTCTCCTGTGATCAGTGTGATTACGCGGCCAATGTCGAAAAAGCCCAGATGCGCCAGGAGCAAGGGCGCAGTGGCGAAGGGCAGGCCGAGTTGCAGAAAATCGATACGCCGGAGCGTAAGACCATTGCCGAGGTGGCTGAGTTTCTCGATATGGACCACAGCCGCCTGATCAAAACGCTGCTGGTGCAAACCGATACCGGCGAGCAGTTGGCCGTACTCCTGCGTGGTGATCGTGAGCTTAACGAGATCAAGTTATGCCGCTATCTCGATTGTCTTGAGGTGGTGATGCTCAGCGATATCGCTGTGGAGGAGTTGACTGGTGCACCGGTAGGCTTTGCCGGACCTGTCGGCCTGGATTGCCGGATTTTGGCTGATCTTGAAGTGCAATCGATGGCCGATGCTGTGGTTGGCGGCAATGAAAAAGACGTTCATTACATGGGCGCGAACCCTGGGCGCGACTTTAGTGTCGAAGCTTATGCCGATCTGCGCCAGGCCCAAGCCGGTGATGGCTGCCCGCGTTGTGACGGCACCCTGCAGATGTGGCGCGGTATCGAAGTTGGCCACGTGTTCAAGCTGGGAACGAAATATTCCGAAGCTCTGGGAGCAACGGTCCTTAATGCCGAAGGCAAAGAGGCGCCTTTGGTCATGGGCTGTTACGGCATTGGCATCGGTCGAACCGTTGCCGCCGCCATTGAACAGAATCATGATGATCAAGGGGTGATCTTTCCGATGCCCATCGCGCCGTTTCAGGTGATTATCACGTTGCTCAACCCTAAAGATGAGCAGGTGATGCAGGCGGGCAGCGAACTGTACCAACAGTTGATGGACGCCGGGGTTGAAGTGTTGCTTGATGACCGTGACGAACGGCCTGGTAGTAAGTTCAAAGATGCCGAACTGATCGGTATTCCGATTCGGGTGACGGTGGGTAATCGTGCGCTCAAAGAAGGCGCTTTTGAAGTGCAAAAGCGCCTGGAAGGTGAACGGATGATGATGCCGGTTGCAGAAACGCTGTCCTGGTTGGTCGACGAAGTCAAACGTCAACTCATGGAGTAGGCCATGTATCGTGTGACACTGGATGATAGTGGCAGGGTTAATTTGCCGCATCGTGTTCTTTCATCAATGAAGGGGCGTGACCTTCAGGTCGTTTCCTCCTCTGCTCAGCATATTCTGCTGGCGGTCGAAGGGGAACGCGTTCCCTGCATGTCCGCGGTTCTTGGTTCGGTGGCCATTGCCGACGTTTTGTCCTTTTTTAATATGTTTCGTCAGACCGGGATCCTCTATCTGGATATCCCTGATGGTACCCGCCAGGTGTTTTTTCAGGATGGTGAAATTATTTTTGCCACCAGCCAGCGCGTTGAGGAAAACCTTGGCGAGATTTTATGTGAAACTGGCAAGTTGGAACGCAGTCAGCTCAGTCAGGCACGCTCTGAACGCGGTCCTGGAGATTCTCTAAGCAAACTTTTGGTGAAAAAAAATCTGGTTGCTGCGCGCGATTTATGGTTGGCCACCCGGCAGCAGGTGGAGACGATTGTCTACAATCTATTCTCATGCGAAGAGGGGAGCTGCTATTTCGCTGCCGGTGATCTCAAGCGCGATGATATTGTCAAGTTGTCCATGAGTACCCAGAATCTGATCATGGAGGGCTTGCGCCGTGTTGATGAAAAGGCGCTTTATCTGCGCCGGCTGCGCTCGCTGGAATCGATGCTCGAATATACCGGAAAAGATCCCGAGGAGCTGTCGGATGAGGAAAGGCATATCCTTGGTCTGACCTATTCGTCTCCCGGCCAGGTCAGCCAGTTGATGTCGCGTAGCGGTTTGCCGGAATTTGATGCCCTGCGGGTTTTGCACCAATTGGTTGAAAAACGATTTCTTAAGGTCGGCGAGATCAAACCCGAACCGGTCAGTGAGGCATTTGCCGAACTGTTTGAGGTGTTTAATGGCGTTTTGTGTCTGCTGCGTGATTGCGTTGATGCGCAGAGTCATGGACTGATTGAGGATGCCAATCGCTTTATGCGTGAGGCGCCACACCCGATGAATTATGTGTTCCGGGGGGTGCGCCTGAACCCGGACGGTTCTGTGACTGGGGGGCAATTGGTTAAGAACCTTACCGGACTTGAAGAGGGCGACCAGAAGAAGCTGCTGGTCGACAGCTTGAAAGAGCTGGTTTATGCCGAGTGTCTGTCCGTGCGTCAAGTGCTTGGCACGCAGGGAAGCAGTGATGTTATTCGACGTGTTCAGGAGATTGTCGCCCGAACCCGCAAGCTGGTTGAATAGGAAGGGGACTTGATGAAGGATCGGTTGATTTTTGCGCTGGATGTCGACAGTTATGATGAAGCTCGACAGTGGGTACGCATTCTCGCTGACGAGGTAGGAATGTTCAAGGTTGGCAAGCAGTTGTTTACCCGGTGTGGTCCCCAGATTGTGGATATGATTCGTCAGGCCGGCGGTGGGGTTTTTCTGGATCTGAAATATCATGACATACCTAATACCGTAGCCAAGGCCGGTATTGAAGCGGCACGTATGGGTGTGCAGATGTTTAATGTTCATGCTCTGGGTGGCGGCAAGATGATGCGCACGATGATTAAAGAAGTTCAGCAGGCCGCCGTCAATGAAGGATTTCCTGTGCCGATTGTGTTGGCGGTGACTATTTTGACCTCTTCGTCGGAAGATGATTTGCGTCAGGTGGGGATCGACCTTCCTGTGACACAGATGGTGCCTCGGCTGGCATCATTAGCTAAGGCGAGTGGCTTGCACGGTGTGGTGGCTTCCGCTCAGGAGTTGCCGCTGATTCGTCAGGCTTGCGGAGATGATTTTGTTGTCGTGACTCCTGGCGTGCGTCCGGCAACGGCGGCACGTGATGATCAACAGCGAGTGATGACACCGGGTGAGGCGATTGCCGCCGGTTCGGACTACCTGGTTGTCGGTCGGCCGATTTCCAAAGCGGATGATCCGATTCTTGCGGCACGGTCTATTGTCGCGGAGATGGCCGAGGGCGTCGCGTGAGCCAATATCTGTTCGGACTTAACGCCGTTGCTGAGGCTCTGGGGCAGGGGAGAGAGGTTATTGCGCTTTACGTTGAAGAGCAACGTAATCCGCGTCTTGAGGAGATTGTTGCCCAGGCAACCGAGCGACGTGTTGCTGTGAAGCAATGCGAACGCCGCCAGCTGGAGAAGATGGTTGGAGAGGCGCGACACCAGGGCGTTGTTGCTCAGGTAAAGACTCAGGCCTTTGTCTCGTTGGCGCAGTTGCTTGCGCAAGGTCCGGTATCAGAGCGTTTTTTTCTGATTCTCGATGGTATTACGGATCCGCACAATTTTGGTGCCCTGATCCGTTCTGCCGCTGCTGCCGGGTGTCAGGGGGTGATTTTTGCTAAGGATCGTTCCTGTCCGGTAACCGGTGTTGTTGAGAAAACCGCTGCCGGAACCCTGGGGTATGTGCAGTTGTGTCAGGTGACCAATCTGGGGCGGGCTATTGAAGAGTTAAAAAAAGCCGGAGTCTGGGTGTACGGGTTGGCCGGAGAAGGTGGACAGTCTTTATTTGGCACATCTCTGAGTGCTCCGGTTGCCTTGGTGGCCGGCAGTGAAGGGAAGGGGATTCGTCCGTTAATTCGCAAATTGTGCGACGGTCTGATCGCGATTCCCATGCCGGGGCAGGTGGAGTCGTTGAACGTCTCGGTCGCAACGGGAATCGCCCTATTTGAGGTGGTTCGTAACCATCTGAAAATAAAAAAGTAAAAAACGGAAAAAGTCGGTTGACAGCATCAGGCGAATCATTTATAAATCACTTCGCTTGTCGCGGTAGGAAAAAACCGCGAAAAAGTGTTTGCAATATACAGTTGGTTAGTGTATAGATTGCGACTCTGTGCTGGCGTAGCTCAATAGGTAGAGCACCTCACTTGTAATGAGGATGTTGTGGGTTCAATTCCTATCGCCAGCTCCAATAAATAGAATGGGCGCAAGCCTTTCAGAACGTCCCCTGGAGGGGTTCCCGAGTGGCCAAAGGGAGCAGACTGTAAATCTGCCGTCTAAGACTTCGGAGGTTCGAATCCTCCCCCCTCCACCACAATTTCATATCGGATGAATACGCTTCACCTGTCGCAGGAGCCTTGCGAATGTACTGCGAAGGTGGGTCGGACTAGTCCTTAGGTTGTAAAGTCCGAATTTTGGGCGGGAGTAGCTCAGTTGGCTAGAGCATCAGCCTTCCAAGCTGAGGGTCGCGGGTTCGAGTCCCGTTTCCCGCTCCATTTAAAGTAGAACAGGTGTGAGTGCCCACATAGCTCAGCAGGTAGAGCACTTCCTTGGTAAGGAAGAGGTCACCGGTTCAAGTCCGGTTGTGGGCTCCATGTGTTCTGTTTTTCGTTTTCGGATGGGCTGTCGGAAAGAATCTTGTTGGCCAGTATAATTATTATTGTCGAAGAGAAATCATCGAGAGGAAGAAGTCATGGCAAAGGAAAAATTTGAAAGAACAAAGCCCCATGTCAACATCGGTACGATTGGCCACGTTGACCATGGGAAGACGACACTGACTGCGGCAATCACCAAGGTAATGGCTGGTCTCGGTCAGGCGGAAGCCCGCGCATTTGATCAAATTGACAACGCTCCTGAAGAGCGTGAGCGTGGTATCACCATCGCAACGGCTCACGTTGAGTATGAGACGGAAACCCGTCACTATGCTCACGTTGACTGCCCTGGTCATGCTGACTACGTAAAGAATATGATTACCGGTGCAGCACAGATGGACGGTGCTATTCTGGTTGTTTCCGCAGCGGACGGCCCCATGCCTCAGACCCGTGAGCACATCCTGCTCGCCCGTCAGGTTGGTGTTCCTGCCATTGTCGTATTCCTGAACAAGGCCGACATGGTTGACGACGAAGAGCTGATGGAATTGGTAGAGCTGGAAGTTCGCGAACTGCTGTCCGCTTATGACTTCCCCGGTGATGACCTGCCTATCGTTGCAGGTTCCGCCCTTAAAGCTCTCGAAGCAGAACAGGGTGCCCCTGAAGAACAATGCATCATCGAGCTGATGAATGAGGTTGATGGCTATGTACCCGAGCCTGAGCGTGCCATCGATCAACCCTTTTTGATGCCTGTAGAAGACGTGTTCTCCATTTCCGGTCGTGGTACAGTTGCTACCGGTCGTGTTGAGAGCGGCATCATCAAAGTCGGTGAGGAGATTGAAATTGTTGGTATGAAAGATACCACCAAGACAACCGTCACCGGTGTTGAGATGTTCCGCAAGCTGCTTGATCAAGGTCAGGCAGGCGACAACGTTGGTCTGCTGCTGCGCGGCGTAAAACGTGAAGATATCGAGCGTGGTCAAGTTCTGGCCAAGCCCGGCAGTATTACTCCTCACACCAAGTTCAAAGCCGAAGCCTACATCCTGACCAAAGAAGAGGGTGGTCGTCATACACCGTTCTTCAAAGGCTATCGTCCTCAGTTCTACTTCCGCACCACTGACGTCACCGGTGTTGTAGAGCTGCCTGAAGGTGTTGAGATGGTAATGCCTGGTGATAACATCGCCATGACCGTCGAAATGATCACCCCGATCGCCATGGACAAAGAGCTGCGCTTCGCGATTCGCGAAGGTGGCCGTACTGTCGGCGCCGGTGTTGTCAGCGAAGTTGTTGAGTAGATAGATTAACCTTTGACTGTCGCTCTCCTGTATTGGGGAGCGACAGCGGAGAATAAAAATGAGTGATATTATAACTCTGGCATGCACGGAGTGTAAGCAGCGCAATTATACGACGACTAAAAACAAGCGTAATCTTCCAGATCGTCTCGAATTTAAGAAGTACTGCCGTTTTGATCGTCGCCACACTCTGCATCGTGAGACGAAGTAGCTAAAACGTCATGTTCTAAATGTTGCAGGCCAGTAGCTCTAATGGCTAGAGCACCGGTCTCCAAAACCGGGTGTTGGGGGTTCGAATCCCTCCTGGCCTGCCAATTTTACTTCCAACGTCTTGAGGTTATTACGTGATTGCAAAGGTTTCGGGGTTTCTCGGCAACGTTAAAAGTGAACTGACCAAGGTGACCTGGCCAACCTGGAAGGATACCTATGGCTCAACGATGGTGGTGATCGCTTTTGTGTTGCTGGTGGCAGTATTCTTGTGGGGTGTTGACAATGTCTTGTCTGTGCTTGTGAAGAATTTGCTCAGCTAAAGAGGGATCATAACGATGGCGATGCAGTGGTATGGCGTACATACATATTCAGGCTTTGAGAATAAAGTAAAACTGAATCTTGAAGAACGAATAAAGATGTTGGATGCTGAGGACCTTTTTGGTGAGGTTCTGGTTCCGTCCGAAGTTGTCGTTGAGCTAAAGAATGGTGAGCGTAGGACTTCCACGCGGAAGTTCTTCCCTGGCTATATTTTAGTTCAGATGGAGCTGAATAATGAGACGTGGCATATCGTTAAGGACACAGCCAAGGTGACTGGTTTTGTCGGTGGCGGCACAACACCGCCTCCCATCCCTGATGCCGAGGTCGAAAAGATCACGGCGCGAATGGAAGAGGGAGCGGAGCGTCCCAAGCCGAAAGTTCAGTACGAGGTTGGTGAGACAGTTCGCGTTGTTGATGGTCCGTTTCTCAATTTTACCGGTATTGTTGAAGATGTTAAGCCTGACAAGGGCAAGCTCAAGGTCATGGTAAGTATTTTTGGCCGTGTTACCCCTGTTGAGCTGGATTTCATACAGGTTGAAAAGACCAGTTAGGCTGGGCAAATAGTTAAGGAGTAGGTAATGGCCAAGAAAGTAGTTGGACAAATTAAGCTGCAAATTCCGGCGGGTAAGGCAAACCCTTCACCTCCTGTCGGCCCGGCTCTGGGTCAGCATGGTGTAAATATCATGGAATTCTGCAAGGCATTCAATGCCAAGACACAAGGTGATGACGGGATGATTATTCCTGTGGTCATTACTGTCTTTGCAGATCGGTCTTTCAGCTTTATCACCAAGACCCCACCGGCAGCTGTTCTGCTGTTGAAAGCAGCGAAAATTGCCAAAGGGTCCGGAGTCCCCAACAAGAACAAGGTTGGGAAGGTAACGATGGATCAGGTTCTTGAGATTGCACGTATCAAGATGCCGGATCTGAATGCATTTGATGAAGACGCGGCTGTGCGCACCATTGCTGGTACTGCACGCAGCATGGGTCTTGAAGTCGAATAAAGTTGGAGTGACAGCACATGGCTACAGGTAAAAACAGTATCGCTGCAAAAGAAAAAGTTGACAGAGCTGTTGCTTATTCATTGAGTGACGCCGTTGAATTGGTCAAAGGAGCCGCTTTTGCCAAATTCGATGAAACCGTTGATCTGACCGTACGTCTTGGGGTTGACCCGCGTAAAGCCGATCAAATGGTTCGTGGTGCCGTTGTACTTCCCCACGGTTTGGGTAAGTCGGTTCGCGTTCTGGTGTTCGCCAAAGGTGAAAAAGCGCAGGAAGCTCTCGACGCCGGTGCCGACTTTGTCGGTGGCGATGACCTTGTTGAAAAAATTCAGGGCGGTTGGTTCGACTTTGATACCGCAATTGCAACTCCCGACATGATGGGCGTTGTTGGTAAAATCGGTCGCCTTCTCGGTCCTCGTGGCCTGATGCCGAACCCGAAAGTTGGAACAGTTACCTTTGATGTTGGTCGCGCTGTTGGTGAGTCCAAGTCGGGTAAAGTGGAATACCGTGTTGAAAAAGCCGGTATTATCCATGCTCCGGTTGGTAAGGTCTCCTTTGATGCCGACAAACTTCAGGACAATGTTGTTTCCCTGATGGATGCTCTGGTTAAAGCCAAGCCGTCAACGGCTAAGGGAACCTACCTGAAGAAAATCAGCCTCTCAAGTACTATGGGGCCAGGTATTCAGGTTGATGTCCCGGGCATCCAGGCTCTGGTGAAGTAACATAATTGAATAACGCTATAACCAACAGTGTCGGAGTGTCTCCGGCGCTGTTGTTTAGTAAGTTCCCTGTCTAAGACAGCAGGTACCCTGTGGTTTAATGTGCAACAACGCCTGCCGAGACTGAAAAAGACCACTCCGTGATCTTCCTTCGGTTTTCAACGACTGAACAGGGAGTATTACTTCTAGAAATCTAGGAAAGGAGGAGAGTGGATGGCTACAGATAATAAGGTACAACTTGTTGAAGAGTTCGCTGCCAAACTGGCTACGGCAAAAGCTGCTTTTATTGCTGATTACCGTGGACTGAATGTCGACGAAGTCAATGAGTTGCGTGGTAAGCTTCGTGGTGCTGGTGTTGAGTATCGCGTTGTGAAAAACACCCTGCTTCGTCTGGCTGCTAAGGGAACCGACTTTGAGTGTCTGGGTGACTATCTTCAAGGTCCGACTGCAATTGCAATCGCCCAGGAAGATCCGGTTGCTCCGGCAAAAGTTCTGGCTGAATATGCCAAAGATAGCAAGTTCTTTGAGCTGAAAACGGCAGTTCTTGAAGGTAAAATCCTTAGTGAAAGCGAAGTGAAAGCATTGGCTGAACTGCCGAGCCGCGAGGTTCTGTTGGGCAAAATGCTTGGATCGATCAATGCGCCGGTATCCAACTTTGTTGGTGTTCTGGCGGCAGTGCCCCGTTCTCTGGTTCAGGTGCTTGGCGCCATCAGAGATCAAAAGGCTGCATAATTTTAAACAAAACGCATTATATTCATCATATTGACGGAGAAAAATCATGGCTGATATCACAAAAGAGCAAGTAATTGAATTTATCGAGAACATGTCTGTTCTTGAGCTGTCTGAACTGGTAAAAGAGCTGGAAGACAAGTTTGGTGTTTCTGCTGCAGCTCCTGTTGCCGTTGCTGCTGCCGGTCCTGCTGCTGACGCTGGTGCTGCTGCTGAAGAAAAAACCGAGTTTGACGTTGTTTTGACTGGCGCTGGCGATAAGAAGATCAACGTGATCAAAGTAGTTCGTTCCGTTACCGGTCTGGGCCTCAAAGAAGCCAAAGAAATGGTTGACAGCGCTCCCAGCACTGTGAAAGAGGCTGCGGCTAAAGAAGAAGCCGAAGACATCAAGAAACAACTCGAAGAAGCTGGCGCTTCTGTCGAGCTCAAGTAGTAAATCCCTCGATATTTCTGCACGAAGCCAAGGTCGTCTTTGCGGCCTTGGCTGTTCTACGTTCTTTTCT
Organism: uncultured Desulfuromonas sp.; assembly: GCF_963678835.1. Lineage (NCBI taxonomy): Bacteria > Pseudomonadati > Thermodesulfobacteriota > Desulfuromonadia > Desulfuromonadales > Desulfuromonadaceae > Desulfuromonas > uncultured Desulfuromonas sp. Next base: position 1,558,362 of record NZ_OY787469.1, read on the forward strand.
TAAGGAGTGGCCATGGCTTATTCGATCGCGAATAACCAGTTATTGCGCAAGCATTTTTCTGAAATTCAGCGAATTATCGAAATTCCCAATCTTATCGATATTCAGAAAAACTCGTATAAACGCTTTCTTCAGGCGGACCTGCCTGCTTCTGCCCGTCAGAATATCGGTCTTGAAGCGGTTTTTCGCTCCGTTTTTCCTATCCGCGACTTCAGTGAAACCTGTTCTTTGGAATATGTTTCCTATGTGCTTGAAGTCCCTAAATACGATGTCGAAGAGTGCCATCAGCGTGGTATGACCTATGCCGCTCCGGTAAAAGTCCGTGTCCGTCTTGTTTCATGGGATGTGGACAAGGATACCGGTGTGCAGTCTATTCGCGATATCAAGGAACAAGAAGTTTACTTCGGTGAAATTCCTTTGATGACTGAAAACGGCACCTTTATCATAAATGGCACCGAGCGGGTTATTGTCAGCCAGCTGCATCGCTCTCCCGGTGTTTTCTACGATCATGACAAAGGTAAAACCCATTCGAGTGGCAAGTTACTCTACAATGCTCGGGTGATCCCTTATCGTGGTTCGTGGCTCGATTTTGATTTTGACCATAAAGATATCCTCTATGTGCGCATTGACCGTCGGCGCAAGTTGCCGGCGACGGTGCTGTTGCAAGCATTGGGTTACAGTGCCGAGGAGCTTTTAAAATATTATTACGATATCGAAACGCTGCAGATTAATGCCGAGGGCTATACCAAGACGGTTAATCTTGATCTGCTCGCCGGTCAGCGTACCGTTTTGGATGTTGTCGCTCCGAATGGCGATGTTTTGGTTAAGGCCAATCGTAAATTCACCAAAGCCGCAATTCGCAAAATTTCTGAAAGCGGTCTTGAGGCCATTGCGATTGATGAGAGTGAAGTTATCGGTAAGGTTGTTGCGACTGATGTAATTGATACCGAAACAGGTGAAGTTCTTGTCGAGTGTAACCAGGAGCTGACTGAAACCGGCGTCCAGTTGCTGCGTGAAAAAGGGATCACGTCGGTTGACGTTCTGTTCATTGACAACCTGTATGTCGGACCGTATCTGCGTGATACCTTGCTGCAGGATACCGTCAATAATCCCGAAGACGCAATGATTGAAATCTATCGTCGTCTGCGTCCGGGGGATCCGCCGACGGTGCGCAGCGCAACTGCCTTGTTTGAAGGGTTGTTCTTCAATTCTGAGCGCTACGATTTGTCCGTCGTCGGCCGATTGAAGTTGAATTATAAGTTGGGTGTGGAAACGCCCCTCGAGCACCGGACCCTGACCAAGGAAGATATCCTTGAGGTGGTACGCTATCTGATTGACCTGCGCAACGGTAAAGGGCATGTCGATGATATTGACCATTTGGGCAATCGCCGCGTGCGTGCTGTCGGAGAGTTGCTTGAAAATCAGTACCGTGTTGGTCTGGTGCGCATGGAGCGCGCAATCAAGGAGCGGATGAGTCTGCAGGAAGTTGACAGCCTTATGCCGCACGATTTGATTAACTCTAAGCCGGTCTCTGCCGTTGTTAAGGAGTTTTTCGGTTCTTCACAGCTTTCCCAGTTTATGGATCAGACCAATCCACTGTCTGAAATCACCCATAAGCGGCGTCTTTCGGCTCTCGGACCTGGCGGTTTGACCCGTGAGCGTGCCGGCTTTGAGGTTCGTGACGTTCATCCGACCCACTATGGCCGTGTCTGTCCAATTGAAACACCTGAGGGCCCGAATATCGGTCTGATTGCATCATTGTCAACCTATGCCCGCATTAATGAACACGGGTTTGTTGAGACGCCGTATCGCCTGGTTCAGGATGGTCGCGTTACCAGCGAGATCAAGTATTTTTCCGCATTGGAGGAAGAGGGTCATGCCATCGCTCAGGCCAATGCCGAGCTGGATGATGATGGGTGTTTTGTTAATGAAGTGATCAATGCGCGGCAAAGCGGCGAGTTCATGATGCTGCGTCGTGAAGATATTCAGTTGATGGACGTTTCGCCCAAGCAGTTGGTATCTGTTGCCGCAGCGCTGATTCCTTTCTTGGAAAATGATGACGCCAACCGTGCCCTGATGGGGTCGAATATGCAGCGTCAGGCAGTTCCGTTGCTGCGCGCTGATGCGCCTCTTGTTGGTACCGGCATGGAGCGTATTGTCGCTCATGACTCCGGTGCTGCTGTTGTTGCACGTCATGACGGTGTGGTTGAGTCTGTTGATGCTTCACGTATTGTTGTGCGCATTGATGAAGGTCAGGACGATGAGACGGGAACCGGTGTTGATATCTACAACCTGATCAAGTTTATCCGTTCCAACCAGAACACCTGTCTGAATCAAAAGCCGATCGTTGAGGTCGGTGATCATGTTGAGCGTGGTGCAATTATTGCGGATGGTCCGTCTACTCAGTGGGGCGAATTGGGTCTGGGGCAGAATGTCCTGGTCGCCTTTATGCCTTGGGAAGGTTACAATTTCGAAGACTCCATCCTGATTTCCGAAAAGCTGGTTAAGGAAGACCGTTATACCTCGATCCACATTGAAGAGTTTGAGTGTGTTGCTCGCGATACCAAGCTTGGCAAGGAAGAGATTACTGACGATATTCCCAATCTCGGTGATGACGCTCTGAAGGATCTCGATGAAAGCGGGATTATCCGCATCGGTGCGGAGGTCAAGCCTGGCGATATTTTGGTGGGCAAGATCACCCCTAAAGGGGAAACCCAGCTGTCGCCTGAAGAGAAGTTGCTCCGTGCCATCTTCGGTGAAAAAGCCGGGGATGTCCGAGATACGTCATTGCGTGTTCCGCCTGGCGTGGAAGGTGTTGTTATCGGCGCTCGCGTCTTCTCGCGCAAAGGCTCTGATAAAGACAGTCGCACCGAGAAAATTGAGCAGCATGAAATTGATAAGCTGCTCAAAGACCAGAACGATGAAATTCGTATTATTCGTGAGTCGGCGCGCCACAAGCTGACTGATCTGCTTTGCGGCAATACGTTGGCGGCATCGATCACGGATGATGACGGCAAGGTTCTACTGAAGAAAAACAGCGTGCTTGAGGCTGACCAGCTTGAGGGGCTTGCTGTTGCACGGTTCCAAGAAATTTCGCTGGTCGATGGTGAAGCGATCGAGGATCGTGTTGCCGAGCTGATGCGTGGTCTGGTTGATCGTGAAGAACTGATCAAGCGTGTTTTTTCAGACAAAATTGACAAAATTAAGCGTGGCGATGATCTTCCCCCCGGCGTGATTAAGATGGTTAAGATCTATATCGCCATTAAGCGTAAGCTGTCGGTGGGTGACAAAATGGCCGGACGCCATGGTAACAAAGGTGTTCTGTCGCGGATTCTGCCTGTTGAGGATATGCCCTATTCGGAAGATGGTACGCCGGTTGAGATCGTCCTGAACCCGTTAGGCGTTCCTTCACGGATGAATGTCGGGCAGATTCTTGAGATCCATCTAGGGTTGGCGGCGCGTGGACTGGGTATTCAGATTCAGGATGTTCTGGATCGACAACATACCCACAATGAACTGCGCGAGAAGATTAAGGATGTTTACGATGATCAGGAGTTGAATCCGTTCCTTGACGACTTGTCTGAAGCGGATGTCAACAAGCTGGCAAAACGTCTTGCTCCTGGAATTCCCATGGCGACACCCGTTTTTGAGGGGGTCAGTGAGGCCATGATTAAAGAACAGATTACCCGTTCCGGATTCTCACCGTCAGGGCAAATGACCCTGTATAACGGTAAGACGGGTGAAGCATTTAAAGAAAAAGTCACCGTCGGTATTATGTACATGTTGAAGCTGCATCACTTGGTTGATGACAAAATCCATGCACGGAGTATTGGTCCTTACAGTCTTGTTACTCAGCAACCGTTGGGCGGTAAAGCTCAATTTGGTGGACAACGTCTGGGTGAGATGGAGGTTTGGGCCATGGAAGCCTATGGCGCGTCGCACGCTCTGCAGGAATTCCTGACGGTCAAATCCGACGATGTTGCCGGCCGGACACGTATGTACGAAGCGATTGTCAAAGGTCGGCATACCCTGGAAGCAGGGTTGCCGGAGTCGTTTAACGTTCTGATCAAAGAGTTGCAGTCCTTGTGCCTCGATGTGGAACTGTTGGAAGACGAAGACAAGTAATCTGCCATCCCTTGAGGAGATGAGTTTTGGAAGATATTTTCAGCTTATTTGAGCGCCCCAAAGATCCGTTGAGTTTTGACACCATCCGTTTGTCGCTGTCTTCGCCGGAGACGATTCGCGAACGGTCCTTTGGTGAGGTGAAAAAGCCGGAGACGATCAATTACCGGACCTTTAAACCGGAACGCGATGGTTTGTTCTGCGCTAAGATTTTCGGCCCGGTCAAAGACTACGAGTGTAATTGCGGTAAATACAAGCGCATGAAGCACCGCGGCATTGTCTGTGAAAAGTGTGGTGTCGAAGTCATTCCGAGTAAGGTACGTCGTGAGCGTCTTGCGCATATCGATCTCGCCTGTCCTGTGGCGCATATCTGGTTTTTGAAGTCGTTGCCGTCACGGATCGGCACCTTGCTGGATATGACCCTGAAGGAACTGGAAAAGGTTCTTTATTTCGAGGCTTACGTTGTTCTTGATAAAGGCGACAGTCAGCTGGAAGTTGGTCAGATTCTCACGGAAGACAAGTACCGTGAGCTGATGGACGAGTTTGCCGGTCAGTTTACCGCCAGTATGGGTGCTGAGGCGGTACGTGAGTTGTTGGCTGCACTGGATCTTGAGGAAATTGCAGAAGAGTTGCGCGTCGAAATGCGTGAGTCTTCCAGTGAGGCCAAGCGTAAGAAAGTTGCCAAGCGCCTCAAGGTGCTCAATGCGTTTACCCGTAGTGGTAATCGCCCTGAGTGGATGATTCTCGAAACCATCCCGGTGTTGCCGCCGGAGTTACGTCCGCTGGTGCCTCTCGATGGCGGTCGCTTTGCCACCTCCGACTTGAATGACCTGTATCGCCGGGTGATCAACCGTAATAACCGTCTGAAGCGTCTGATGGAGTTGCGTGCTCCTGAAGTCATTATCCGAAATGAAAAGCGGATGCTGCAGGAAGCTGTCGACGCGTTGTTTGATAACGGCCGCCGTGGTCGCGCTATTACAGGTCCGAATAAGCGTCCTCTCAAGTCGCTCTCGGATATGCTCAAAGGTAAAGGCGGTCGCTTCCGTCAGAACCTGCTGGGTAAACGTGTCGATTACTCTGGTCGTTCAGTTATCGTTGTCGGTCCTGAATTGAAATTGCACCAGTGCGGCCTGCCGAAGAAGATGGCTTTAGAGTTGTTTAAGCCGTTTATCTACAACAAGCTTGAAGAGCGTGGCTTCTGTACGACGATCAAGAGTGCTAAAAAGCTGGTTGAGAAAGAAAAGGGCGAAGTCTGGGACGTTCTGGAAGAAGTCATTAAAGAACATCCGGTCATGCTGAACCGTGCTCCGACCTTGCACCGCCTCGGTATCCAAGCGTTTGAGCCGGTTTTGGTCGAAGGTAAGGCCATTCAGCTACACCCGTTGGTTTGTACCGCCTTTAACGCCGACTTTGATGGTGACCAGATGGCGGTTCATTTGCCTTTGTCCATCGAAAGTCAGATTGAAGCCCGTGTACTGATGATGTCGACCAATAATATCTTGTCACCGGCAAACGGTAAGCCAATTATCGTTCCGTCTCAGGATATGATTCTTGGCATCTACTATATGTCACGTATCCGGCCTTTTGTTCAGGGTTCTGGAAAGATTTTTTCCTCGGAAAGTGAAGTACGCATCGCCTATGATTCCGGTGAAGTCGATCTTCAGGCTGGAGTAAAAGTGCGGATGTGCCGTGCTGATGGTTCGGATCCTGAGCTGATTGAAACGTCTGTCGGTCGTGTGCTGCTGCGCGAGGTTGTGCCGCGGGTGATCCCTTTTGATTATATTAATAAGGTCATGACCAAGAAGCAGGTTGCTGAACTTGTTGATGCAAGCTTCCGTCTGGCAGGCAATAAGGAAACCGTTATCCTGGCGGACCGTCTCAAGCAGACCGGTTACCGTTTCTCGACGATTGCGGGCATCTCCATTTGTCTTGACAACATGGTGGTTCCTGAATCTAAGCAGGATTACATTGATGCTGCGGTTGCTGAAGTGACGGAAATTCAGAATCAGTACACCGAGGGTTTGATTACTGACGGCGAGCGCTACAACAAGGTCGTCGATATCTGGGCCAAGTGTACCGAGGATATCGCGTCAACCATGTTGGGAGATCTGTCTGTAGATCGTTTTGAGTCCGAATCCGGTGAAACGGTTGATGCCTCTTCCTTCAATGCCATTCACATGATGGCCGATTCCGGTGCTCGTGGTAGTGCTCAGCAGATTCGTCAGTTGGCAGGTATGCGTGGTTTGATGGCTAAGCCGTCCGGTGAGATCATCGAAACACCGATTACCGCGAACTTCCGAGAAGGCCTGACCGTGCTGCAGTACTTCATTTCGACTCACGGCGCACGTAAAGGTCTGGCGGATACTGCCCTCAAAACTGCGAACTCTGGATACCTCACCCGTCGTCTGGTTGACGTTGCTCAGGATGCTATTATCACGGAAAAAGATTGTGGCACCATTGACGGTATCCTTGTCAGTTCTCTGACTGAGGGTGGCGAAGTGATCGAGTCTCTTGGTGATCGTATCCTGGGCCGTGCTGCTCTCGAGGATGTTTGCGATCCGGTGACCGGTGATTTGATCGTCGCGGCTAATCAGGAAATAGACGAAACCCTGGTGAATAAGATTGAGCAGGCCGGGATTGAGAAACTCTACATCCGTTCGGTCTTGACCTGCAAGAGTCGTCATGGGATCTGCGCCACTTGTTATGGTCGTGATCTGGCTCGTGGCCACATGGTTAACCTTGGCGAAGCTGTCGGTGTTATTGCCGCTCAATCCATTGGTGAGCCTGGAACCCAGCTGACCATGCGGACCTTCCACATCGGTGGTACAGCCTCGCGTCGTGCTGAGCAGACCTCCCTTGAGGCTCGCTTTGACGGCGAGTTGCAGTTCAGCAACCTGAAAACCGTCGTCGACCGTGAAGGTCATCACGTTGTCATGAGTCGTAATGGTGAAATTGTCATTGTCGATGAAACTGGTCGTGAGCGTGAACGCCATGCGCTTGTTTACGGTTCACGGGTCATGTACGATCCCGGCACGAAAATCACTGCCGGTGCGTTGCTTGCTGAGTGGGACCCGTACACCATGCCGATTCTCACTGAAGTTGGTGGTCGCGTCCACTTTGGTGACGTGATCAGTGGTGTGACGATGGACGAAAAAGTCGATGATGTTACCGGCCTGTCGCGTAAGGTTATCATTGAGTCCAAGGCAACAGACAAGCGTCCCCGACTGACCCTGAAAGATGAAGATGGTCGCTCAGTGAAGCTGCCCAATGGTCTGGCTGCCCGCTATATGTTGCCGGTAGGAGCCAATATTATCATCCCAGAGGATGAACTGGTCCAAGCTGGTGATGTCTTGGCGAAGATTCCTCGCGAGACCACCAAAACCAAGGATATCACCGGTGGTCTGCCACGTGTTGCAGAGCTGTTTGAGGCACGTAAGCCCAAAGAGTTTGCCGTCCTCACTGAGATTGATGGTGTTGTAACCTTTGGTAAGGACTCCAAGGGCAAGCGTAAGGTTGTCGTGACTCCCGAAGTGGGTGAGCCGATTGAATATTTGATCCCCAAGGGCAAGCATATTAATGTGCACGAAGGCGACAACGTCTTGGCGGGCGAACCCTTGATGGACGGTCCTCGCAATCCGCACGATATTTTGCGCGTTCTCGGTGAAAAAGAGTTGGCCAAGTATCTGGTTGACGAGGTTCAGGAGGTCTACCGCTTGCAGGGTGTTGCCATCAACGACAAACACATTGAGACGATTGTTCGTCAGATGTTGCGTCGTGTCCGCATTATCGAAGTGGGGGATACCGACTTTCTGCTCGATGACCAAGTGTCGCGTGTTGACTTTGAAATTGAAAACGACCGCATCATGGAGCAAGATGGCCAGCCGGCGGTTGGTGAGCCGATTATGCTGGGCATCACCAAAGCTTCCCTGTCAACAGAGTCGTTCATTTCAGCGGCATCGTTCCAAGAAACCACCAAGGTTCTTACCCAAGCCTCGATTGAAGGTAAGGTCGATCATTTACGTGGTTTGAAAGAGAATGTCATCATGGGACGCCTGATTCCGGCAGGTACCGGCATTGTCAAATACCGCAGTGCGACGTTGATGACGCCGGAGCCGGAAGAAGAAGTGGTCAATGTTGAGGAGGAGACGACTGAAGACACTGTTCCTGTCGAAGAAGTTTCTGAGTAAACTCAGCGCATTACAATAAAAAATGCGAATCAATAACAACTGCCTTGACAATCGTTGGGGCAGTTGTTATTGTTCGCGGGTTTCCCCTCAGGGGGAATACGTTCTTTCAATTCTGTGAATAGTAATTTCGGGAGTAAGAAATGCCGACAATTAATCAGCTGATCCGTAATGGACGCAAGAGAAAAGAGAAAAAGTCGACAGCGCCTGCGCTTAAATCAAATCCGCAGCGGCGCGGTGTATGTACGCGTGTATATACTACGACCCCGAAGAAGCCGAACTCGGCTTTGAGGAAGGTCGCTCGTGTGCGTCTTACGAATGGCATCGTTGTCACCTCGTATATTCCTGGCGTTGGTCATAACCTCCAGGAGCACTCCGTTGTTCTGGTGCGTGGCGGCCGTGTTAAGGACTTGCCTGGTGTTCGTTACCATATCGTTCGCGGTTCTCTCGACCTCGCTGGTGTTCAGGGTCGTATGCAGGGTCGTTCCAAGTATGGTGCTAAGCGTCCTAAGTAGGACTTATTGATTTAGGGAAGAGGTAGTCAGGTATGCCTAGAAGAAGAGAAGTTGCAAAGCGGATCGTTCTTGCGGATCCTAAATATAATGACCGGTTGGTGACTAAGTTTGTCAACAGTCTGATGTTAGGTGGTAAGAAAAGTGTTGCTGAGAAGATTGTTTACGGCGCGTTTGATTTGGTCGCTGAGCGTAGTGGTGAGGATCCTGTAGATGTCTTTAAGAAGGCATTTGAGAATGTTCGTCCTATGCTTGAGGTTAAATCTCGTCGTGTCGGCGGTTCAACTTACCAGGTGCCTGTTGAGGTGCGTCCTGATCGCCGTAATGCCTTGGTTATTCGTTGGGTGTTGGCAGCGTCTCGTGGTCGTGGTGAAAAGACCATGTGTGAGCGTCTGGCGGCAGAGCTTCTTGATGCAGCCAATAATCGTGGTGCATCGGTGAAGAAGAAGGAAGATACGCATCGGATGGCAGAGGCGAATAAAGCTTTTGCTCATTATCGCTGGTAACGGATTGTTTCTGGGAGGAAGTTGAGCTGTGGGACGCAAAGTATCTCTTGCTAATACACGTAATATCGGCATCATGGCGCATATTGATGCAGGTAAGACGACAACAACTGAGCGTATCCTGTACTATACAGGTGTCTCTCATAAAATCGGTGAAGTCCATGATGGAGCAGCGACCATGGACTGGATGGAACAGGAGCAGGAGCGCGGAATTACTATTACCTCAGCTGCTACCACCTGTTTTTGGAAAGAAAATCGCATAAACATTATTGATACCCCGGGTCATGTTGACTTTACGATCGAGGTTGAGCGCTCTCTGCGTGTTCTCGATGGTTCGGTTGCTGTCTTCTGTTCTGTTGGTGGCGTAGAGCCTCAATCTGAAACAGTATGGCGTCAGGCTGACAAGTATGGGGTTCCCCGTTTGGCGTTTGTCAACAAGATGGATCGTATTGGTGCTGACTTTCAGCGTGGCGTCTCTATGATGAAAGATCGTCTTGGCGCAAATCCTGTACCGCTCCAGCTGCCTATTGGTAAAGAAGATTACTTCAAGGGTGTTGTTGACCTTGTCGAGATGAAGGCGTTTATCTGGGACGATGAGTCTCTTGGTGCCAATTTCGACGAGGTGGAGATTCCTGCGGAGATGGCGGACGATGTTGAGGCGGCTCGTGAAGCGATGCTGGAAGAGCTGTGTACGTACGATGAAGAGTTGATGGAGAAATATCTTGGTGGCGAGGAGCTGACTGTTGCTGAGATAAAGTCCGCGATTCGTACGGCAACCATTGATCTGCATATCAACCCTGTTTTGTGTGGCAGTGCATTTAAGAACAAAGGTGTTCAGCATTTGCTGGACGCGGTTGTTGATTACATGCCGTGCCCGACCGACGTTCCGGCGATTGAGGGCGTTGATCCTAAAGGGAATGAAATTACTCGTCCTGCCGACGATGAGGGTCCGTTTGCGGCTCTGGCCTTTAAAATTATGACCGACCCGTTTGTAGGTCAGTTGTCCTTTTTCCGTGTTTATTCCGGCGTTGCTGAGGCGGGTTCATCTGTGTTGAACTCCACCAAAGGTAAGAAAGAGCGTCTGGGCCGAATCTTGAAGATGCACGCGAACAAGCGTGAAGAGATTAAACAAGTCTACTCTGGTGATATTGCGGCTGCGGTAGGTCTGAAATACACCACGACTGGTGATACACTGTGTGATTCTGATGGCGAGTGTCTTCTCGAAGCCATGGAATTCCCGGATCCGGTTATTCATATCGCGGTTGAGCCGAAAACCAAGAGCGACCAGGAAAAAATGGGTGTTGCTCTGGGTAAGCTGTTGGCGGAAGACCCCTCTCTTGGGGTGCGTACTGATGAAGAAACTGGTCAAACCATTCTCTCCGGCATGGGTGAGCTTCACCTTGAGGTTATTATTGATCGCCTGAAGCGTGAGTTTAAGGTCGAAGCAAATGTCGGTGCGCCTCAGGTTGCTTACCGCGAGTCGATCACCAAATCTGTTGAAGTTCAAGGTAAGTTTGTCCGTCAGTCCGGTGGTCGTGGTCAGTATGGTGATTGCTGGTTGCGAATTGAGCCACAGGAACCCGGTGCTGGTTTTGAGTTTGTTGATGCCATCAAAGGTGGTGTTATTCCTCGTGAGTATATCCCGGCCGTTGGCAAGGGTGCTGAGGAAGCGTCTCAAAATGGTGTTATCGCTGGGTTCCCTATTGTTGATGTCAAGGTTACTGTTTATGACGGTTCTTACCATGATGTTGACTCCAGTGAAATGGCGTTTAAAATTGCCGGTTCAATGGGCTTTAAAGAGGGTGCGGCTAAGGCTGGACCGGCTCTGCTTGAGCCGATGATGGCTGTCGAGGTTGTTGTCCCTGAAGAGTATATGGGTGACGTTATCGGCGATCTGAACAGTCGTCGCGGCAAGGTTCAGGGGATGGATTCCCGTGGTAGTGCTCAAGTTATCAGTGCCCACGTTCCTCTGGCCAGTATGTTTGGTTATGCTACCGAACTGCGTAGTATGACGCAGGGTCGTGCAACTTATACGATGGTGTTTGACCACTATGATCAAGTGCCTAAAGCGATTTCTGAAGAGATTATCGCCAAAGTGAAAGGCTAAGGAGCAAAGTCATGGCAAAGGAAAAATTTGAAAGAACAAAGCCCCATGTCAACATCGGTACGATTGGCCACGTTGACCATGGGAAGACGACACTGACTGCGGCAATCACCAAGGTAATGGCTGGTCTCGGTCAGGCGGAAGCCCGCGCATTTGATCAAATTGACAACGCTCCTGAAGAGCGTGAGCGTGGTATCACCATCGCAACGGCTCACGTTGAGTATGAGACGGAAACTCGTCACTATGCTCACGTTGACTGCCCTGGTCATGCTGACTACGTAAAGAATATGATTACCGGTGCAGCACAGATGGACGGTGCTATTCTGGTTGTTTCCGCAGCGGACGGCCCCATGCCTCAGACCCGTGAGCACATCCTGCTCGCCCGTCAGGTTGGTGTTCCTGCCATTGTCGTATTCCTGAACAAGGCCGACATGGTTGACGACGAAGAGCTGATGGAATTGGTAGAGCTGGAAGTTCGCGAACTGCTGTCCGCTTATGACTTCCCCGGTGATGACCTGCCTATCGTTGCAGGTTCCGCCCTTAAAGCTCTCGAAGCAGAACAGGGTGCCCCTGAAGAACAATGCATCATCGAGCTGATGAATGAGGTTGATGGCTATGTACCCGAGCCTGAGCGTGCCATCGATCAACCCTTTTTGATGCCTGTAGAAGACGTGTTCTCCATTTCCGGTCGTGGTACAGTTGCTACCGGTCGTGTTGAGAGCGGCATCATCAAAGTCGGTGAGGAGATTGAAATTGTTGGTATGAAAGATACCACCAAGACAACCGTCACCGGTGTTGAGATGTTCCGCAAGCTGCTCGATCAAGGTCAGGCAGGCGACAACGTTGGTCTGCTGCTGCGCGGCGTAAAACGTGAAGATATCGAGCGTGGTCAAGTTCTGGCCAAGCCCGGCAGCATCACTCCTCACACCAAGTTCAAAGCCGAAGCCTACATCCTGACCAAAGAAGAGGGTGGTCGTCATACACCGTTCTTCAAAGGCTATCGTCCTCAGTTCTACTTCCGCACCACTGACGTCACCGGTGTTGTAGAGCTGCCTGAAGGTGTTGAGATGGTAATGCCTGGCGATAACATCGCCATGACCGTCGAAATGATCACCCCGATCGCCATGGACAAAGAGCTGCGCTTCGCGATTCGCGAAGGTGGCCGTACTGTCGGCGCCGGTGTTGTTAGTGAAATTATTGAGTAATTGAGGTTACACATGTCCAGCCAGAAAATAAGAATTCGCCTGAAGGCGTACGATCATAAACTGCTTGATATGGCAGTGAATGAAATTGTTGATACGGTTAAGCGGACGGGGTCCCATCTTGCTGGCCCTATTCCTCTGCCGACGGTGATCAACAAATATTGTGTTCTGCGTGGTCCCCACGTTAACAAGAAGAGCCGTGAGCAGTTTGAGATCCGCACGCATAAGCGGCTGTTGGATATTCTCGACCCTACACAGCAGACAGTGGATGCTCTGATGAAGCTTGACCTTTCAGCAGGTGTCTTTGTTGAAATCAAGCTGTAGTACCAATTGTTTTTGATAAGGATAGTATGATGGTTAACGGAATTCTGGGAAAAAAACTGGGCATGACCCAGATATTTACCGAAAGCGGTATGCGCATCCCTGTGACGGTTATTGAGGCTGGTCCTTGCACAGTTGTGCAAAAGAAAGTCGTCGATACTGATGGTTATGATGCCGTACAGCTCGGTTTTGGCGAACAGAAGGCCCATCGGATCAATAAGCCAAAAATGGGGCATTTCAAAAAAGCCGGTAAAGGTGTTTTTGCCTCCCTTCGTGAGATGGATGGTGAGATCGCTGAGCTGGAAGTTGGTTCTGAGATCGTTTGTGGCGATGTTTTTTCTGCCGGAGATTTTGTCGATGTTATGGGAACCAGTAAGGGTAAAGGTTTTCAGGGCGTCATGAAGCGTTGGAACTTTTCTGGTGGTCGTAGTACGCACGGCTCTAAGTTTCATCGTGCTCCCGGTGCGATTGGTTGCAGTGCTTGGCCTTCTCGCGTATTTAAGGGCAAGAAAATGGCGGGCCAGATGGGCAACGAGCGTGTCACGATTCAGAATCTGGAAATCGTGGATGTTCGCGCTGATCAGAACCTGATCTTGGTAAAGGGTGCAATCCCCGGCCCTAAAAACGGTCTGGTAACGATCCGTAAAGCCATTAAGGCTTAATTCCGGGCTGTTAGAGATACAGGAGATATTAGCATGGCAAAAGTAACTGTTTATGATATGCAAAAAAACCAGGTTTCAGAGCGCGAACTGAATGAGGTCGTTTTTGACGCCGAAGTTCGCCCTTATCTGGTGCATGACATGGTTCGATATCAACTTGCTGCACGACGTCAGGGTACGTCTGCGTGTAAAACCCGTGCTGCTGTAGCCGGTGGTGGCAAGAAGCCGTTTAAGCAGAAGGGTACCGGCAATGCACGTCAAGGTACCGTTACTGCCCCTAACCATGTTGGTGGTGGTGTGGCTTTTGGTCCGACTCCGCGTAATTACGCGTTCAAGTTGAATCGCAAGGTAAAAAAGCTGGCTCTGTGTTCAGCACTGTCGTCCCGTTTTCAGGAACAGAAGCTGACGGTACTCTCAGAGCTGAAGCTAGATTCAATCAGCACAAAAAGTTTCAAGCAGGTTGTGGATCGCTTTGAGCTTAAGGATGCACTCGTTGTGATTGATGCAGCGAATCCTGAAGTTGAACTTTCGGCACGTAATCTTCGTAACGTTAAGGTGTTGCGCGCTGATGGAGTCAATGTTTATGACGTGATGAAGTACTCCAACCTGGTTTTGACCGAAGGCGCTGTAGAGCAGCTGGAAGGAGCGTTGGCGTAATGAAACCTTTACATCACATTATTAAAAAACCGCTGGTTACTGAGAAAACTGCGATCCAGAAAGAGGAAGGTCGCGTGGTTGTATTCGAGGTAGCTAAAGATGCAAACAAGATTGAAATCAAACAGGCTGTGGAAAAAGCTTTCGACGTCAAGGTTGATGATGTCAATACGATGATCGTTGCCGGCAAGGTGAAACGTGTCGGTCGTCAGTTTGGCAAGCGTCCTAATCGGAAGAAAGCATATGTAACTCTCGCTGAAGGCAGCAACATCGACTTCTTCGGCGTGTGATGACAGTCTAAGGGATACGGAGTAAGAATAATGGCGATCAAAAAGTTTAAGCCGACCTCGCCGGGGCGCCGCCACATGACAGCCTCGACTTTCGAGGAGGTAACCACAGCGACACCTGAAAAGTCACTTTTGGAACCTCTGAAAAAGTCTGGCGGACGCAATAACAACGGACGAATTACTAAGCGCCACACTGGCGGTGGTCACAAGCGTAAGTACCGCATTATCGACTTTAAGCGGGATAAAAGAGAGATTCCTGCTCGTGTGGTTTCCATTGAGTATGACCCGAACCGCTCAGCACGTATTGCTCTGCTGAACTATGCCGACGGTGAGAAACGTTATATTCTCTCTCCTGTTGGACTAGAAGTCGGTGCCGAGGTTGTTGCCAGTGAATCAGCGGATATTCAGCCCGGCAACGCAATGGCTATCCGTGCCATTCCTCTGGGTACGTGGGTGCACAATGTTGAGCTGAAAGTTGGTAAGGGTGGACAGCTGGCACGTAGTGCTGGTGCCTATGCCATGATCGCCGCTAAAGAGGGCCGTTATGCTCAACTTCGTCTGCCTTCTGGTGAGGTTCGCCTGGTTCTCCAGGAGTGTTGTGCGACCATCGGTCAGGTGGGTAACACCGACCATGAGAACGTCAAGATTGGTAAGGCTGGACGTAATCGCTGGCTCGGCAAGCGTCCTCAGTCTCGTGGCGTGGCCATGAACCCCGTCGATCACCCGCACGGTGGTGGTGAAGGTAAGAGTTCTGGTGGACGTCATCCTGTTACGCCTTGGGGCGTTCCCACTAAGGGCTATAAAACCCGTACGAACAAACGGACGGATCGTTTCATTGTCCGTCGTCGGAACAAATAGAGGAGTGTATCGTGGCTAGATCAATTAAGAAGGGACCTTATGTAGAAGAAAGCCTGCTGCGCAAGGTTGATTTGGAAGGTGGAACAACGGCCAGCAAGGTCATCAAGACCTGGTCTCGCCGGAGCACGATTATCCCCGAATTCGTAGGGCATACCTTTGCTGTACATAACGGTAAGAAATTCCTTCCCGTTTATGTGAGTGAAAATATGGTAGGTCATAAACTTGGCGAATTTGCACCTACTCGGACCTACTACGGTCATGGTGCAGATAAGAAGTCCAAGAGAAAATAACCGCAACGGAGTCACCGGATGGAAGCAAAAGCGAAATTAAGATTTGTCCGCATGTCCCCGCAAAAGGCTCGCCTTGTCGTGGATATGATTCGCGGAAAAAATGTACAGGAAGCGCTGAATATTTTGCGCTTTTCCCCGCAAAAACCTGCAGGTATCGTTGCGGAACTGGTGAAATCAGCAGTTGCAAATGCCGAGCAAAAGGGCGTAGCGGATGTTGATAAACTGTATGTTAAGACAATTACGGTCGATCAGGGACCGGCACTCAAGCGCTTTATTCCTCGCGCTCAGGGCCGTGCCAGTAAGATCCGTAAGCCAACTAGTCACGTCCAGGTCGTTCTGGACGAAATTTAGCCAATCAAGGAGGTGATAGTTTGGGCCAGAAAGTTCATCCTGTAGGGTTTCGCCTGGGTGTCATCAGAACCTGGGAATCGAAGTGGTATGCAGACGAAGATTATGCACGCTTTGTCCATGAAGATCTTAAACTGCGTAACTACCTGAAGAAGCGCTTGTATCATGCTGGTATCTCAAAAATTGAGATTGAGCGTGCCGCAGGTAAAATGAAATTGAATATTTATGCAGCGCGTCCCGGTATTATTATCGGTAAGCGTGGTTCGGAAGTTGAGGCGCTTAAGCAGGAGCTGGCCAAACTCACCGATAAGGAAATCTTCCTTAATATTCAAGAAGTTCGCAAGCCTGAGATGAATGCTCAGCTCGTGGCTGAAGGCGTCGCGCTTCAACTGGAGCGTCGAGTTGCTTTCCGTCGCGCCATGAAGCGTAGCGTAGGACAATCTCTGCGTTTCGGTGCCCAGGGTATTAAGATCACGTGCAGTGGTCGTCTGGGTGGTGCCGAGATGAGTCGTACCGAATGGTATCGCGAAGGTCGTGTGCCCCTGCACACAATCCGTGCTGATATCGATTACGGTTTCGCTGAAGCGAAAACGACCTACGGTATCATTGGAGTCAAGGTTCTCATCTTCAAGGGCGAAGTTCTCTCGCGAGAGCAGTAGACTTGTCAGATAGGAGTATGTCGTTATGTTAATGCCCAAGAAGGTCAAACATAGAAAGCAGTTTAAAGGTCGCATGAAAGGTGCGGCCAAAGGTGCAACCAATATCAATTTCGGCGATTACGGTCTTCAGGCCACGAATCGCGGATGGTTGTCCTCGCGTCAGATTGAAGCTGCGCGTCGTGCCATGACCCGCTACATCAAGCGTGGTGGTAAAATTTGGATTCGCGTGTTTCCTGATAAATCCCTGACCCGCAAAGCCGCTGAAACCCGTATGGGTAAAGGTAAGGGTTCTCCTGATAGCTGGGTTGCCGTGGTTCGTCCAGGTATGGTTCTTTATGAAATGCAGGGTGTTTCGGAAGAAGTTGCCCGCGAGGCGCTCCGTCTTGCTGCTCATAAGCTGCCAATCTCAACTAAGTTTGTAGCCAGAGAGGAGAGTTCAAATGAAGGCTAAGGAATTACAGGGCTTCAGTGTTGAAGAACTTGAGAAAAAATCTCTGGAATTGAGCCAGGAACTGTTTAACCTGAAATTCCAATTGCACACCGGACATCTTGAAGATACGGCCAAGATTCCCCAAGTGCGTAAGGATATTGCACGGGTCAAGACTGTTTTGCGGCAGAAACTTGCGTAATGGATGTTGAGGTGAGTGATATGGCATCAGATCGTCGTAATAAGAAAAAGCTGGTTGGTATCGTAACCAGTGACAAGATGGATAAAACTGTCGTTGTTAAGGTGGATACTCTTGTTCAGCATCCTGTGTACAAGAAATACATCAAGCGCAGTATGAAATATAAGGCACATGATGAGCAAAACCAGTGTGCTGCCGGGGATAAAGTGTTGATTACCGAAGCGCGCCCGCTTTCACGCGATAAGCGCTGGCGGGTCAGCCAGGTCCTTGAGAAAACACTGTAGGACGGGAGAGAGATAATGATTCAGATGCAAACCGTTCTTGATGTAGCTGACAACTCCGGAGCCCGGAAGTTGTGCTGCATTAAGGTTCTGGGCGGCTCTAAGCGCAAATATGCGGGGCTGGGCGATATAATTGTCTGCTCTGTTCGCGAAGCGATGCCCAATTCTAAAGTTAAAAAAGGTGATGTCGTTCGTGCTGTAATCGTGCGCACGGCTAAAGAAGTTGCCCGTCAGGATGGATCGCGGATCCGTTTTGACAAGAACTCGGCTGTTGTCGTTAACGCGTCAGGTGAGCCGGTGGGTACCCGTATCTTTGGTCCTGTGGCCCGTGAGTTACGCGCTCGACGTTTTATGAAGATCGTATCGCTGGCACCTGAGGTGCTTTGATACGGCCAGGAGATGATCAAAAATGGCTGTAAAAAAGTTTCATGTAAAAAAAGGTGATCTGGTCCAGGTGATGGCCGGTAAAGAGAAGGGCAAGCAGGGTAAAGTCTTGAATGTCTTCTACGGCAAGGATCGTCTGACCGTTGAAAACCTGAATGTTGTTAAGCGTCATACGCGTCCTTCCCGGCAGAATCAGGAAGGTGGCATTGTTGAAAAAGAAGCACCGATGTCCGCTTCGAATGTCATGCTTGTCTGCAGTGCCTGTAATCAACCGTCACGCACGGGTATTCGCGTGCTGGACGACGGGACCAAGGCTCGTTTCTGCAAAAAGTGCAACGAAGTTGTCGACAAGTAATGGAGATATAAATGGCCAGGTTAAAAGATAAATATTTCGAAGAGCTTGCACCGAAGCTGCGCAAGGATCTGGGTCTGACCAACGCCATGCAGGTGCCTCGTGTTGAAAAAGTAGTTGTCAACATGGGTATCGGTGAGGCGATCCAGAACATCAAGTTGCTCGAATCTGCAGTTGATGAGCTGGGCAAGATCACCGGCCAAAAGCCGGTTATCACCAAGGCAAAGAAGTCAATCGCCGGCTTCAAATTGCGCGAAGACATGCCTATTGGTTGTATGGTGACTCTGCGTCGTGAGCGTGCTTATGAGTTTCTGGATCGTTTGATCAATATCGCCCTGCCACGTGTACGTGACTTCAAGGGTGTTTCTCCGAAGGCTTTTGATGGTCGCGGAAATTATACGCTCGGTATTCGTGAGCAGATCATCTTTCCTGAAATCGATCTGGAAAAAGTTGCCAAGGTTGGCGGATTGAATATTTCAATCGTAACAACTGCGTCGACTGATGAACAGGGACGTGCACTGCTGACAGAGCTCGGCATGCCCTTCAGGAAATAATCAGGCGTAACGGAGGATATTGTGGCAAAAAAATCAATGATAGCCAAAGCAGCACGGCCCCAAAAGTTCAAGGTCAGAAAATATACCCGCTGTCCACTGTGTGGCCGTCCGCGCGCCTACTATCGGAAGTTCAACATGTGTCGGATTTGCTTGCGCAAATTGGCCCTTGAGGGTAAACTTCCTGGCGTTTTGAAATCTAGCTGGTAAGACGAAGGAGTTCGATCCATGGGAATGACCGATCCTATTTCAGATATGCTGACCCGTATTCGTAATGCGGGAATGGCGAAGCACCAGAAGCTTGAGATGCCTGCAAGTAAAGTTAAGGTAGCTATTGCATCAGTGCTTAAGGACCAGGGCTACATCAAAAATTTCAAGTCCATCAACGATGGTGTGCAGGGTAAACTGCGTATCTACTTGAAGTACGACGAGAAAAATGTCCATGTGATTCATGAGATTAAGCGTGAATCAACCCCTGGGTGTCGTGTTTATGTCGGCAGTGATGAGATCCCCAAGGTAAAAAATGGTCTCGGCTGTGCAATCGTATCTACATCACAGGGTGTATTGCCTGACGTTGCTGCTCGTGAAGCCCAAATCGGTGGCGAATTGGTCTGCACCGTTTGGTAATAGAGTAAGGAGTTTAGACAATGTCTCGAATTGGTAAAAAGCCTGTAGTGATTCCGGCAGGAGTCAAAGTCGATCTTAAAAAGGACCATATTGACGTTCAGGGTCCTAAGGGGAAGTTGGCCCGTTCGATTCCTAACACTGTGCTGGTTTCCATGGATGCTGACACGATTAATGTCGAGCCGGTTAAAACGGCACGCCGTGATACAGCAATGCAAGGTCTGTATCGCTCCCTGATCTCCAATATGGTAGAAGGGGTTACAAGCGGTTTTTCTAAGGTTCTCGAAATTAACGGTGTCGGTTATCGTGCGGATGTCAAGGGCAGTACATTGAATCTGGCTCTGGGGTATTCACACCCCATCGAGTATCCGCTGCCGGAAGGTATTTCTGTAGAAGTAGAAAAACAAACCAAGTTGACCGTAAGCGGGATCGATAAAGAGCTGGTTGGTGCAACAGCCGCTAAGATTCGTTCATTTCGTGGTCCTGAGCCCTATAAAGGCAAGGGGATCAAGTACGCTGATGAGCGTATCCTGCGTAAAGCCGGTAAGGCTGGTAAGTAATTAAATTAACACGGGAGATTTAAAGTGGCTGGCGTAATTTCAAGAGCACAATCGAGAAAAAGACGACAAGCACGTGTGCGTCGTAAGGTGGTTGGAACCGCTGCACGTCCCCGGCTGTGCGTTTTTCGTAGTGCAAAACACATTTATGCACAAATTATCGAAGATACAACAGGTACTTCACTGGTGTCGGTATCCTCTCAGAATCAGTCTGTTGCAGATGGTCTGAACTATACCGGCAATGTTGCCGCTGCGAAAGCAGTCGGAGAAGCGATTGCGAAGATGGCTCTTGAGAAAGATATTAAAGAGGTTGTTTTTGATCGCAATGGTTATGTCTATCACGGCCGTGTAAAGGCCCTGGCTGATTCAGCTCGTGAAGCCGGCCTGGTGTTTTAAGAGAATAGGAGGGTCCTTTGCATCGCAATGAGCAAAATGATACAGAAATGATTGATCGTGTGATCCACATCAATCGTTGTGCCAAAGTAGTCAAGGGTGGACGGCGTTTCAGCTTCTCCGCACTTGTTGTTGTTGGCGACGGTAATGGCCAGGTAGGGTTCGGCCATGGCAAGGCAAAAGAAGTTCCTGAAGCAATTCGCAAAGGGGTTGAGAAAGCCAAGAAGAACATGATTCAAGTTCCCTTGGATGATCGGACTATTCCTTTTGATGTTTTGGGTAATTTTGGTGCTGGGAGTGTGTTGTTGAAACCCGCTTCTAAGGGTACCGGTGTTATCGCTGGTGGACCGGCACGTGCCGTGCTTGAAGCTGCTGGTGTAGGTGATATTCTGTCCAAATGCCTGGGCTCGAATAACCCTCATAATGTTGTTAAAGCAACGATGGAAGCTCTGAAGCAGCTGAAAAGTGCGGAAGAGATTAAAGCCCGTCGCGGCCTGACAGCATAAGCGTTTCGAGTTGGAGAGAACAGATGGCAAATGAAATTAAAGTAACGCTGAAGAAGAGTGGCATTGGCCGTCCTGAGTATTTTACCAAAGTGCTCAAGGGGCTTGGCCTGACTAAACTCAATAAAACCGTTGTTTTGAAGGATACACCTGAGATTCGTGGCATGATCAACAAGGTCTGTCACATGGTCGTTGTTGAGGAAGCCTAGATAGGAATTAAAAAATGGATTTGAGTAATTTGAGTCCCGCAGCGGGATCCGTTAAAAATAGAAAGCGTATTGGCCGCGGTCCCGGTTCCGGTACCGGCAAAACGGCTGCACGTGGTCATAAAGGCCAAAATTCTCGCTCCGGTGGTGGTGTTAAACCTGGTTTTGAAGGCGGTCAAATGCCTTTGCAGCGTCGCCTGCCTAAGCGTGGTTTTACTCCCTTGGACCGTAAAGTGTATGCCCTGGTTAATTTGCGCGATCTGGAAACTCTTGAAGCTGGTTCCGTCGTTGATGCAGAATCTTTGATCAAAGCAGGTCTGATCAAGGCTGTTAAGGATGGGGTTAAGATTCTCGGCGATGGTGAGTTGACCAAGTCTCTGACAGTCAAAGCTCAGAAATTCAGTAAATCTGCTGTTGCCAAGATTGAGGCAGCAGGCGGACAGATCGAGGAAATCTAACATTGTTTAAAAGTCTTCAAAATATCTTCCGCATTGCGGAACTGCGCCAACGTATCCTGTTTACTTTGATGATGCTTGCGGTTTATCGGGTTGGTTGTCATGTTCCGACTCCAGGTGTCAATGGTCAGGTCTTAGCAAGTTTTTTTGAAGGCACTCAAGGTACACTTCTTGGGATGGTCAGTGCGTTTACCGGTGGCGCTTTGCAGCGTATGACGGTTTTCGCACTGGGAATCATGCCCTATATCAGTGCCTCTATTATACTGCAGCTGTTGACGGTGGTTTTTGAGCCGGTTCAGCGCTTGTCAAAGGAAGGTGAGCAGGGCCGTAAAGTCATTACGCGCTGGACGCGTTATGGAACGGTTTTACTTTCCGTTGTTCAGGGTGCCGGTATTGCTGTTGGTCTGCAATCCATGAATGTTGCAGGTGACCCGGTGGTTCCTAATCAGGGAATTGGATTTGTTATCCTGACGGTGTTCACGCTGACGGCTGGTACAGCATTTATCATGTGGATAGGTGAGCAGATTACTGAGCGCGGCATCGGCAATGGCATTTCGCTAATCATCTTTGCCGGTATTATCGCTAATATGCCATCAGCTATTGTGAATACGATCCGCTTGCTGCGCACCGGTGCTATGCCTCCGGTGACCATGTTGTTCATTCTGGTCCTGATGGTCCTTGTGATTATGGCCATTGTCTTTATGGAACGAGCACAACGACGTGTGCCGATCCATTATGCCAAGAGGGTTGTCGGTATGCGCAACCTTGGGGGGCAATCGAGCCACCTGCCGCTGAAGATCAATATGAGTGGTGTTATACCGCCGATTTTTGCCAGTTCAATTATTATGTTCCCGGCAACGGTGGCAAACTTCGTCCATGTCGAATGGGTTCAGAAGTTGGCAGGAATGATGACACCAAGCCATTGGCTGTATAATGTGTTTTTTGTTGCATTCATTGTTTTCTTTTGTTATTTCTACACGGCTGTAACATTTAACCCTGTTGATGTGGCTGAAAATGTCAAAAATCAGGGTGGCTATATCCCCGGTGTGCGTCCTGGAAAAGCGACATCTGATTTTCTCGATGTCGTCTTGAGCCGGTTGACGTTTGCGGGTGCAATTTATGTTTCCGTTGTCTGTGTGCTGCCGACAATGCTGATTGGTCAGCTTAATGTACCCTTTTATTTTGGTGGTACCTCTTTGTTGATCGTGGTTGGCGTTGGAATGGACACTGCGTCACAGATTGAGTCGCATTTGATTTCACGCTCCTATGAAGGGTTTATGCGTGGTGCCAGTATTAAAGGGCGACGGGGCTAAAAAGGATTTTACCATGAAGCTTATCTTGCTCGGACCCCCCGGGGCCGGTAAAGGAACGCAAGCCAAGACACTTGTTGAGCGCTTGTCCGTTCCACAAATATCGACAGGTGACATTCTGCGTGCTGCGGTCAAAGAAGGCACGCCGATGGGTGTGAAAGCGAAAGGTTTTATGGATGCCGGCGAGCTGGTTCCTGATGCGGTCGTCGTTGGCATCGTTGAGGAACGCTTGCAAAAAGACGACTGTGCTGCAGGGTTTATCCTTGATGGTTTTCCTCGCACTGTTCCTCAGGCCGATGCACTCAGTGCAACGTTGACGACATTAGGCAAAGAGCTTGATTCCGTCATTTCACTGGAAGTGGATACCGAGGCTTTAGTGAAGCGCCTGGCTGGACGTCGCACATGTAGGGCGTGTGGTGCTGGATATCACATTGAATTTGAACCGCCCCAAAAAGATGGCGTGTGTGATAAATGCGGTGGTGAGCTGATTCAGCGTGATGACGACAAAGAAGAAACCATTCGCAACCGTATGGCGGTCTATCTTGAGCAGACACTGCCGCTGGTTGACTATTATGAAAAAGCAGGCGTTCTGGCTCGGGTAGACGGCATGTTGCCGATAGATGATGTCCGCTCTGCTATTTTCGAAATTTTGCAGGTTTCTGAGTGATTATTGTCAAGACACCGCAAGAGATTGACAAGATGCGTATCTCTTGTCAGATGGTCGCGGAAATCCTTCAGGAACTGCGTGAGAAAGTTGCCCCTGGTATTACAACCTGCGAGTTGGATCAGATTGCGGAACAAGCCTGCTTGAAAAGGAAAGCTAAGCCTGCTTTTAAAGGATATGGTGGTTTTCCTTGTTCCATTTGTGCTTCTCCAAATCACACGGTTGTTCATGGTTTTGCTACGAAGCAACCTTTGGTTGCGGGTGATATTATAAGTATTGACTTTGGTGTTCTTTACAACGGCTTTTATGGCGATTCGGCTGTGACGTTGCCGGTTGGCGACGTTAATCGTGAAAAAGTGCGCTTGATGGAGGTCACCAAGGCTTCTCTTGACGCTGGGATAGAAAAGGTTGCACCTGGGGCCTTTTTGTCCGATGTTTCGGCTGCAGTGCAAACTGTTGTCGAGGCGGCTGGCTATTCTGTTGTCAGGGAATTCGTAGGTCACGGTATTGGTCGGTCTTTGCATGAAGATCCACAAATACCGAACTACGGAAAACCCGGTTTCGGTCCCAAACTGAAAAAGGGAATGGTTCTCGCGATAGAACCGATGGTGAATGCCGGGACTCAGCATGTTCGGGTGCTTGATGATGGATGGACTGCGGTGACGCAGGATGGTCGTCCATCTGCTCATTTCGAACACACGGTTGCGGTGACTGAAACTGGTTATGAAATACTGACCAGAGTGTAAACTGTTAATAGTACGACATATCGAGTAGAGGTTGGTAATGAAAGTTCGTGCATCTGTAAAGACCATTTGTGATAAATGCAAAGTAATCAAGCGTAAGGGCGTTTTGCGCGTGATTTGCGAAAACCCCAAGCATAAGCAAAGACAGGGTTAATAGGAGGATATAAAGTTGGCACGTATTGCTGGTATTGACTTACCGAAAAATAAACGAATTGAAGTTGCGCTGACCTATATTTACGGTATCGGACGCTCAACGTCTCAACACATCCTGTCACAGGCTGGTGTAGATTTTAGTACTCGTTCCGATGATCTGACGGAGGCCGAAGTTGGCCAGATCCGTAAGATTATTGATGACGAGTTGAAGGTTGAAGGTGACCTGCGTCGCGAAGTGTCCATGAACATCAAACGTATGATGGATCTGGGAAACTATCGTGGTTTGCGTCATCGTCGTGGCTTGCCAGTGCGTGGCCAGAAAACGAAAACCAATGCCCGTACCCGTAAGGGGCCGCGTAAGACGGTTGCCGGTAAGAAGAAATAATTGGAGGAACCATGGCAAAGCCAGGTAAAAAAGTTGTAAGAAAAAGTAAGGCGAAAAAAAATATCGTCAATGGTGTTGCCCATATCCAGGCGACATTTAACAATACGATCGTTTCAATTGCCGATGTCAGCGGGAATGTTATTTCCTGGGCAACGGCTGGTGGGTCCGGTTTTAAAGGGTCACGCAAAAGCACTCCGTTTGCTGCACAGGTTGCTGCTGAAACGGCTGCTAAGGCGGCACAGGAACATGGTCTGCGCAATGTTGAGGTTTGTGTTAAAGGCCCTGGTTCCGGTCGTGAATCGGCACTGCGTGCATTGCAAAGTGCTGGCCTGAACGTCACGATGATCAAAGATGTGACCCCGATCCCCCACAATGGCTGTCGTCCTCCCAAACGCCGTCGCGTGTAATCACGGGATGTGTTGACAGATTGACGATAGACTTCAGAGGATATTGAAATGGCAAAAAACTTTACAGCTAAAGGTAAAATTGTAAGACGTCTTGGGGTTAATATTTATGGTAATCCGAAATATGACCGTTTGCTCGAGCGTCGTCCGACCCCTCCCGGTGAGCATGGCGCCGGGCGTCGTGGTAAACCTTCCGATTACTCTCGCCAACTGACGGAAAAACAAAAAGTCCGTTTTTGCTATGGACTGAGTGAAAAGCAATTTCGCCGTGTATTTGACAAGGCAAAGTCGATGAAGGGTGTTACCGGGCACAATATGCTGGTACTGCTTGAGCGTCGTCTTGATAATATGGTATTCCGTCTTGGACTGGCTTCGACGCGCTCTGAAGCTCGTCTTTTTGTCCGTCATGGACATTTTCTGGTCAACGGTCGTAAGGTTGATATCCCTTCCTACCTTGTTCGTGCCGGTGATGTGATTGAGGTTCGTGAAAAGAGTCGTAAAATCGGTAAGATCTCTGAAGCCCTTGACAGCGTGATGCGTCGTGGGATTCCCGCCTGGTTGGAACTCGAGCGAGATGCGTTTAAAGGAACGGTTAAATCTTTGCCAGCGCGTGAAGAGTTGACGACTCCTGTGTTCGAGGAACAGTTGATTGTTGAACTCTATTCCAAGTAATACGCAATCACTCAGCTAACCTCAGCATGGAGAAAATGAATGTATAAAAACTGGAGAGATCTGATCAAGCCGAAACGCCTTCAAGTCGATTCCCGCAGCCTGACTGCCAATTATGGTAAGTTCTTTGCGGAACCGTTCGAGCGTGGTTTTGGTACAACGATTGGTAACTCATTGCGCCGTATTCTGTTGTCCTCACTTCAGGGAGCGGCTATCACTTCAGTAAGAATTAAGGGCGTTCTTCATGAATTCTCAACGGTTCCGGGCGTTACAGAGGATGTTACGGACATTATTCTTAATTTGAAGTCAGTTTTGCTCCGTCTCGAAGGGCAGGAAAGTCGTAATGTCCGCATCGTTAAAAAAGGTGCTGGTGTGATTACGGCAGGAGATATCGTCACGGATTCGAATGTCGAAATTCTCAATCCGGATTTGTATATTGCGACCTGCACCAAGGAAGCTGATGTAGAGATCGATATGGTCGTTTCCATGGGCAAAGGGTATGTTACCGCAGAGCGCAATCGTGATGATAAAGCGCCGGTCGGGACGATTCCCATCGATTCGATCTTTTCACCGATCAAAAAGGTGAATTATGCCGTGACCAATGCCCGTGTCGGTCAGATTACTGACTATGACAAGTTGACATTGGAAGTCTGGACGGATGCCAGTGTCAAGCCGGAAGATGCCGTTGCCTATTCGGCAAAGATTCTCAAAGAGCATCTGCAGATGTTCATCAACTTTGATGAAGAGCAGATTCCTGAGGAGGAGCCGGAAGAGGAAGAAGTTCAAAAAATCAATGAGAATCTGTATCGCAGCGTTGAGGAACTTGAGTTGTCGGTGCGTAGTGCGAATTGCCTCAAGAATGCACGTATCTCATTGATTGGTGATTTGGTCCAGAAGACGGAAGCTGAAATGCTGAAAACTCAGAATTTCGGTCGTAAGTCACTTAACGAAATCAAAGATATCTTGGCTGAAATGGGTTTGACCTTGGGAATGAAACTTGAGAACTTCCCGGACCCTGAATATCTTAAAGTTTTGCAGAAAAGTCGGGAAGAAATCTAGTTCACTGACTACGCATAGAAAGGATCGTAACAATGCGTCACAATAAGTCAGGCCGCCGTTTAGGTCGCAATTCAAGTCATCGTGCTGCGATGCTGCGTAACATGGTTACGTCGTTGATCGATCACGAGCGCATCACAACGACGGATGCTCGTGCTAAAGAAGTTCGTAAGATCGCTGAAAAAATGATTACTTTAGGTAAGCGTGGCGATCTGCATGCGCGCCGTCAGGCACTGAGTGTTATCCGTGAGAAGGACGTTGTTGCCAAGCTGTTTGATCGTCTTGCACCGCGTTTTTCAGAGCGTTGTGGAGGTTACACCCGCATCATCAAAGTGGGTAACCGCCTCGGTGATAATGCTCCGGTCTCCATTATCGAGTTTGTTGATCAAGAGCAAGCTGCCGAATAAGCCGGTGGCGATATAGTAAGCGTATAAAAAAGGCAAGGGGATCTCCCTTGCCTTTTTTTTCTAACTGTTCAGTGAGGACGTCGATGCAAATCACACCCACATTTTCAGAATTTAAGGCGTTGTCTGCGACGGGAAACCTGATTCCTGTTTATGCAGAAATTCTGGCCGATATGGAAACACCGGTTTCGGCGTTTAAAAAAATTGATGATGGCGAGTTGTCGTTTTTGCTCGAAAGTATCGAGGGTGGTGAAAAGTGGGCGCGTTATTCCTTGTTGGGCAGTGGCTCCGGCTGTGTTTTTCGATCGCGTAACGATTACTATGAAATTGTTCGTAACGGTCAGGTTCACGACAGCGGCAACTGCGATGATCCGCTTGAAGTGCTTCGCGCTCTACTGAGTCGTTATCAACCGGTTGAGATGGAGGGGTTGCCCCGTTTTTGTGGTGGTGCGGTTGGCTATCTCGGCTATGATATGGTGCGTTACGTTGAGAAACTTCCGGATAACAATCCCGCTGACATTGGGGCGTATGACAGCTGCTTTATCCTGACCGATTCTATTCTGATCTTTGATAATCGCCAACAGAAAATCAAGGTTGTGTGCAATGTTCACATTGAAGAGGGTGCTGATCTACAACAAACCTACGATGCGGCTGTCTGCACAATCCAGACTCTGATTGACAAACTTCGTCAGCCACGTTCGCGTGAAGTGGCCAGACCAAACGGGCACCATGAGTTCTGCGCCAATTTTACCAAGCCACAGTTTCTCGAAGCTGTCGAGCGTTGTAAGGAATATGTGCGTTCCGGTGATGTCATTCAAGTGGTGTTGTCGCAGCGATTTTCAGCTGAACTGAAAGCAGACCCTTTTGATATCTATCGCTCCTTGCGCACCATCAACCCGTCTCCTTATATGTTTTTTTTACGTTTTGGTGCCACATTGGTTGTCGGTGCTTCCCCCGAAGTTCTGGTGCGCAAAGAGGAAGACGTTGTTGAAGTACGTCCTATTGCCGGAACACGCCCGCGGGGCAAAACTGTTGAAGAAGACGATGTTTTTGAACAGGAGCTTCTTGATGATCCGAAAGAACTGGCTGAGCATGTCATGTTGGTTGACCTTGGCCGCAATGATCTCGGGCGGATATGTCGCACTGGCAGTGTCAAAATCAGCGAATTTAAGGTCATTGAGCGTTACTCCCATGTGATGCATATTGTTTCCAATGTGCGCGGTATTCTCGATAATAATACGGATGCTTTTGATGTGTTCCGCGCAACATTCCCAGCCGGGACCTTAAGTGGTGCGCCGAAAATTCGAGCGATGGAAATTATTGACGAGATGGAACCACAACGTCGTGAGATCTATGGTGGCGCCGTGGGTTATTTCTCATTTTCCGGCAATATGGATATGGCGATTGCCATTCGGACGCTGGTCATACATGACAATCACGTCCATTTGCAGGCTGGAGCGGGAATTGTCGCAGACTCCAGCCCCGTCGCTGAATACGAGGAAACCATCAATAAGGCCAAAGGGGTGATGAAGGCCATTGAGATGGCTGAAGGAGGACTCGAATAATGTTGCTGATGATTGATAATTACGACTCCTTTACTTATAATCTGGTCCAGTATTTTCGCGAATTGGGCGAAGAGGTGGTGGTGTATCGTAATGATGCCATCACACTTGACGAAATTGCCGCATTGCAACCGGATAAGCTCGTCATCTCTCCCGGTCCCTGTACGCCCCGCGAAGCGGGAATCTCGGTGGACGCTATTCACTATTTTGCCGGAAAGCTGCCGATTCTCGGTGTTTGCCTTGGGCATCAAGCCATTGGCGAAGCCTTTGGGGGCAATATTGTTCGCGCAGACGAATTGATGCACGGCAAAACCAGTGCTATGTACCACAACAGCACAGATTTGTTTGCCGGACTTGACAACCCGTTTGACGCCACCCGTTATCATTCTCTGGTGATTGAGAGGGCTACGATTCCCCCTTGCCTGGAGGTGACCTGCTGGACTGACAGCGATATGATTATGGGCGTGGCACATAAAGAACTGGCCATCTGGGGGGTCCAATTTCATCCCGAGTCGATTTTGTCACTGGCCGGAAAACCTCTATTGCAGAATTATCTCGACTTGGCAGAACAGTTCTGGAGGAGTCATGATTAAAACAGCCATCGGTCGTGTCGTTGACGGCCACGATCTGAGTGAAAATGAGATGGTGGATGTGATGAATCAGATCATGGGCGGTGAAGCGACTCCGGCCCAGATTGGTGCGTTCATCACCGCGTTGCGCCTCAAGGGCGAAACCGTTGCCGAAATCAGCGGTGCTGCGCGCGTGATGCGTGCTCATGCAACTCCGATTCGTGTTGGTGCCGCGTTGGACATCGACCGCGAAGAGATCAATACGGATCAGGAAACCATTCTCGACACCTGTGGTACCGGTGGCAGTGGCACCAAGAGTTTCAATATCTCCACCACAGTCGCTTTTGTGGTTGCGGCCTGTGGTGTTAAGGTTGCCAAACATGGTAACCGCAGTGTCTCTTCGGCATGTGGCAGTGCTGATGTGCTTGAAGAGCTCGGGGTTAATCTTGATGTCACACCGGCCGTGGTTGAGTCCTGTATTCAAGAATTGAACGTTGGCTTCCTGTATGCCCCTGCTTTGCACGGAGCGATGAAATACGCCATTGGCCCGCGGCGCGAGATCGGTATCCGCACTATCTTCAACGTGCTTGGCCCTCTGACCAACCCAGCCAAAGCCGACCGGCAGGTGTTGGGTGTGTACCGTAAGGACTTGGTTGAACCCTTGGCAGAGGTTTTGTGCCATCTTGGCTGTAAACGCGGGTTTGTTGTGCATGGCAGCGACGGCATGGATGAGGTAACCTTGACCGGTCCGACAGATGTCGCCTGCATTGACGATGGTGAGATTACCCTGTCGACCATCAATCCTGAAGAGTTTGGGTTACGTTGTTGCACGTTGGAGGATTTGCAGGGGGGCGATGCCAAGGCCAATGCGATCATTGTCCGGGACATTCTCCACGGCAAACCGGGACCGAAACGGGACATTGTGCTGCTCAACAGTGCATTTGCTCTGGTTGCCGCCGGCCTCGTGGACGATCTGTCCGCTGGCATGGACATGGCCCGCCAGACCATCGACACCGGGCTGGCTACGGTAAAACTTGAAGGCTTGATCCGGATGACCAAACAATGATTCTCGATAAAATCCTTGCCCATAAACAGATCGAAGTGGCCAGCTCCAAACAGCGCTACACCGTTGAACAGTTACAGGAACGGATTGTTCAAGCCCCGGCGACACGCGGTTTTGAGCAGAGTTTGCGTCAGAGGGCTAACGATGGCGTGGCGATTATCGCTGAGGTGAAAAAAGGCTCGCCATCCAAAGGGATCATTCGTGAAGATTTTGATCCAGTGGCCATTGCCAGGGGCTATGAAAAAGCCGGAGCCACCTGTTTGTCGGTGTTGACGGATGAACATTTCTTTTTCGGCCATCTTGATTTTTTGCAGCAGATTGCTGCTGAAGTTCGCTTGCCGTTGCTGCGCAAAGATTTCATCATTGATGCCCACCAAATTTATGAAGCTCGCGCTTTTGGTGCCGACGCGATTTTATTGATTGCTGCGGCCTTGGATCTTAAGCAACTCCAGAAATTCCACGCCCTGGCTCAGGAGCTGGATCTCGATGTCCTGCTTGAAGTGCATAACGAAGAAGAACTCGATGTTGCTCTGCAGACGGAATGTACCCTGATCGGAGTGAATAATCGTTGTTTGAAAACCTTTGTCACAGATTTGGCCGTTAGCGAACGGTTGTTGCCGAACATCCCCAGCTCGCGGCTGGTGGTCTCAGAAAGCGGTATTCAGGATTACGCGTCGATCTCCCGTTTGCGCAAAGCTGGTGCTGGAGCTTTTCTCATCGGTGAAAGCCTGATGCGCGAAGGTGATTTTGCTGCCAAGTTGGCGCAACTGCTGGGAGGCCCCGGTGTCTGACACTGTGCGCTTCGCCGACGTCAAGGTGAAAATCTGTGGGATTACCTCGTTAAACGATGCCTTGGCCGCCGTCGAAGCTGGTGCCGATGCTCTGGGTTTTGTGTTTTATCCGCCCAGTTCCCGCTATATTGCGCCTGAAACAGCGGCGCACATCATCCGCCTGTTGCCTGCGTTTGTCACCACGGTGGGGCTGTTCGTTAACGAGTCGTCGTCGGTGATCGAAGATGTCGTGACAACGTGCAGGCTCGATGTTGTTCAATTGCACGGTGACGAATTGCCGGAACAGTGCCATTGCTCAGCAGCCCGAGTTGTCAAAGCGTTGCGCATCCGCGATGAAGAAAGTCTGGTCGGAATCGACCGCTATCCGGTCACCTCTCTGTTGCTTGATGCCTGGTGTGACCAGGCCTACGGCGGCAGCGGCAAGGTGGGGCGCTGGGATCTGGCACGTCAGGTTGCCGAGGAGAATGTTGTCATTCTTGCCGGCGGACTGACGCCGGACAATGTGGCTGAGGCGGTTCGTGACGTTGTTCCTTATGCCGTTGATGTCTCCAGTGGGGTGGAGAGCGCCCCGGGAATCAAAGATCCGGCGCTGATGAGCGCCTTTGTATATCATGCTAAAAACGCCAGGAGTTAATCATGTCGATGTATTCATACCCGGATCCAAGAGGTCATTTTGGTCAGTTTGGCGGACGCTATGTGGCGGAAACCCTGATGCCGGCCCTGCTGGAGCTGGAACAGGCCTATAACGAAGCCATCGCTGATCCTGAGTTTGACAAAGAGTTCCACTATTATCTCAACCACTATGTCGGCCGTCCCAGCCCGCTCTACTTTGCCGAGCGTTTGACCGAGCACCTTGGTGGCGCTAAGATCTATCTCAAGCGCGAAGATCTCAACCACACCGGCGCTCATAAGGTCAATAATACCGTCGGTCAGGTGCTGCTGGCCAAGCGAATGGGGAAAAAAAAGGTGATTGCCGAGACCGGTGCGGGACAGCACGGCGTAGCCACTGCCACGGTGGCGGCACGCTTTGGCCTCGAATGTGAAGTTTTCATGGGGACGGAAGATATCCGGCGTCAGTCGCTCAATGTGTTTCGTATGAAACTGCTTGGCGCCAAAGTGCATGGTGTCACCAGTGGCACGGCCACTCTGAAGGATGCCATGAATGATGCGTTGCGTCACTGGGTGACCCATGTGCGCGACACCTTTTATGTCATCGGAACAGTGGCTGGTCCCCATCCCTATCCGCAACTGGTGCGTGATTTTCAGGCGGTGATCGGCCGTGAGGCACGTGAACAGATCCTGAGCGCTGAAGGGAAATTGCCCGATGCCGTGGTCGCCTGTATCGGTGGTGGGTCTAATGCCATGGGAATTTTTTATCCGTTTATTCATGATGAAACTGTGCGTTTGTTGGGGGTTGAAGCCGCCGGTTTGGGTATCGATACCGACAAGCATGCCGCCAGCATCAGCGCCGGAAAAGTCGGTGTGCTGCACGGCAATAAAACCTTCCTGCTTCAAGACGACGATGGCCAGATCACTCATGCGCACTCCATTTCCGCCGGATTGGATTATCCCGGTGTCGGTCCGGAACATGCCCTGTTGCATGACATTAAACGTGCCGAATATGAGGCCATCACCGATGATGAGGCCCTGGACGGCTTTAAAAAATTGACCCAACTCGAAGGAATTATCCCCGCGTTGGAAAGTGCCCATGCCGTGGCTCAGGTGATCAAGCTGGCACCGACCATGAGCAAAGAGCAGATTGTTATCATGAACCTGTCCGGTCGTGGTGACAAAGATATGCATACCGTCGCCGAAGCATTCGGCGTGGAATTGTAACGACAAGGAGTCTTATGCGTTTTGATACCCTCAATCTTCCCGAACTGGTTCAGCAGGGAGTACAGCAACTCGGCTTTGCCGAACTGACTCCGGTGCAGGAACAGGCCATTCCGCTTGCGTTGGACGGTCGTGATGTGGCCGCCCAGGCCCAGACCGGGACCGGCAAGACAGCCGCTTTCCTGATTGCCCTCTATACCCGCCTGCTCAACAATCCGCAACCGACATCTGAGAATCCACGTGCGCTGATTATGGCGCCGACCCGCGAGCTGGTGGTGCAGATTTGCGAAGATGCCAAGGGCCTGGTGCCGGACTCGCCGCTCACAATTCACCCGGTGTATGGTGGTGTGGATTATGACCGGCAGCGCAAGGCGTTTGGAGAAGGGGTGGACATTGTTGTGGCTACGCCGGGGCGCCTGATCGATTATGCCAAGCAGAAGGTGTTCTCCTTCAAGCGCATTGAAGTGCTGGTGATTGATGAAGCCGACCGCATGTTTGATATGGGCTTTATCAGTGATCTGCGTTTTATTTTGCGCCGCCTGCCCTCCTATGAAAAGCGCCAGACCATGCTGTTTTCAGCGACGCTTTCACCGCGGGTTATGGAATTGGCCTACGACTTTATG
The DNA here is from genome assembly GCF_963678835.1 of uncultured Desulfuromonas sp. NCBI lineage: Bacteria > Pseudomonadati > Thermodesulfobacteriota > Desulfuromonadia > Desulfuromonadales > Desulfuromonadaceae > Desulfuromonas > uncultured Desulfuromonas sp. The sequence continues at coordinate 1,592,223 of NZ_OY787469.1, forward strand.
AACGAGGCGGAAAAGGTGCAGATCGAGCCGGAGCAGGTGACTGCTGAACGGGTTGAGCAGATCGTTTACCATGTTGGCGGCAAGGAAAAAATTCCCCTGTTGCTCGGACTGCTGAACGAGCGCATGGCAGGCGGGCGGGTGATGGTGTTTGCCAACACCAAGCGTGATACCGATTATGTCACCCGGGTGCTGCAGGCCAATGACATCAAAGCGGCACAGATTTCCGGCGATATTTCCCAGGTGAAACGGATGCGCATCCTCAGCGAGTTCAAAGAGGGCAAAGTTCAGGTTCTGGTGGCTACGGATGTTGCTTCACGCGGAATTCATATTGAGGATGTTACCCATGTCGTCAATTATGATGTGCCTCAGGATCCCGAAGACTATGTGCATCGTATCGGTCGCACCGCCCGTGCCGGAGCCTCCGGTCTGGCCATCATGATGGCGGATGAAGATCTGGTCTATCATTTGCCGGCCATCGAAGAATATATCAGCAGTTCCATTCCCAGCGAAGTCCCGGCGGAAGAGCTGTTTACCTGGAAGTACAAACGCCCGGCACGTAAACTCAAGAAAACACCGGCGCACAGTCGGTCGTCCAACAAGTCGTCCATTAAGGGGGCTGCGAAAGGGCACTCCAAACCGGGGGATAAACCGCAACGTCGTCGCCCCCGTCGCCGCAAACCTGCAGGCCCCAAGCCGACGGAGAGCTGATGGTTTTGCGTGATCCGTTGTTGCCGGAATTAACCGAGTGTCGGCGCTGTTCCCGTTTGACGGGCTATCTGGCGACGCTGCCACCCAAAGGGGGACGGTCGCGTGATGACTATTGGAACCGCCCTGTGCCGGGATTTGGCGATGTCAATGCCCGCATCTGGCTGGTGGGATTGGCCCCCGGTGCCCATGGGGCGAATCGCACCGCACGGCCGTTTACCGGTGACGGTGCCGGTGATTTTATGTACCCCCTTTTATATCAGGCCGGATTAAGCAATCAGCCGCAATCGGAATCCTGTGACGATGGGTTGCGGCTCAAGGATCTGTACATCAGCAATGCCGTCAAATGCGTTCCACCCGGCAACAAGCCGCTGGCAGAGGAATTCCACCAGTGCCGCGATTATCTGCTGCGTGAATGGCAACAGTTGACATCGGTTCGGGTGATCCTCGCTTTGGGACGCGATGCCTTCATCAGTGTGTTACACCTGTTGAAAGAGCGAGGAATGATCAAGCGGTTGGCGGATTTTCCTTTTGCCCATAATGGCTGTTTTGAACTGACCAATGGTCAATATCTGCTGTCCTGTTACCACACCAGTCGCTATAACGTGCAGACCGGCCGTATGACTGAACCGCTTTTTTTAGAGGTGTTAAGCCGAGCGCGTCAGTTGGCTCAAGCCTAGCTGCTCCGTGGAACAAGACGATTGAAAATGCAAACGCTGTTAGAAAACGGTTGAAAGCGTCGACAGCGTTGAACTACACTAGCAAAATTGAGCTGAAGAAAAGAGAGTGTCGTGGGTCGAATTGAAGAAACTTTTGCACAACTGAAACAAAGCAACCACAAAGCGTTGATACCGTTCATTACCGCCGGTGATCCCGATATGGATACCACGGAGAAGATCATCGCCACGTTGGTTGATGCCGGAGCTGATCTCATTGAACTCGGCGTCCCTTTTTCCGACCCGATGGCCGATGGCCCAACCATTCAGGCCGCTTCCGAGCGGGCGCTGGCTGCGGGTGCCACTCTCGATTCAGTTCTCGATCTGGTTGAACGGGTTCGTTCGTTCAGCCAGGTGCCGATCGTGTTGATGGGCTATTATAATCCCGTATTCTGTTATGGACTCGAGCGTTTTGCTGATCGAGCTGCCCAAGTTGGCGTTGATGGCCTGTTGCTGGTCGATCTGCCAGCAGAGGAACGGGAGGAATTGCACATCCACTTGAAACCCAAGGGGGTCCACCTGATCACCCTGTTGGCTCCGACAACACCGCCGGATCGTGCCGCCCAGTTGATGAAACAAGCTCAGGGCTTTGTGTACTATGTGTCGATGACCGGAGTGACAGGAACCAGTAAGGTGGATGGCTCTGCCATTGAATCACAAGTGGTGCAGCTTCGAGCGCACAGCCCTGTTCCGGTCGCCGTTGGCTTCGGCATTACCACCGAACAGGATGCTGCTGCAATCGCGCGTTTCTCGGATGCCGTCGTGGTGGGAAGCGCTTTGGTCAAAGTTATTCAACAGCACGCAAAGTCGCCCTGTTTGCAGGAGGAGGTTCGCCGTTTTGTGGCGGAGCTCAAACAGGGGGTGAGCCGTGCAACCGATTTACAATGAGGTAACTCATGTCCTGGTTTAGCCGAAAAAAAGCGCCTATCGCGCCTGTTGAAAAAAAGACCGTCCAGATGCCCGAGGGCTTGTGGACTAAATGTAAAAATTGTTCTGAAATCATCTACGCCAAGGAAATTGAGCGTAATCTGAATGTCTGCCCCAAATGTGATTATCACTTTCGTATCAGTGCCCGTGCCCGCATTGATCTGGTCCTTGATGCTGATTCCTTTGTTGAAATGGACGCTGCACTGGAATCCGTCGATTTTCTTGACTTTAAAGATTCCAAAAAATACAAAGATCGCATCAAAGCGTCGGTAACCAAAGCCGGTGGTGGCGATGCCGTGGTCTGCGGTGAAGGGACCATTGATGGCTTGCCCGTTGTTGTGTCGGTGTTTGACTTCAGCTTCATGGGCGGCAGTATGGGGTCCGTGGTTGGCGAGAAAATTACGCGTGCCATTGAAAAGGGCCTGGAAACAAACACGCCGGTGATTGTCTTTTCCTGCAGTGGTGGTGCGCGTATGCAGGAGAGTATCCTGTCGTTGATGCAGATGGCCAAAACCAGTGCGGCTCTGGCCAAACTCAAAGCCGCAGGAATTCCGTTTATTTCTGTATTGACCGATCCGACCACCGGTGGTGTGACCGCGAGTTTCGCCATGCTCGGTGATATCAATATGACGGAACCGCGTGCCCTGATCGGTTTTGCCGGCCCGCGCGTCATCGAACAGACCATTCGCCAGAAACTGCCCGAAGGGTTCCAGCGTTCGGAATATCTGCTTGAGCACGGTATGATCGATATGATTGTCCGTCGTCAAGAAATGAAACAGCGCTTGTCCCAGGTATTGCGTATTTTTACCAAGAGTTGATGATGACGCCCGACGCGGCCTTGGAGTTTCTTTATGGCCTCCAGATGTTCGGAATCAAGCTGGGACTGGAGAATATCCGTGCCTTGCTTGATTCCGTCGGGCAGCCTCAGAACAGCTACGGCATTGTTCATGTTGCCGGGACCAATGGTAAAGGCTCAGTCTGCGCGTTTCTCGGTCGCATTTACCAGCAGGCTGGTTATCGGGTGGGCGTTTATACCTCGCCCCATCTCCATCGCTTTAATGAGCGCATTCGGATAAACGGCCAGCCGATCGCTGATCATGATCTGGCGGCACTGGTTGATGAGCTTCGTCAAAACAATTCTCAGGTGCCAGCGACGTTTTTTGAATTTACGACGGCGTTGGCACTTCTTTATTTTGCCCGGCAAAATGTCGATCTGGTGATTCTTGAGGTGGGCATGGGTGGGCGTCTCGATGCCACCAATGTCGTGACGCCGCTTGTTTCGGTAATCACGCCGGTCAGCGACGATCACGGCGATTATCTTGGTGGCAGTCTGGGCGAGATCGCCGCGGAAAAGGGCGGGATCATCAAGCCGGGGATCCCGGTGGTGATCGGGCCTCAGCAGGAGGCTGCTCTGGCTGTTCTCACTGCCCAGGCAAAGGCGCTGACCGCGCCCTGTTTGTGTTTTGGTCGTGATTTTTCCGTGGACGAGAACGTAAGCGGCTGCCGGGTGACAACGGCCACTCACTGCTGGCAGGCGCTGCAACCGTCATTACCGGGCCGGCACCAGTGCGATAATCTTGCCGTGGCGTTGATGGTGGTGACGCATCTGGCTGCGCATGGCTGGCAGGCTACACAGCAGGTGGTGCGTGATGCCGTGGCGGATACCCGCTGGCCAGGGCGCCTGGAGTGGTTTGGAGAGCGCATTCTGCTTGATGGTGCGCACAATGCCTCTGGCGCTAAAGCGTTGGCTGACTATCTGCGTGGTCGCACTGTGCAGCGGATTCATTGGGTGGTCGGGTTTAAAGCGGACAAGGACGTGGAGGCTGTTGTGGCCTCCCTAATGCCGTTTGTCGTACAGGCCTATTGTGTTGAACCTCCGATAGAACAGGCGTATCCGATAGACCGCGTAGCGACTCATCTACGGCAGCATGGCTGCAAGGCCTCTGTCTGGGATTCGCCGACGGTTGCGCTGGAGGCGGCGTTACGGCGGTGCGGGGAGCATGACCTTGTTGTTGTGGCGGGTTCCCTGTTTTTGGTCGCTGCCTGTCGGGACTGGTTGATATCAACATGTAACTTGGAAGAAATGGATGGGGAACTGTGACGGGTAAAGTTTGGATGCGGTGTTCTGCGTGGGTTGTGGTGTTGCTGTTCAGTGTTGTTGGCACGGTCGTGGCGGCAACGCCTGGCGAAAGTGATGAACCGGTTTCCCTGCAGGCTGATTCTCTCGACTATGACAAGGCCACAGCGACCTATACGGCTGAGGGCAAGGTTGATCTGCAGCAGGGCACAACGCAACTGTTTGCAGACAAGGTTCGCTACAACACCAAAACCGGTGATGCCGAAGCCGAAGGCCATGTTGATCTGCGTGATGTTGACGGCCAACTGCAGGGCGAACAGATGGATGTCAACATCCGCACCAGCGTTGGTACTGCTCAGCAGGCACATGGTTTTATCTCCTCGTACAATTTTCACCTTGCCGGGCAGGAGATCAGTAAACTTGGCGAGCAAAAATATCGCATCCGTAACGGTTCTTTTACCACCTGCGATGGTGACGTGCCGGCGTGGAAATTTGCCGCCAAAGAGGTCAATGTTACTGTTGGTGGCTATGCCAAAGCCAAACACGTGACCTTTTACCTCCATGATATTCCCGTGTTGTACACCCCCTATCTGGCTTATCCGGTAAAAGTGGAGCGCGAGTCGGGCTTTTTAATGCCCGGCTTTGGCTATTCCAGCGAACGGGGTATGCAGCTTTCCCTCGCCTATTATCAGGTGCTGGCACGCAACATGGATGCCACCTTGTATGTTGATTATTTTTCCGATATGGGCATCGGCACCGGTCTGAACTACCGCTACATCTTTGGCGATGACAATGAAGGTGAAGCTGATCTCTATTATATTTCCGGGTATGGCGATTCAGGCTATGCCGATCTGGACGACCGCTTTGCTTACCGCTGGGAACATCTCGGCACATTGCCGGGGCAATTCCGTTTTAGTGCCGATGTTGAGTATGTCAGCGACCGTGAGTATTTTGAGGATTTCGGTACCGTGGCCGAAGAGTACGACAAGGATGAAGTGGAATCCACCGTGGCTCTGAGTCGTCAATGGGGCAACTGGAACATGACCGCTGAGCTGCTTTATACCAAAGATCTCGAAGAGGACGCGGACAATGATCATACCCTGCAGCGGCTGCCGGAAATTCAGCTCGATTACAACCGCACCCGTATCGGTCAGACGCCGTTTTATGCCAAGCTTGATGCAACCTCAACCTATTTCTGGCGACGTGAAGGTTTGAAGGGGGAGCGGATGGATATTCGCCCGGCGCTTTCCGCAATTTTCCAGCCGGGCATGGTGGCTGAAATTGAGCCGGAAATCGGTTATCGCGAGCGACTTTATTGGACGTCAAGTGAAGGGCCGGGGTTTGAACATGCGGAAAATATGGATTTCTCCACCCGTGTTTCCACCCGCGTCTCACGTATTTTTACGTTGGGTGCAACCACAGGGCTGACCAAGCTCAAGCACAGTGTTGAACCGGAAGCCACTTATTATTATACGCCGAACAAAAAACAGGACGACCTGCCCTATTTTGATAGTGCTGACCGTGTCGAAAATGCCAACGAAGTGGAATATGCGTTGGTCAACCGCCTGGTGGGTCGGTTTGATTCGGAAAACGGTTCACCCACCTACCTTGAGCTGGTCTATTTCCGCCTGTCTCAAACCTATGATATCTGGCTGAGTCGCCGTGATCGGGAAGAGAAAGAAGACGAAGACCGCTTTTCCGATATCCGTGGTGAGCTGATTGTGCGGCCCAGCAACCGGTGGACGTTTGATGTCGACAGCTATTACGATCCGCACCGCAATGAATTGAGTAAATTCACCGCCGAGTTTGGTGCTCGTTATAGCGATGATCATCGTTACACCGCGTCTTACCGTTACAAAGAGGACGATTCGGAATATCTGGCCACGACCCTGGCGGTTGACTGGCTTGATCCGTTGTTTGTTACCTACGAGTACCGTCACGATCTGGTGGAAAACCATCGTCTGGAAAATATGGTGGCGCTGGAGTACCGTTCTCAGTGCTGGAGCGTGTTTGTTAGCTATCGGGATCGCATCGAAGACCATGAGATTATGGTCAGCTTCGCATTGAGCGGTATTGGTTCTGTTGGCCACATCGGTGCCAGCCTGGGTACTGAGTAGCCTGCGTTTGCGCTTGAACAAAAAACGCCCCTGTCAGATGTGATAGGGGCGTTTTTTTATGTGAGGTGTAACGGGTAGAGTGCCACCGGCAGACCGCCGTTGCGAAACTGCAATTGCGGTTCTGGCATTCTTCGCAGCGGATGAGGCAGAATCATCACGCCCTGCCATCCGGAAAAGTTGGCGTCGAAATGGTGGTTAAGTTCTTGAAACAGCTGTGGTGTGGTTTGTATCTGATGCAGGCGCTCGCCGTAGGGCGGATTGCTCAGCCATAAACCGTGCGTCCCGGAACGGTGTTGCTGTTGATAGGGGCACTGTTCGAATTGGATCCACTGGTCGACACCGGCGGCTTTGGCGTTGATTTTGGCGGCGTGAATGGCCTGCTCATCCTGATCGCTGGCGGTAATCGTGATGGATGGATTGTGCTGCTGACGTTCCGCTTCGCTCAAAACGGTGTGCCACAAATTTTCTCGATAGCCGGGCCATTGCTGAAAGGCAAACGTGCGCTGACGTCCCGGAGCCAGGTCGCCGGCAATCAGAGCGGCTTCAATGGCCAGGGTGCCCGAACCGCACATTGCGTCGAGAAAGTCACTGTTGCCAAGCCAGCCACAATGAAGCAGGCAGCCTGCAGCCAGAGTTTCACGCAATGGCGCCGGGGTCATCTGTTGACGATAGCCGCGGCGGTGGAGTCGCTCAGCACTGCTGTCGATAGAGATCTGGCAGTGATCGTTGTCAAGGCGGAGCAGGATTTGTTGGCGAAATGACATGTCCTGTTGCGGCACCGGCGTGCCAAGGGCTTTACTGATGGCATCGCTGATTGTTTCGGCGACGCGGCCACTGTGGTTGAGGCGCGATTGCCGACAGGTGACACGCACCTCGATAGCGGTTCCCGGTTTGAGAAAACGGCCCCATGGGAGACGGACCGCTTTGCGGTATAAGGTTGGAAAATCGCGACAACTGAAATGGCCCAGACGCACAACAATGCGGCTGGCACACCGCGACCACAGGTTGGCCAGATACAGTTCACGCAGTTTGCCGTGAAAGCTGACACCACCGTGCTCGATGGTCATCGGCACCTGTAAACGTTTTTCCAGTTCGTCCGCACAGGCTGATTCAAAGCCGGGAGCGACAATCGCATAAAATTGTTCCTCGGTGTTTTTCATCATCATTCTCCTGGCCGGTGTTGAACGAGCGCTTCTGTAGACAAGGCATTCGGTTGTGTCAGTATTTTTAACCGTGGATTGAATCGCTGAACATAACATATTTTTGCCCAGCGTACACGTCTGACAGATGCGAGATAAAGGGAGATCAGGTAAACTGGTGGCACCCTATTGAGCAGTCTCGTTTTGCTAAGGAGGACAGTGATGGCCTTTGGTGAGTTGGAAATTGATTGGGATTATCTCCTCGAACGGATTGACCGGCTTATTGATCTTGGCGAAGCACGCTTGACCAGTGGTTTTGCCGAGGAAGATATGGATACGGAACTGTTTACCCGGGCCGCGGCATTTTATTGGCAAGGCGATGGGTTGCGGCCTTTGCTGGATGTGGATCTGTTGCCGATGGAAGAGTTGGTCGGTTTAGAGCCGCAGCGGGCGTCAATTATTAATAATACCGCCCATTTTATTCAGGCGCTTCCAGCCCACCATGTGCTGATTCGTGGGGGGCGGGGAACAGGAAAAACCGCTCTGGTGCGTGGCTTGTTGCCACAATTTGTTGCTGAGGGCTTGCGTGTTGTCGAGATTCGTACCGGTTATCTTCAGGATGTTGAAGCGCTGGTGCGCTGGTTGCAAGATGTGCCGCTGCAGTTTGTTGTTTTGTGTGAAGATATTGATCCCGCGGCAAATCCGGCCGGATACCAATCGTTGTTGGCTTTGCTCAATCGTGGTCTGGTGGGCTGTCCAACCAATGTCCGCTTGTACGTGACGATGACCAATGAAGCCGGTGCCTCGCTTCAGGGGCGGCAACTGGAAGGCTATTTCGGTTTATGGCTCGATGTCCCAAATTTGGATCAGGATGGTTATCTGCATATTGTTCAACGATTGGCGCAGAGTTACGGCTGTGGCCCCCTTGAAGCGCAGGAACAGCAGACGGCATTGCGCTGGGCGGATCAGGGGCGCGGCTTCAGTGCTTTAAGTGCTGAACAGTTTGTTGTTCATTATTGCGCAGAGCAGGCGGAGAGTATCCGGCACGACGAGGTCGGTGGCACGGAATAACGGATTTTAAACTTTGCTTCTGCTGTGGTTCCAGTATAATGACCAAAATCGCTCGGATGTTGTTTGGATTGCGTGATTTTTTTGCTGGGAAGGCCTATGTCAATGTTTGCTGAAACAGAGTTGCTCGAAGCCTGCCGGGTCCTGTTTGGATCTGATCTGCTGTTGAATCGTGACTTTCTGTTTTATATTCAGCCCAGTGGGGTCAAAACGGCCTATCGACAGCGTGCCAAAGAGACCCACCCGGATCGCCTGGTGGATGCCGAGCCTCATGAATATGAGCAGCAGACCGAGCTGTTTCGCGACGTCAGTGAAGCGTATCAATTGCTGCAGTCCTTTACAGCCGACCCCATTAAACGCCTGTGGTGCCCCGCCGATCAACAGGCCGGTTTCACGCCTCGGAGTCAACCGTCACGTTCTTCGTCCTGGCGGCAGCCTAAAGCCGAGTCCGATAGCGCTTCAAGCAGTTATGAACTGCCCCGTCGCCATCTTGAGTTGGGGCTCTATCTGTATTATCGCGGCATCATCAGTTATTCCGAGATGATTGAAGCGCTGGTCTGGCAACGCCGTCAGCGGCCTGTGCTTGGTGATCTGGCTGAGCGGTGGGGGTGGTTGAGCGCTGAAGATGTCAAAAAAATCAATCGCTACCACGGTCGGCGCGGACGGTTTGGTGCCCGGGCGGTGGAGCTTGGTTACCTGACCCAGTTTCAAGTTCAGGTTTTGCTGCGCTACCAGCGTCAGTTGCAGAAGCGTTATGGTCAATATTTTATTGAGCAGGGGCGTATGACCAATGCCGAGATTGATGCCTGGTTACGCGAGCAACACTACCATAACCAACAGTTTGAAGATCCCTGGAAAAAATGGCGCTAGGTTTGTGCCATCCTACCTTTTGGTGTCTGGACTGGCTTGATCCGGTGGCGTGAACGGAAAGCGTCCCGGCACCACCAGACCGTTCTCCCACAGTTCGCACTGATCCAATCTGGAGAGAAAATCGTCACGACGGATATCTTTAGCCCCCAGCGAATGCAGATGTTCTGTGGGCAGCTGGCAGTCGATCATTCGATAGCCCAAGGGTTGCAGCGATTGAACCAGAGCGATGAAGGCCAGCTTTGAAGCATCTGTTGCGCGGTGAAACATGGATTCACCGCAAAAACAGCGCCCAATGGCGAGCCCGTAAAGACCACCGACCATCTCACCATCGATCCAGCACTCCACAGAATGCGCATAACCGAGACGATGCAGTTCAATATAGGCTGACATGATATCCGGGCTGATCCAGGTTGATTCGCCGCGATCATTTGTCGTTGCGCAGTGGTGAATGCAGGTTTCAAAATCGCGATCATAGCTGATGGTAAAGTCCCCCTGGCGCTGTTTTTTGGCCAGACGGCGCGCGATGTGCAAGTCCCCCGGTTCAAGGATGCAGCGGGGGTCCGGCGACCACCATAGCAGGGGATCTTCCGGGTGGTTCCAGGGGAAGATGCCACAGCTGTAGGCAAGGAGCAGACGGGCTGGCTGCAGGTCGCCACCCACCGCAAGAAGTCCGGTCTCTTCCGCCAGACGCGGGGCTGGGAAAACCAGCTCATTTCCCAAGGCAAAAATAGTCATCAGCCGTTGGTTGCCTTGTCTTTGTCGCGAGGCTCAAAACGGAACGTCAGCGTGTCGTTGCGACAGCCGATGTGCACGGTGCCGCCATGGCTGAGTTCACCAAACAAAATTGCATCAGAAAGCGGGTCACTGATTTTTTCCTGAATCAATCGGCCCAGTGGACGAGCTCCATAAGCCGGATCAAACCCTTCGCGGGCCAGATAGTGGCGGGCGGCGCTGCTGATCTTCAAAGTGACCAGATTTTCCGCCAGACGCTGGCGTACCTCACCAATGAATTTCGTGACAATGCTGTCAATGGCTTGCGGTTGCAGGGCGCTGAAAATAATTGTTGCATCGAGCCGGTTGCGGAACTCCGGTGAGAAAGCCTTCTCCAGCGCGTGGTCCGGGCTGCCGGTCAGGGCGGCGTTAAATCCGATTGGCGTGGTGCTCAATTCGCGAGCTCCGGCATTGCTGGTCATGATCAGGATGACATTGCGAAAATCCGCGACTTTGCCGTTGTTATCGGTCAAGCTGCCGTGATCCATGATCTGCAGCAGGATGTTGAACAGGTCGGGATGGGCTTTTTCGATTTCGTCGAGCAGCAGCACTGTGTGCGGTTTTTTGATGACGGCATCGGTGAGTAAGCCACCCTGATCAAAGCCCACATAGCCCGGTGGTGCACCGATCAGCCGAGCCACCGAGTGTTTTTCCATGTACTCACTCATGTCAAAGCGGGTAAAAGCGACTCCGAGCTGCTGGGCCAGTTGGCGAGCCACTTCGGTCTTGCCGACGCCGGTGGGACCGGCAAATAGAAATGAGCCGATGGGGTGTTCCGGATGGCCGAGTCCGGCGCGGGCACGCAGGATCGAGCGGACCACCTGGTGGATCGCCGGATCCTGGCCAAATACCTGTTGCCTGAGTTTGCGCTCCAGGTGTTGCAGTTGCTTGCGATCATCGCGGGAGACTGACCGTGGCGGGATCTGGGCCATCTCAGCAACAATCGTTTCAATGTCCTTGACCCGGATCGTCTGACGTCGACTGCCTTGGGTGCGCAACCGGGCCCCAATTTCATCGATCAGGTCGATGGCCTTGTCCGGAAGGTGGCGATGGGTGAGGTAGCGATTCGACAGCTCCGCTGCGGCGCGCAATACCTCATCGCTGTAGCGGATGGTGTGAAATTTTTCGTAGTGGCTGCGTAGCCCCTGAAGGATGGCCACCGTTTCATCAACGCTCGGTTCATGCACGTCAATTTTCTGGAAGCGTCGCGACAGCGCGCGATCTTTTTCAAACAGGGTCTTGTACTCGTCGTAGGTGGTCGCACCGATGCAGCGGATGTCGCCGGATGCCAGCATTGGTTTGAGAATGTTGGAGGCGTCCATGGATCCGCCGGACGTGGATCCGGCACCGATGATGGTGTGGATTTCGTCAATAAACAAAACCGGTTGCTCCTGCTCGGCCAACTCACTGAGAACCGCCTTAAGGCGTTCTTCAAAATCACCACGGTATTTGGTTCCGGCCAGCAAGGCCCCCATATCCAAGGCATAGATCTGGCAGTCCTTAAGGATGTCCGGTGCGCTGTCCTCTTCAAACAGGGTGGCCAGACCTTCGGCAAGAGCCGTTTTTCCCGTACCCGGTTCGCCGACCAGAATCGGATTGTTTTTTCGGCGACGACACAACACCTGCATGGTGCGCTGCAGTTCATTTTTGCGGCCGATGAGTGGGTCAATTTTGCCGTCACGCGCCCGTTGGCGCAGGTCGACGGTGTAATTCTCCAGAGCGGTTTTCTTGCGCGCACCTTTCTCTTTTTTCTCGGACGCGTCCTTTGTTTTGGGTGTGGATGGCTTATTCCCCTGGCTGCCGATACCGTGGGAGATGTAATTGAGCACATCAAGGCGTTCAATGCCCATGGTCGATAACAGTTGGGTGGAGTGGTTTTTGTCTTCACTGAGGATGGAGACCAGGATGTCACTGGTGTTGACTTCATCCTTGCCGGCGGCACTACAGTGGGTGACAGCATGCTGTAACACCCGTTGCAATGCGGCGGTTTGTTCCGGGACCTGCTGCGCATCCTCAGGAACCGTCTCCATTTCCGCATCAAAGTACTGGTCAAGATCCAGGCGGATCTTGTCGACATCGCCACCGCAGTTGATGATGATTTTTTGCGAATCATCGTTGTAGAGCATGGCGTAGAGGATATGCTCGGTCGTCAGATACTCATGGTGGCGGTGTTGAGCTTCCTGCACTGCCAGGGAAAATATAATCTGAACTTCTTTACTGAATGTCACGACACAGAATCCTTTCAAGCCTCTTCAATGGAACAGCGGAGTGGGTGACCGGCGCTGCGTGCCCGGCGATGAGTTTGTTCAACTTTGGTCTCAGCAATTTCAAAGGGATAATTGCCGCAAACCGCCTGCCCTTCATGATGGATGGCCAGCATGATGCGGGTGGCTTCCGCCGGTTGTTTGCGATAGATGCTCTCCAACACCTCAACCACAAACTCCATGGTCGTGTAATCATCATTGTGCATGATGACATTGTAGCGTGGCGGACGAGCGATTTGTTCTTTTGAGACGACCTCGCCTTCCGGCGTGGTCTGTGTGGGTGGAGCCATGGCATCCTCGGTTTCGTTTTAATCGCAGGCAAGGGTGGTCGCATTTGTCAGCGGAGGACATCAAACGTTGAACGGACTCGGTTTGATTTTTATTGCTCCGTCAGCTTGACCGCCCGCAGGTGATCTTTATGTGGTGTTGCGAGTGCTGCCATTGGCACAGATGGTTTTGGCAACACTTTCTTTAGGATAGTTTTTTTTTCAAACAGAATCAATCTCTGTTGAGCTTTCGACGGCGGTGGCGATGGTGTGCATTGTCTGTGATCGAAGCGATCATCGCTGGCCGTTGTTTTGACCGGAATAAACGGTTGAACAAACATAAAGGATGTCTTAAACTATTGGGATTATCGGATTGTGTGTAAACTGTCTTTCTTGCTGCACGCTGGAACCCTCAACGATGACCTCGGCGCCGGCCACAGAGTCGAAAAAAAACCTCACTCAATCACGGTCTTTCTTATTGATTGCCGTGGCAGTGGTAGGACTCGGGTTCGCCTTATTCGGCGAGAAGGGAGCATTGCGTTTGCATCAGGTTCAGCAGCATCAAGCTCAATTGCTGGCGCATTATGAGCAACTGCAGCAGGCGAATACACGACTGCGCAATGAGATCGATTCGCTCAGTCATGATGAGCGTTACATGGAGCAGGTGGCACGCAGCACCTTCAATCTGGTACGCGATGGAGAAATAATTTACCAGTTCTCTCCGTCAACGCATTAGGAGACCGTCGTGAACCCGCTGTTGCGCTAATCTGGACAGGCGGTTCTGACTGTATTTGTATAGGGGACGCTTGGTCCCCTATTTTGTTTGTCAGGGATTTCAGATGAGGAAATTCGCTGAGCACCAAAAGTTTTCCGGAATAAACACCGGATTTGCCTACGAAGAGTAACGGATCAATGAAAACACGTTTGAAAGAAGCGGTTGAGTTGGCATTGCGTCAATGCTTCGACGCAGAAACGCTGACCAGTAATGAAATTCCCGATTTTGCCATTGAGGTGCCCAGCCGCAGTGACCATGGCGATTTTGCTGTCAATGCCGCTATGCTCATGGCGCGTACAGAGAAAAAGGCGCCGCGACAGATTGCCGAAATTCTTGTCGCACAATTGAAAAAACAGCAAGGACTCTGGGATCGGGTTGAAATTGCCGGCCCCGGTTTTATCAACTTTTTTCTCAGTGCGTCCTGCTGGCATGAAGCGTTGAATCAGATTTATGCCCAGGGCGCCGGTTTCGGTAAATGTGATGTTGGCGCTGGCAAACGCGTCCAAGTGGAGTTTGTCAGTGCCAATCCCACCGGACCGCTGCATATCGGTCACGGCCGTGGTGCGGCCACTGGTGATGCTGTTGCCTCGGTGCTTCAGGAAGCCGGGTTCGAGGTGCAACGCGAATACTACATCAACGATGCCGGGAATCAGATGGACACCCTTGGGCGCTCCATCTATCTGCGTTATTGCCAACTGAACGGACAGGAAATTGACTTTCCTGAAGATTGCTATCAGGGCGATTACATTCGCGACTATGCCCAGCAGGTTCTCGATCGCGAAGGGCGACGTTTTCTCGACATGGAAGAATGTGACGCCATCGCCTGGTTCTCCCGCGAGGGCGGCGAAGCGATTCGTCAGGGTATTGACGCCGACCTGCAGCAGTTCGGCATCCGTTTTGACAACTGGTACAGCGAGCAGACCCTCTATGATCGTGATCTGGTCAAGCAGGGCATTGATGCCCTGACTCGCGATGGGTACACGTACGAGCAGGACGGTGCCATCTGGTTCCGTACCACGGACTTTGGCGATGACAAAGATCGGGTGCTGATTCGTTCCAACGGGGCCACCACCTATTTTGCTTCGGACGTGGCTTATCACCGGGAAAAATATCAGCGCGGTTTCGATATTGTTATCGATGTGTGGGGGGCTGACCATCATGGCTATGTGCCGCGCATGAAAGCGGTCCTTGCTGCGCTGGGACGCAATCCGGAAGATCTTCAGATCATTCTGGTGCAGTTGGTCAATCTGTTGCGCGAAGGTGATCAGATTGCCATGAGTACTCGCGCAGGGAAATTTGTCACTCTCAAAGAAGTGGTGGATGAAGTTGGCAAAGATGCCTGCCGGTTCTTTTTCCTTATGCGTCGCTCCGACAGTCAGCTCGACTTTGATCTTGAACTGGCTAAAAAGCAGAGCACTGAAAATCCGGTTTATTATGTTCAGTACGCCCATGCCCGGGTGTGCAGTATTAATCGTAATGCCGAAGAGAGCGGGATTGCTCTGCTCGGCGGCAGCGAGGTCAAGCTCGATACCCTGACTTTGCCCGAAGAGTTGCAGCTGACCAAGATGATGTCACGCTATCCCGAAGTGGTTGCTTCCGCAGCGTTGAATTATGAGCCGCATAAGATTACCTTTTATCTTCAGGAACTCGCTGCCCAGTTCCACAGCTACTACAACCAGCATCGGGTGATTGTCGATGATGTCGATGTCAGCCAGGCGCGGTTATATCTGGTTAATGCTGTTAAACAAGTGGTGTCCAATGCCCTCACAGTTCTCGGGGTTTCCGCCCCGGAAAAAATGTAAGCAACTCGGAGGTAAGTGATGTCTCAAGTGGATTACAGTCGGCGTGACCCCAAGACCAATGGCCGTCGTTTTATCACTGTTCTGATTCTGGTCGTCGTCTTGTGTCTGGTCAGTTTTTCCCTGGGCTTGATGGTTGGTAAAAGCGGTAAACCCGCTGTGGAAACAACACAGATTCAAACGGTTCCGCTGCCGCCGCAACCGAAAACCGCAGCACCGCAAGCGCTGCCTGACTCCGCTCCGGAAGCACCGGTGCCGGACGATAAGGCCGCTGACGCCACCACTGAGCTTGCCGAGCAGCCGACCTCAAACGATCCATTACGCGAATTGTTGCCGCCGGTTGAACAGATGCCTTTAGGCAGTGGGATCAATCATGATGCGGAACAAGACACACCTGCGACTGAGCCGGTCGTACCTGCGACTGCGGTGACGGATGCTGTGCCTGCCAAAGAGGTGGTGACTGCGCCGGTCGTGGTGCAACCGCAACCGGTGACAGCCGTTACCGCTACGGCCGTTGGCTATGCGGTTCAGGTGGCGTCATTTAAACATCGCCAAGATGCCGAGACCATGAGTGCTAAACTGGGTAAGGATTTTCCGGTCGTGGTGCGTCAGGCTGATCTCGGTAAAAAAGGCGTGTGGTATCGGGTGTTGGTCGGCCCGGTGGCAACCAAGGCGGAAGCTGAAACCCTCAAGCAGGATTTAAAAAAGAAAGCGTCCACGGACGGCTTCATCAAAAAAATCAGTGCTTAAAAAAGAATGTGAACGGGGGAACTTTTTGTCTTGACAAGAGCGCGCTAAACGCGTAGATTTCCCCTCGCTTTGACGCGGGGTGGAGCAGTTTGGTAGCTCGTCGGGCTCATAACCCGAAGGTCGGAGGTTCAAATCCTTCCCCCGCAACCAAACAATAAACCGGCAACGGTTAACATAGTACGGCGGTGTAGCTCAGTTGGTTAGAGCATGCGGCTCATATCCGCAGTGTCCGGAGTTCGAATCTCTGCACCGCCACCAATAAAAGTAAGGCCCAGTTGAAAACGTAGACTGGGCCTTACTTTTTCGTGTTTCAGCTCTTTTGATATTGCTCCCTTGACAGCAAGTGCTACAGCATTTGCTACATCGGAGATTAAATGGGAGCGACACATCTTCTACGGCGTGGTGAGGTTTACTACTTTCGCCGCACTGTCCCAATCGACATACGTCGATACTTTTTCCGTTCTCAGATCTGGAAGTCAACTCGCTGCACGCAGAAATGCGAAGCCATGGCACTCGTGCGCCAATGGTCAGCGGCATTCGATCGTGTAGCACTAAAAATCAGGAGTGGTGTATTGAGTCCCGAAGAGATAGAGCAAATAGTCCAGAACTATGTACAGACGTTTTTGGATAATGTGGAACATCATCGTGACAAAGGTTCATCGTTGGTAGATGTTGCTTATTCTAAACCGCAAATGGCTGTGCCGTTTGATTGGAACTCTGACTTGGCTGAGTTGAAAGGCGCATTTCCCTTGAGTGGAGGAACGACGACTGTTGAGCAGCGAGAGCGTCTTATTTTGCATTACGAAAACAAGATCAGGCTGTTTCGCCAAAGTTTAGCGGCGGGTGACATTCCTGCTCCAGAAGGTTGCCAGCTGGGTTTAGACCTTCAGGTGCTGGCTATTGCGGATAAATATGGCGTGGAAGAGAAAGGTTTTCGCATTCTGTACCGGAGGGTGCTTAAAGCGATGATCTCAGCATATGGGGTGGAAATTGAGCGTCTCAGAGGGAATTACGATAATGGATATGATGCGACTGGTGCAGAAGCGCTGAGTGTCAGGCCAATGAAGGTTGAGCCGAAACCTCCAGTTAAACCCGTAGGGCCGAAAATGAGCGAGCTGATTGACCGATACTTTGACGCCTTGGCGGGACAACGTCAGCGAAAGAAGAAAACTGTAGCAGAGTATCGAGGCATGTTGGCGGACCTTATCGAGATTGTTGGGGACAAGCGAGTCGAAGATTTGTGTCGAGATGACGTTCACCAATACCTTACCGTGCAAAAGCGTCTGCCGGCAAATCGTAATAAGGCGAAAGCTTATCGAGGGCTCTCTGTCTCTCAGATAATGGGGATGTCTGATGTGACTCCTCAATCAGAGACCACTATCAAGAATGCGTTTAGGCAGGTGAAAGCCTTTTGCGCTTGGCTTGCTGATGAGGGAATCGTTGAGCGCAATGTCACCTCAGGAATTAATTTCACTGTTGTGAAGAGGCGTCGTGAAGATGAGGAACGTGATGCTTATTCGAGAGAGGACGTTGAAAATTTAGTCAAAGGGCTTAAGGCGGAACGTCGGATGGATCATAAGCGCTGGGGAGAGCGTGACAATACGACCTTCTTGGGTCGCCCAGAGCGCTTCTGGGTTCCTCTTCTCTCGCTTTTTTGTGGTCTGCGTCTTGAAGAGGCCTGTCAACTGCTGGTGACCGATGTTTATCAGGATGAGGGCGTCTGGTGTGTTAAATGTGACTGGTTCGATGGTAATGGCGCGGAAGTTAAAAGTCTGAAGACGCCTTCGAGTAAACGGGTGCTGCCCATACCTAACACGCTCATAGAGTTGGGGTTTATCGATTTCTGGGACCAAACGAAACAGGAAGGACAGCAGCGGTTGTTCTATCGGTTAACAAAAGGGACTGCTGATGAAAAGTATCAGGCGAATATTCGGGACTGGTATAACGGTCAGAAGGGGAAGCACGAAGGCTTCGAGAATCGTTATATTGACGACAGTCCCCGAAAGTCTTTCCATAGTTTGCGGCATACCTATGGAACCGCAATAGGCCATATGGATATTACCGACAGGCTCCACGCTGAATTGATGGGACACGCAAAGGCGACAATCTCTGGCAATCGATATATGAAACCCCACCCGATAAACATGAAGCTTGAAATTCTGAATCAGATTGACTACGGCGTAGATTTTAAGGGCGAACTTGGTCATTGGAATGACTGGCATTAAATGCAGGGGAGCAGAAACTGGCAAGACGTGCTTAGGGCAGCTAAAGGATTCAGAATGACTCTAGACTACACCTCATGATTTTAGGCTGTTGGTGTTTTTGATTCTTGCCAAGATTCCTTTTGTACGCAATAGCGCGTGACAGATGTAGTGAAAGGAGTTAAATTAATCGTCTTTACTCTTGGCGTTTTTTTAAGGACATGTCTATGCAGGTCTTTGGAATGCCACTTTCACAGAATACACAGCTCTCTCTATCACTTCAGCAAGTTGTTCTCGAAAGCGCTGTTGAAATCAAGGATGTTCATTGATGATCTTTGGCAAGCTCCCTGATGAGATCTTCCGGCCGCTGGCCGGCAAGAACCGGTTTGTTTTTGAAAAGGTTCTCAAACAGCTCCATGCAGTTTTTGGCGACGATGAAAATCCTGAATCAGATGCCCTAAGTCGTCAGGTCATTCTTGAAGAGATTAAGCATGTTCTTCTTATGGAAGATCAAGGTGTCAGTCTTGATGATGAGGACGAGGGCGTCACTTACGACAGTCCAGGGCAGGCTGCTGAGTATATTTACGGAAGACTTTTAAGTTGTGGTTGGATAGAGAAGGAAGAGGTTGGCTATAATATCGCCATTATTCCGAACCCGAATGCCAGTATATTGCTTGATGCATTGATTGGTATTGAACACCTCGAAAAGGCGAGCTACGGCCTTACAGTATTGTCCATTTATAACCACCTTGATACCGTTTGCAAAGACCCTAAAGAGCGAGGACTTCTTTTCACCGAAGCTGTTTCACGTACCAGGGAGTTCACGACCCATCTACGCAACATCACTTACAGTCTGAAGGAAGTTCAGGAAAAGTTGGCTGCCACACGAGAACCACGAGAATTGTTGAAAAACTTTTTCGATGATTTCGTGGAAAACATTTTGATCGCCGACTATAAAACTCTGAATTCAGCGGACAATCCATTCCGGTTTCGTAGCCGGATTTTGGACACCTTACGTGCTATAGAATACTCGAAGGATATTTATCCTGAACTGGTAACGCAATACCAGACACAGCAAAATATTGATCACGCTGAAGCCTCCTTTCGTTTCCGGCGCGACTTGCGCTATATCAGGAAGGTCTTTGAGAGTGTTGACCGTAGACTTGCCAAGATCGACACCTTCCGCTTTCGACTGGAAAAACGCGTTGGGGAGACCGTCAAAATTCTTGGCCGTAGCATGCCGGGTATCTCAAACCGCATTTTAGATCTCATGCAACAGATTTCCGTTCTTAGCGATAATGATCTGAATGACGCACCCTGCTTGGCCCCGGCTAAACTTTTGCAAATTTCTGGTATCAGCCGATTCAGTACCAAGACCCCCAGGGGACGTAAAGAGCAGCCGGCACCGCAAGTTCTTAAACCAAAAATTCAGAATCCGGAAGCTGCTGCTCGGCGAAAAGCCATCCGTGAGTACATGAAGAAGAGAAAGTTCAATCCGCAGAAGGTTTCAGACTATCTTTCCCAGCAAATTAAGGAACAAACCGCCATTGAGGGTAAGGATCTTACTGTTAGCACTGTTGATGAGCTGCTTTGTTTTCTGCAGATCTCACAATATTCAAGATATAGCCGGAAAAATCCTGCAGCAAAGCCAACGTTTTTGGTGCGAAAAAAAGGTACGACCCTGATGACTGACTGGGGCAGCTGTCCGGATTTTATCATCGAAAGGAACTCCAATGCTCACTGATCTCAAAAAAAATGCTGATCGAAATGACATTGACCCAGAAGAGCTGCGGACAACGGCTAGCCAACTGCTGGCGCGACAATTTATTTACTTTTCCAACCAGCGTGATCGCAGGGCTTACCGTTTGGTTATGGGCAACAAGGGCTACTTCCAGAACCTGCTTGATGCAATTGATTTCGACCTAATTATTGAAGAAGATTTAGGGATGGCTGGAGCGTTGCCGAGAAAGCGCCAAAATTCATTCGCCTTAAAAAAGGAAGAAACGCTCTTCCTGTTGACTCTTCGGTTGATTTACGAAGAGGCACTGAGCTCCTACAACGTTAGCGACGGATGTGCAAAAACAAACTCGGAACAACTCTTGGCTAGATACTCCCTCGCAACCAACATCTCCGAGCGTCCCAACCTTGGTGACTTGAGGACGACTCTTGTCAAATTTAAAAATTATGGCTTGATTGGTGGCTGGCATGAAGAAAACAGGGTGATTGATTTCCATATCTGGCCTAGCATTCGCAATGTTGTCAACAACGAGTGGCTTGATACTCTGAACCTCTTTGTCCAATCAGATGATCTAAACGATGTCGGACCCGATGATGAGATCATTGAGGACGCCGAGGAAAACGACGAAGAGACCTCCGAGGAGGGTGCCCTTTGAAAAAGCTTACCAAGATCATTATGGTCCAGTGGTACCTTTTTGATGCTGAAGAACTTCGAATTAACGGCGCAACAGCCATAGTCGGTGCTAATGCTGCGGGTAAATCATCAATCCTTGACGGGGTTCAGACCGTTTTGGCTGGCGGCAATAAAAATAAAATCGGTCTAAATAAAGGTAGTAATGCGAATGGCAAGCGGGAGATTCGCGAGTATTGCCTGGGGATCATCAACGACCCAAGATCACACCAACGCACTCAGGAACGCAGTACCTCCAACACTTATCTTGCGCTGTGTTTTGAAGACGAGGCTACCGGGGCGACTTACACGGCCGGCATGGCAATTCGCGCAACTAGGGCCGAGACAAAAGAAGAGATCTGTGGCTACTTCATCACCTACGGTAGGCCTCTCTCTACAGACGACTTTACAGACCAAAGAACGGATGGGCTGGTCTCTTTACCATGGAGTCACGTCAAAGACAGGTTGCAACGGTCCTTCACCTGGGGACAAGGGGAGCTCAACGAGTCCACCACGTTACTGCTTCCCAATAAAGGTCCTGGAGACTTTACTCGCCAGATGTATACCAACTTGAGTGCAGAGCCCGGAATGCCTATGAGCGCCTCAACCGCTGTAAAAGCTCTAATGTCTGCAGTGGCATTCAAGCCAATAGATGATACGACAAAATTTGTTCGAGATAACATGCTTGATGATGGGATTGTTGACTTACGCGAGCTCCGCGAATCTTTGCAGTTCTGGCAGGAGATGAAAAGACGTACTGAGCAGGTGGCCAGGCAGATTGAGGAGCTTGCGGCTTTGCAGAAAACCGGAGATAGCATCGTCAAGGCAGAGACTCTTCTAGCACAGAATCAGCATATTGACCTGTCATTTCGTATCGAACAATGTAACGATGTTATCGGTCCGGCCCAAGTACAATATGACGTAGCCATAGACAAAATAGACAAGTTGCGTGATAAGATGAATAAAGTTGCGGTCGCAAAAGAGCTTAAAAGCAGGGCGTTGGCCATCAAAACGCTGGAGTATCAACAGCAAGACGTGACTCAACAGCTCCAAAAGGAAAATTTGAACAAAGATCAGCTCTCCTTTGAGCTGACCCAGCTCCAAAAAACAACCAACGACTTTCGTAGAGCCTGCCTAGGCCTAGAATCTATTTCAAAAACCCTTCATGTATCTGATGCATGTCGCAACATTGCCAGTAAAATTATTCAAATATTAAATCCTGATGGCGGCTTGCTGGCAGATAGTTGGCTCGACGATCAGGAGTCTCTCAATGTGCTCATTGCCGAAGCAATCAACTGTGTTAAACCTGAGATGGAACGCCTTGAAGGGCTCAAAGTTGGCCTGTGGACAAAGATGGCTCCGCTTCAGGCTGAATGTGAGGAACTTCAGTCTCGGATTGGCCAGCTGAAAAAGAAAAAATCCCCCTTGGGGCGCAACACCCTTGCGTTACAGGAATTGCTGAACAGAGAGCGGATTCAAGCGACGCCGCTGTGTGACCTGATAGACGTAACCGATGAGGCGTGGCGCGCCACCATTGAAGCTATTCTGGGGAGGAAACGTGAAGCCCTGATTGTTTCCCCTGATAGAGCTCGTGAGGCTATTCGCCTTTACCGGCACGAAGGGAAGCACTGTCGAGGCAGCCATGTGGTCAATACCACCAGAACATCAGAATGGTCCTCGTTAATGCAACCGAATTCTTTGGCAGAACTGATTGAAGCGGATGATCCCCACGCTAGAGCCTATGTGAACTTGCAACTCGGTAACATTATGTGTGTTGAAACGGAATCCGAGTTGCAGCAACATAATAGAGCTGCAACCACTGACCTCATGTTGACTTCCGGCGGGACAACAACACAGAAATATGAGACCGACCCTATTTTGGGGAGAAAAAACCGAGATAATCTGAGGAGGACCCTGGAAAAGCGTTATGAGGACAAGGCACACTCTGTTGAAACCCTTGATGACCATCTTGTCGAACTCCAAGCTAGCGTTATAACCTTAGGCAATTTCCATCAGTTCTTCACTGAATCAGAGACGGGCTATGCCGACCTCGCCACACGTCTTGCTGAGAAGATGTCTGAGATTTTACGTCTTGACAAAAAAATTGCGCAACTGGAACAGAATGACTGCGTCGGGCTAAAAAAAGAGGTTGATGATCTCTCCTTGGAGGTAGGCGACCTATTGCAGAAAATCGAGGATTACAAGGAAAAGATTGAAACTAAAAACGCAGCTAAAGTTCGACTCGAATTGGAAATTGAAGCTCAGATTGAGCAGTCTGAAGTACTTATTGCTGCCAGAAATGCCCACCACGAAGAGCACCCGGAGCTCGAGTTAGCCGATGCTGCTGACCGTATGGATAAGTTGCGGGAGAAGTTTTCGTTCGAGCAACACTTTTTTCCTGCTGTGCTGGGTTTTCTCAATTCAGAAAAACAACGCAGAGAAGATCAGGTCCAGAGCGACAAAGAGAACCTGTTGATCGGATTGCAAGAATACCTTGGCCGCTATCCGTCAACGACAGACGAGTTGCAGTCACTTGCTCTTCACACCATGAGGGATCGTTTTGTGTTCATCTCTACTGAGCTGGTTAAACTTGAAGAAACGGAACTGGCGACTCACCGGGGGCAAGCCGAAAGAGCACTCTTCGAAGTGGAAAAACTTTTCCGCGACAGTTTTGTCGGCCGCCTTTCCGAACGGTTGAAATCTGTTCGCGAAACTATCCAAGGCCTCAATTTCGCCTTAAAAAAACTGCCGTTCCACGATGAGTACTGCCAGTTCCGTTATAAGCCAGATCCCGAGCTAAAGAAAATCTATGACTATGCTCTCTCGTTCGAGAAAGAGAGCCCAGCGGCGGTCGGCGGTTTATTTGATCCCGCCAATGACGATACGTCACCACACCATGAAGCCATTCACTTTATTAAATCTGCGCTTCAAGACGATGAAGGGCTGGCCAAGGTTATACAGGATTACCGGAAATATTACGTGTTTGATGTTGAAATGTATAACCTCAACCACGAGCGTGTGGCCACGCTTTCCCATCGACTTCAAAAGGGCTCGGGGGGAGAAAATCAGACTCCCTTCTACGTGGCAATCGGCTCATCGCTTACTACTGCCTTCATGATTCACCCAAAAGGCAATGGTGAGGTATATGGCGGTCTTTGCCTTGCACCTTTTGACGAAGCTTTTTCTAAACTCGACGAATCAAATACGATCAACTGCCTTGAATTCATGAAACGTATCAATCTTCAAGTCCTGTTGGCTGCACCCGATGAGAAGATGTGGCACATTGCGCCGATGATAGACACTATGATTCAGATCTCACGGGAAGGTTCAGAGATTTACCTTGAAGAGATTTGTCTGTCCGACAAGGCGCACGACCTGTTGCAATCGGACAGCCCGTTTAAACATGCCGCTGGAGATTGAATATGCCCCCAGCCTTAGAACTACTCAAAGAGTTGCTGACGATGTGGGAGGAGTCGCCTGACGGAACGCGCAAGAAAGTTTTGCATATCACCAAGAAAAAGGCGCCAGCCTATTATAGGACGGTTGATCCCGATTTAAAGAATGAGCTCCACGAGGGGCTCAATAGCGCTGCAAAGACTGGTGCTGTTTTATTGACCTGGGGGAAATTCACTGAGCGGCACTTACTCAAGAAAATCACTCTAGAAAATCCCCGAACATTGGCAGATCATCTTGGAGTAACCCTCGCTGTCGACCGTGTTGACGGTTACCGCCACGCACTTACGGCCGGTATCCCAAGTGACTTCCTGTGGGGAACTGAGATCGTCGAAGAAATCCTGAAAAAATGGCGCACCGCATCTTCTTATAACCGGATTGACCCAGGAAATGTTGATGCTGCGCTCAACCTTATTCGCGCCCTATGGCATATCGAAGCCGGCAATCATCAAGGACTGGATCTTCGCACCTTCAGCGCTAAATTCCTCGGAAACTCAAAGACCATGGAGTCAATTTCCGGCCTATTTTCTAAGGTCTGGCAGCAACACTACGGAGGGGATTTAAGCCCCACAGAGCTTTACGAATCGATGGGGCTTTGTAAGTTCCCGCAGCCCGTCTTTATCAAAGGGCCTCTTAAAATGGAAGTAGCCGGCGGTCACATTGACTGTTCGCAGATCCGTTCCTACGTTGGATTTGCTCCCGACAGTGTTACGCAGATTTCTGCGAACACCACGCCTGATTATATCCTGACTATCGAAAACCTAGCCTCCTATAATCGCCACTGCAGAGAGATTGTTGATAATGGGGTTGTTCTTTTTAGTAGCGGCTTCCCGTCTCCAGGCTTTTGCCAAATGCTGACATTGCTTGGAAGGTCAGTAGAGGCGGAAGTGCCGTTCTATCATTGGAGCGATATAGATCTTGGTGGTTTGAGAATTTTCAGGAGGATCGCTGGGGTTCTTCATGATGAACTTGGCGGTAAAGAGCTCCATCCGCATTTGATGACAGCCGAAGTACTCTCAGAGTATGCAGAGTATGGCAAAAAGAAGACGGATAAAGTACTGAGCAATTATGAACGAATCAAGAAAGACTGCCCACAGCTCACAACGCTGATTGATCGGATGCTTATCGATGGTGAGGACTGTCTGACTCTGGAGCAGGAAAACCTTTCTCCTCAATCCGTTCTGTAGTAAATCGCCACTGCTGCAAGAGTCCTGTCTGCTAAATACCCGATCACTTTTTCCTTTTCGCGGGGAGATGCAAGGGAAACAGGGGGAGGGGACGAAAACTACAACAAGGCCGCCGCCACCTCACTGGATGAGACGGGATATGGTTGTTGCTTTGAATTGGCAACCTCGAACAGTTGTCATCCCTGAGAGGTTGAGTGTGGCAGCTATCTCCGACAAACCGTGTCCTGCGTTATGCAATTTGACCGCCAGCGTTCGTGCTTGGTGGTTGTCGTGTCGGGCTTTACTTTGTCGGGCTGCTGTACCTTTTTTACGCGCTTCTTGAGTTAAGTTCTGCGGGTTGCCGTTTATTTTTTGCCGTCCTTCACGTTTGCGTTTTGCGTCTAAAGCAGCTTTCGTCCGAATGCTGATAAGCTCACGTTCCCTCTCCGCCACGGCGAAGAGGAGGGTCAATGTGAATCGGTCTGTTTGAGGGCAGTCGCAAGCCATTAGTCGACCTTCGAGCCTGTCGAAAATCTCTAAAGCATCGCGGACGTTTCTGCTGAGGCGATCACATTTTGCAACAATGATCGTATGTCCGCCAGCGTTGGCCTCTTTTATGGCCTTGGCTAGCCCTGTGCGTCCATTAGTGCTTGATGCGCTGGCAATGTCAGTGAATTCACCGATAAGGTTGTCGCCGGCAAAGTGCTCGACAATCGCTTTTTGACTTTCAAGCCCTAAACCGCTTTTTCCCTGACCAGCAGTGCTCACTCGATAGTATGCGATGTATCCCATGAAATTATCCCTCCCTGTATATTTACATATCATAAACGGTCGTTGTTGATATGTAAAGATATGGGGAGGGTTGTAGAATAGCTTTTTACGTTGGTCGTGTAGTTTTAAGGCTGGGGTATCACGGTTCCCAGTGATTTTGAAGAATTACCTTGGAGCGTTTTCTGTAGTGCTGGTAAGTTGTGTTGCACTCTCGTATGGAATCACCATCCATCAGGATATTCTCGACGACCCACGACAAACCCACCTGAAGGTTTCTTGATTTAATCTCAACAGCAAAGATCTCAACTCATATGAACAAATACGACAACTCAACCCCCTTCGACAGCAACCTATGGTCCACCGCTCCTGAGGTCGATTTTGCGATTAAAGACCTGAAGGAGAAAATCTGCGCCAGCGGTACTATCCAGAGGTGGCATAAACGGTACGACGACAATCTCAGGCTGATCCTGCTGAACCTCTTCAGGGCAGCCAACTGGGATCCTGAAAAATATGTCGCCTATTCACGCAAAAAAGAGACCTACCAGACCCTGAAATTCTACAAGAATCCCCTACTGAAGTACGATGCCATCGTCAAATTAGTCGATATCCTCGCGAACGAATTAGGTTACATCGAGACCAAGCTGGGCTTCTCCTTTCGAGAGCAAGGGTATTTCCGCACTGCGCGAATGAAAGCAACGCCCGAGTTCATCGAGATGATGAAGAATGAGTATGATCTTTCTGAGTTCAGTCCCAGCCGCTTCCCCGGCGAAAGAAACATCATCCTTCGTGACAAAGTCGATGGTAAGAAGGTTCTCGTCGAGTACACTCCGACTCCTCAGACAGAACTTATGGAGAAGAACCTGCAACAGATCAACACCGTACTGTCCCAGCACCACGTTGGTTTATGCGTCGCAGATTCTTCAACCAGTAGAGATAAAGGCCGTTCTAATCAGGTTGTTCAGACCGATTACAAGAACGATCTGCAGATGTTGCGACTGTCGCTTGAGATGCAGGGAGATGGCCATCTTCTCGACGAAGCGATACATGAGATGAAAACCAGTATCGTTCTCGAAGAAGATCCGCAACATGGCGATCAAATCGTCTTCGATGAAGAGATGGGCGGAAACTTTCTTGAGATAAATCGACGACACGAAGGATCTGCCCCAAGCGATATCTACTCTGCTACTGATTTTACACGTACAGTTTTATCGAGGGTTTTTAACGATGGACGTTTCGACCATGGAGGCCGTTTCTACCGAGGATGGTGGCAATCAATCCCGAGCAAGTTTCGAAAGTTCATCCGCATTGACGATGAGCCCGTCGTCGAAATTGATTTTTCTGGCCTGCACTTCTGTTTATTGTATCTGGAGTCAGATTTGCCTATTCCAGCAGGTGATGTTTATGCCGTAGATGGTCTTCCGGCGAAAGCCAGACCATATCTGAAGAGAGCACTGAATATTGTTCTGAACTCAGATGACGAATCTTCCGCCATTGGTGCAATTCAGGCGAACTGCTACCTAGAAAAACTTCGCGTGGCAGAGCTCGCAAAATACAGCGACAAACAGATCATCGACATGCTGCTAGATAAGCATAGTGTCCTACGAGATCAGGGCTATTTTTACTCTGGCTACGGGGTGAAACTTCAGTACATCGATTCCATGCTGGCCGAAGCTATCATGCTGGATCTTGCGAACCAAGACATCCCTGCGCTACCGGTTCATGATTCTTTCCTCGTCGCCAAGAAGCATCGGAACGCACTTTATCAGGCAATGATGAATGCAACCCGTCAACGTTACAGTGTTGAAATGAAGACAAAGCTCTCGACAACCGCATACGAAGAGAGCCTGCTAGTCCTGAGAGAGAATATTTCCGAGGAGGATCTCCCAAACTCCGAAGAGGAATTTGAGCATAGTTGGATAAACCAGGAGGCCTGCAAGCGCTATTATAGTCGATTCAACGCATGGAGAAGGAGAAACATCAATCCAACATGATAAAGCGTCGTTCCTCCTCCCACCAAGAGCGGGAGTGTTCTTGTCAACCGATTCTTTCCATAACGGGTCCCGTTAAGACTTTTCTCTATTGTATTCCATTCTAAGTCTGTCGGAGGGGCTCCATTAGCGATTCTCACGTCGATTTATGAATTATTTACTTCGTCAAGACGTCTAGCTTTTTTTGGCAACTACTATGTAGTGCGTGCGATATCTGGACGGGGTGGGGCGCATCTGGGGGTTTTATCCGCTTTTGTGTTTGGAGCCGAATGCCTCTACATTATGCTGTGCAAACCTTAGCGCTTTTGCCTGATTTATCTCCTATAGAAGCTACCTGTAGTGGTCTTATATGGTTTTGCATGAAGTCTCGATGGGATAAAGTTGGACAGGTATAAATATATGTTGTATTTATCTATCTTCCTATTGTTATATTTATTAATATGCGTGTTTTTAATTGGTAGGCATATGTGTAGTTATTGATTTCGATTATGTATATCTATTGTCACTTGTGTGAATATGAATATATTGATTGTCACTTGTGACAATTTATTTATTTTTTTACCGGTATACAATCAATTTATTTATGCTATTTATTTATAGCGGAATTGATCAAGTATGGTGGATGCCTTTTTTTGATGATAGGAGTAATGCCATGGCCGATGTAGCAATATCCATAAAATCAACCCTCGAAAATGTAACTGGCAGTAAGCATATATATCCTGCCACCTTTGCCAATAGCGGGCACAATTACGTCGGCTATGACAAAACAACAGGAAAAGCCGAAGCCGTTCTGGTCGACTCTGTGGGTTCTTTTGCAAATCGCATCGAAGGAGAACTGGCCGCTACCGGCCTCCTCCCCAGGATTGCCGTCCAAGTCGCTGGCCGAACCTTGTCGATCCATGAGCTACCGCATCGAGTTTACGATGCCATTTTGAGGGATTCCGAGCTTGATGGGCAGCCGTGGCGCAGCTCCACCACAGGGGAAAAAATACTTGCGAGCAACATAGATAACGCAACAGCTCTATTCCAATATGCGCCACTGACTTTGCTGCTCGGAGGCTGGGATTCGTACGGTGGGGACGTTTTTCATGGTGCAAAACTCGCCCGTGTCGTCTCCGGTGAAATTTGGGGGCGCGGCGTTAGCCCGAATTTCTCACCAATAAATAGAATAAGGCTGTATTTCGTGGCATAAATGTAGTGAGACCAATCACTTACATAGCGCGAAAGGAACAGCCTTATGAAAACAGAGTGTAACACAGAGCAACTTGAGTTTCATAGCTTTGGTCGGCGTGAAATTATTGGTCAATTCGATGGCATCAAGATCAGTTCCGATGGCGGTGGCATCCTTCTTCGAGAGGTCGAAAAACGCACCGGCATATTGCGTCGTTTGAGTCAATGCTTCACGGACTATCGCAATCCAGAGATGATTACCCACAGCCTCGAATCCTTGATTAGCCAGCGCATCATGGCGCTGGCATTAGGCTACGAAGACCTCAACGACCATGATGTTTTGCGCCATGATGCCTTGCTCAGTGTTTTAAGTGGTAAGTCCAATGGAAAAATGGGAGCCGGGAAAAGCACTCTCAACCGTCTTGAACTGACACCTGCGACGGGCTCAAGTTCATCGCGCTACAAGAAGATTGTCGCCAATAGTGACGCTATGGACGAGCTTTTGATTGATTTCTTTCAGAAGTCATTCAGTGAAGTTCCAGAAGAGATCGTCTTGGATGTAGACGCTACAGATGATCTAATCCACGGTACTCAGCAGGGGCGTTTTTATCATGGCTATTATCGAAGCTACTGCTATTTGCCGCTGTATATTTTTTGTGGGGAACAGCTGTTGTGCGCCCGCTTGCGTACGGCGGATCAGGATGGTGCCGCCGGAACAAAAGAAGAACTGGAACGCATTGTCCGACGCATTCGCCAATCATGGCCGGATGTTCGCATCGTTGTGCGTGGAGACAGTGGTTTTTGTCGCGACGAGATTATGACTTGGTGCGAGCACGAAGAAAACCGCGTGGACTATGTCTTGGGATTGGCGAAAAACTCTCGCTTGAAGACACTGCTAGAAGAGGAGATGGAACAGGCGAAACAAGAGCATGAGCAGACAGAAAAAGCCGCACGGGTATTCAAAGACTTTCACTACCAGACCCGCAATAGCTGGAGCCGGTCCAGGCGCGTTGTGGGCAAAGCGGAATATTTGTCCAAGGGAGAAAATCCCCGCTTTGTCGTAACGACACTGAGCGAGGAAAAAGCGGATGCCCGCAGCTTGTATGAAGACATTTACTGCGCCCGCGGCGACATGGAAAATCGGATCAAGGAACAACAACTGGCCCTGTTTGCCGACCGGACGTCCTGTCATGAAATGCGTGCCAACCAATTGCGCCTGTATTTTTCCAGCTTTGCCTATGTTCTGTTACAAACTCTGCGGCGCATCGGATTAAAAGAAACGGAATTGGCCAAAGCACAGAGCGAAACAATCCGTCTGAAATTACTGAAGATTGGCACCCGGATCAAAATCAGCGTGCGCAAGATCTGGCTGTCATTTTCAGAAAGCTATCCCTATGCGGACTTGCTGCGCCAAGTTTTGGGGAATCTTCAAAAAATACCGATACGCTGTTAAGGCCAAGGGGAATAGTCAGACAAAATCAAGAGGAGAAAAAAACGAAACCTGGGAGAGGTGCGCCTTTTTTCATAAACATATTGCTCAACGCCGACCCATTTGAGTCATTGATGGAGACTGCATTCCACAGGAAGAGCCAATTTGACTATTGGACAGAACAATAGGCGTGATTTTCGCGAAAATCACGCCTCAAAAAACAGTGGTGAGAAATTCGGGTTAGGTCTGCACAACACAGGATTCAGAGGATTGATCCATTGGGAATAACGACTGACTCCGAGCCTTGCCAGATAATTGACGGCAGATTACAGCTTACAGAAAAAAATATGAAACCTTCAACGCTGGGTCACGGGAACGTTATTAGTTCTCTGGAAAAGGGCGCTTTTGTCGATCATATTGAGTTGACCGCTGCCATTTCGCTTTCGCGGCTGAGTCGCTATAAGTTCCTTGATGACAATGGAAAAGATAGTGAGGAGCGCAACGCAGCAGCTCGCGAAGTTCTTGTGCAGTTGGCTCTCCTTGGTGTTGCACGGGTAATGGATCGCCTCGACCTACGTTCCGGATGTGAACTTTACACTTCTGGTCGGGAGGCCAGCAGGATCAGTGCAGACGGGACCCGCACCACGATACAACTGCCCTCCGGAACAAAAGAAGTGAAAGGGGCAATTAATGCAGCGGCAAAACAGGGTCTGGCGTTTGCGGGTCCGTTGACGCTGATGGCGGGCAACGCCCTAGAAAGATTGGCAGCAAAGGGAGGGGTCTGATGAAACTGGGTATCGAAATAGGATTTTTGGTTACCCCGCAGCTTTCGGATCCTTCTTCACCCCGGCAAGGAGAGTGGCCACCTGCGCCTGATCGCATTTTTCAGGCTTTGGTAGCCACCGCTGCGGAAACCGGACAGGATATGCAGGTTCTGGCACATCTGGAATCGGCGCCAGAGGTGCAAGCAAGTAATGCTCAACGTCCTCTAGCACCGACTGGTTATGTGCCTGCGAACTTTAAAAAAAACAAACGGTACCATCCAAACACGGCACGGCACCTTCCTGTTGTATTGCCCGAAAATCCTGTCGTCACTTACGTTTGGGACAACGTTCCGGAAGACGTTGTCCCGGCAATCTCTTCGATTGTTGAACGGGTCACTCATATTGGCAGAGCCTCCAGCTTGGTGCGTTCAACCATAAAAGACGGAAACGCTGTAAGGACAAACTGGATTCCAAACGAAGTCGGTCATAAGTTTATGCGAGCACCATATCCAGGCAGACTAAATGATTTGCAAACTACCTTCGGTGCAGGCTTGAGAAGCCATCCCGCTCCTGCCTACGGCTACCTGTCAACGACAGAAAAAATTATATCAACTCCCTGGGGGGACTTGATGGTGTTAAAAACTTGCCAGCAACTAGATCTGACCAGTGCCACCAAATGGGCCGGAAATTTACGCAGGGCAATGATGAGTGTAGCCGCTGACGATATCCCGTCGCTAATACACGGCCATGATAACCACCGTCATGTTGCTTGGGCCGCTATCCCGGATGTCGGGCACAAGTATGCCAGTGGCAATATTCTTGGGCTGGGATGTTGGCTACCTGCAGACATAACGACAGAAGAAAAGGGTTACATAGGGTCTCTGCTGATAAGAGTTTCTAACCTTAACGGAGTGCGGTTACAAATTGACTCAGTGGGCTTAAAAGGACTTCGAGCTACGACCTGGAGCAGGGCCTCTCGAAAATGGGCAACAGTTACTCCAATTGCGCTCGACAGATGGCCCAAGCGCAACAAACGCCCTGAACAGATCATCACTGACAGCCTTGTTGCCATGGGGTTGCCTGTGCCTAGTAAAATATCTTGCTCGAATTATTCTCCCGTAAGAGGAGCCGCAAACCCGAGAAAATACCCAGCGAGAAACGGAAACCGCTTTATTACCCATGCTGAAATTGAATGGGATAAACTTGTAGCTGGCCCGTTATTGATTGGCGCGGATCGATATTTTGCCGGGGGGTTGTGTCTGGCAATGGATCGTAGGAACTGAGCCCATGGAAATAGACTTTATAGGATGGTACGAGAACAGCCACGGCTACAAACCATTCCCATGGCAGGTAAGACTTGCGGAACAGATTGCGGCAGGAGAACCGCCAGAATATGTTTCTGCGCCGACCAGTGCCGGGAAAACAGCGATCATAGCAGTCTGGCAGTGGGCAACAGAGAACGGATACAACGTAGCTAAACGATTGATTTATATCGTCGATAGACGTTTGATCGTCGACAGTGTAACCGACTATGCAGAGAGCTTAGGTTGCCACGTTGTCAAAATGCGAGGAGGGACGACTGTTGATGATAGCTGGATGATGGATCCTCTTGAGCCCAGAGTTATTGTCTCTACTGTTGATCAAGCAGGATCCCGTTTGCTCTGGCGTGGGTACGGAGTCAGCGCAAAAGTTGCACCAATTCATGCAGCTTTAATCGGCAATGACGCCCTCATCGTTCTTGATGAGGCACATATTTCTACGCCATTTTTGATCACTCTACAGGCGGTGCAGAAGCTCCGTATGAACAGTGATCCCCCTTGGCACGTAGTTGCAATGACAGCCACACCTGGTAGGGAGGTCAGCTCGCTGACTCTTGACGAAGCCGACTATGTGCACCCAGTTTTGAGAAAACGGCTGGAAAGCCGAAAGTTAGCACGCTTGGTTTCTGTGGAAAAATCCGGTTTTGTAACGCAGCTGGTCAGAGAAGCTAAGGCGTTACAGCTTGCCTGTAACGGGGTCGTGGGGGTGATATGTAACTATGCCGAACAGGCGCGAAAGGTCTTCAATCGCCTTGATGGCGAAAAAGTACTCCTCACGGGACGTGTCCGCCCGGCAGATAAAGGTCGGATATTGAACAAATACCTTCCCAGGATGGAGTGCGGAAGTCGCGAAAACCGAAAACCACTCTTCGTGGTTGCCACTCAGGCCATTGAGGTTGGAGCCGATCTCGACTTTGATGCTCTAGTCACTCAGAGCGCTCCCATAGATTCATTGCGTCAGCGCTTTGGCCGACTAGACAGGCTCGGAGAACTTGAGGAGAGTCTGGCCGTAATTGTCCATAAGAAGCTGTTGTCAGATGACGAATGCCCTGTTTACGGCAAGAAGCTGCTCAATGGAACTTACGCTTGGCTGAAGAGGGCCCAGACAAAAAATGGGAAGCTCAAGGGAGTGGACTTTGGCATATCAGTCATGGATACAACCATTGCTTCCCAGCCTCCCCCATTGCGAGCCCCTGTCGAGGTAAGGCCTTTTACGGCAGTCAACCTTAGGCAGCTTAGGCAGACTGAACCTCCTGTTAGGGTTGATATTGCACCATGGCTTCATGGTGAAAGTAGAGATGATATCAGTGTCTCAGTGGTCTGGAGAGCCGATCTTGGTAAAGATGAAAATCGCTGGGCAGAGATCGTCGGTGCGGCCCCTCCTGTTATGGACGAAGCTATGCCGTGTCCTGTTTACACGGTACGCAAATGGCTACGAAATAGACCGGCACTTGCAGACAGCCAAATAGTAAGTGGCGAGCAGATTAACCCTGGAAATTTCCTGGTCGTTCCAGTCGACTACGGTGGGTATGACGAATGGGGATGGGATGCCAACAGCCATACTCCAGTGGAAGATATTGGAAATCAGACTGGCGCTAAGGTTCGACTGATCGGAGCTGATGAAAACACCAATGTTCAGGAGGCTCTCGACAGGCTCGGAATAAAAATAACCAACCCGGTAGCAACGCCCTATGCCGCAGGCTTAGTCATTTCTTCACTTAATCGCCGGACGAAGGATAAGGCAGTTGATTTGGAAACTCATTTAGTAGAGGTCGGCAAGGTAGCAGAAGAATTGAGTGCTAATGATACCGTTAGAAAGGCGGCATATGCACACGATCTTGGCAAAAGCGATCCTCGATTCCAGGTCATGCTGGGAGCGCAGGACATACCACTGGCTAAATCTGCACACCCATCGCCCTGGGCTGCCAAAGTCGCACTTGAATGGTCTGGTCTGCCAAAAGACTGGAGGCATGAGATTGCCTCTCTAGCCATGTTGCCAAGTGATGCATCTGAATTATTGCGCTACCTAGTCGCCACCCATCACGGTTATGCTAGGACAATCTTGCCGGTTGGTGGGGATCCTGCGCTATGGAGCAATGCAGGTGGTCCGCGCTGGGGCAACATGACGGAGAAGCTGAATCAAGAGCATGGTGCCTGGGAGTTGGCCTACATGGAGGCCCTGGTTCGCCTTGCCGACTGGAAACAGAGTCAACAGGAGCAACGCGATGGAATTTAAAATGACCGGGTTGCGAGCAGATAATCCACAGGGATGGTTGGCTGCTGTTGGCGTGATCTATAGGATCGTAGAGGGTACGATGTGCTTATGTATTGGGATGGGGTTTTTCCGATTCTCTTTGGAATAGATGAGGATCGGGCAATCAATGCACTGTTCGATTATCTTCAATCCGGAAGCGATATCCTGGAAAACCTTCCGCCAAAGATCCGTGGAGACAAACCTCAATTAGACTTGACGGCAGGCAGAGTAAGCATGGAAGGAACGATTGCAAAAATGCTGGACAGCATTTCCATCAGTGACATTCGCAGTGCTCTGACCTGCCAGTGGGAAAATAAGGATCGGATAACAAGTCTTGGCTGGGACTCCCAATCAGTAAAATTTGCCTACTCAATCGCAGGGGGGAAGGAGCCTGGGAGCGCTCCTCATTGCGGAGTTATTGCCGGTCAGTGGCTTGCAGCAGAGTCGCTGCCGATTACCGGGATGGGCGAAGGGGGGCGGCGTTCTTATCGTTGGGTGACATGGTCGTTTCCTCTCGATATGGGCGGGATAAGGGCTGTCGTCCTGTCGCGTAGTTCCGATTGGGGAGGGGTCATGTATGAAGCACGGGTCGCACGTAACGGCCAAATGGGGTATTTAGAGCCTGCGCGAACAATAAGTACTGGGCCGAACAAGGGGAGGTTCGCGAATGACTAATTAATTGTAAGCTCGATCAGTTACGGCAGGCAGCAGTTTTTATTGCATATTGAATTGACTGAAAATCGGGAGGTTCGCAAAGACAAAACATTTTCCGTCCGTAAGTCAATCAGTTAGTTTAGGGCGATAACAACCACCTTGCAAAAGATGGCTACGTTGAAGCAGGTGCGCGCGTCGTTGCGTCTGTTGCCACAACCATAACAACCACCTTGCAAAAGATGGCTACGTTGAAGCTCTGAAGCTCAAGAGCAGATCGTCCTGAACGGCGAGTACCAACCACCTCGCAAGAGGTGGCTGCATTGAAGGGGGACCCAGAAGGTGACCACGTCGTTGCCACGTGTAATAACCTCCTTGCAAAAGGTGGCTACACTTCAAGTCTGTTGCCGGTGTTTTCGGCTTTTGAAGGATCGACTAAGTGATATTGACGATTCATGATCCTTGCCCCATATGTCGACAATATTGCTATGGCCGTGAGGTCAATTTTATTCTTCGTCCTTGACCCGCTTTGGCTGGACTGCTACAAGATTTGCTACATCTTCTATTCGTTAAATCAGTATATCAGGTAACGATTGGAGTAATACCGGGGGCTTTGAGTGATGGCTGTGCGAATCTCTGCACCGCCACCATCAAACCCTCTTCCTGATTCAGGAGGAGGGTTTTCTTTTTCCTTTAAGTCTTCCCCTTTTTTCTCCGCGTGCAGCACGTTTTTTTTGTTATCCTGCCTTTGTTCTTCTCGTTTGAATTTTCCACAGGATTTCCATGCCACGATCTCTGGTAGCACAAATTGCCGATAATATCGTCCAGCATCAGTTGATCCCTTCGGGGACGACCGTTGTTGTTGGTGTGTCCGGTGGGGCTGATTCGGTGTGTCTGCTCCATGTTTTGGCCGAACTGGCTGAGCCGCAACATTTTGATGTGGTGGTTGCCCATCTTGACCATGGCCTGCGTGACGCAAGTGGTGAAGACGCTTTGTTTGTTCAGTCGCTGGCCGCAC
Organism: uncultured Desulfuromonas sp.; assembly: GCF_963678835.1. Taxonomy (NCBI): domain Bacteria; kingdom Pseudomonadati; phylum Thermodesulfobacteriota; class Desulfuromonadia; order Desulfuromonadales; family Desulfuromonadaceae; genus Desulfuromonas; species uncultured Desulfuromonas sp. The sequence continues at coordinate 1,629,058 of NZ_OY787469.1, forward strand.
AATATAACCTGCGCTTCTTTGGCCGTCGTGTCGAGGTTATGGCTCTTGCGCAGCAGAACCGTTGGGGGGTGGAAGAGGCTGGGCGCGAAGCTCGGCGTGCCTTTCTCAGCGAGATTGTCGAGCAGCTAGGGGGCGGTGTTATTGCGCTCGGCCACCATCGCGATGATCAGGCGGAGACGGTCCTGATGCACTTGGCTCGTGGCTGTGGTGTGGGTGGTTTGGCCGGTATGCGCTGGCGTGAGGACGCCTATATCCGTCCGTTGTTGTCTGTCCGTCGTGATGAAATCAACGCCTTTTTGCGCCATCATCATTTGGAATGGCGCGAGGATGACAGTAATCGCGATGAACGGTTCAAGCGCAACTTGGTCCGCCACCAGGTTCTTCCGGCGTTGCAACAGTATAACCAGCAGACAGTGCGCCATATTGCTGAGTTGGCTGAAAAGGTTGTTGTTGAAGAAGCGTTCTGGAAGGAGCAGATTGATGAATGGTTGCTTCGCCATGGCTGTTGTCAAGCGGATCAGTGGTCGGTCAGGTATCCGGCGTTATGTGATTGTCATCCGGCTTTGCGTCATCGCCTGTTGCGTGACGTGATGGCGAAGGTGCGTGGAACAGTGCGCGCCCTGGAGAGTGTTCATGTGTATCAGTTGGACCGTCAGTTGCTTTCCGCCGCGCCGCAATGGCAAATGGATTTGCCCTCCTGTTGGGTGGCGCGCCGCTATGAACAACTGGTGTTTCGTCCAACCGCGCCCGAACCGATTGCCGCTGTGGATCTGCTGATTGAGCAGCCCGGCTGTTATGTGGTTGATGACGAACGCACGCTGGTGGTGGCACCGGGGTGTCCTGACGCTCTTGACGGTCCGGCGGTCTGGTTTGCCGATGAGCAGATCGATTTTCCGTTGCGGTTGCGCTCATTTCAGCCTGGCGACCGGATTCAGATGCCTGAACTGTCCGGCCATAAAAAACTCAAAGCCCTGTTCGCTGAGAATCGTTGGACGCATGAAGAACGCCAACGGGCGCTGGTTCTTGAAAGCCGGGGAAAGGTTCTTTGGGTGCCGGGGTTGCGTCACGGCCGGTGCCAGGCTATAAGCACGGATACGAAGAGTGGTTTTGTGCTGCATCTTCTCAAAAACGAAAGATAAAATATAATTGAGAAACGCCAGTCTGTATGGTAGTTTGCAGCTAATCAAAAGACGATTAATTTCCCCATGACACCTTCCCGTGTCATCGACATATTCCCAGGGAGGAAAAGTGAACCAGTTTTATAAGAATATTGCTTTGTGGCTTGTGATTTCCCTTGTCATGATTTTGCTGTTCAACATGATGACGCAGCAGGATCAGCAGCGCGAAGCGGTCAACTATACAACGTTTATCAATGCGCTGGAAGATGGCCGTGTCCAGGATGTCACAATCCAGGGACCAAACCTTGAAGGAACCTATGAGGATGGCACTCACTTCAAGACCTTTGCCCCGGATGATCCCAGCCTGATCTCCGAGTTGCGAGAGCGCAAGATTGTCATCGACGCCAAGCCGGAAGAGGATCGCAGCTTCTGGATGACGATGTTGGTGTCCTGGGGCCCGATTCTCCTGCTGATTGCCGTATGGATTTTCTTTATGCGTCAGATGCAGGGTGGTGGCGGCAAGGCGATGAACTTCGGCAAAAGCCGTGCCCGCCTGTTGTCCGATACTCAGGGGATGGTGACATTCAAGGATGTTGCCGGAGTCGATGAGGCCAAAGAGGAGCTCGAAGAGATTGTTGCTTTTCTCAAAGACCCGAAAAAATTTACCCGACTCGGTGGCCGCATCCCTAAAGGGGTGTTGCTGGTTGGCTCGCCGGGTACCGGGAAAACTCTGCTGGCGCGGGCTATCGCCGGTGAGGCGGATGTGCCGTTTTTTACCATCTCCGGTTCCGACTTTGTTGAGATGTTTGTTGGTGTCGGTGCCAGCCGGGTACGTGACCTGTTTGCTCAAGGCAAGAAAAATGCGCCGTGCATCATCTTTATCGATGAGATCGATGCTGTCGGTCGTCACCGTGGTGCCGGTCTTGGTGGTGGTCATGATGAGCGTGAGCAGACCCTGAACCAGTTGCTGGTTGAGATGGATGGCTTTGAGTCGAACGAAGGGGTCATTCTGATCGCGGCCACCAACCGTCCCGATGTTCTGGACCCGGCGTTGCTGCGTCCTGGCCGTTTTGACCGTCAGGTGGTGGTTCCCCGCCCAGACATCAAGGGGCGGACAACGATTCTCAATGTTCATGCACGCAAGGTGCCGATGTCCGATTCTGTAGAGATGGAAACCGTGGCCAAGGGAACGCCTGGGTTTTCCGGTGCTGATCTGGCCAACCTGATCAATGAAGCCGCTCTGCTGGCCGCACGGGCCAACAAAGAATTGGTGGATATGAGTGATTTGGAGTCGGCTAAAGATAAAGTGATGATGGGCGCTGAACGTCGTTCCATGGTGATTACTGAAGAGGAAAAAAAGGTTACCGCCTATCACGAAGCCGGCCATGCCCTTGTTGCGTTGAAAATACCCGGGTCCGATCCGGTTCACAAGGTGTCGATTATTCCGCGTGGTCGTGCTTTGGGTGTGACCATGTATCTGCCTTCTGAAGAAAAATACAGTGAGAGCCGCGACGGTTTGCTGCGTTCCATGTGTGCCCTGCTCGGCGGGCGTGCTGCAGAGGAAATTTTCCTTAACAGCATTACCACCGGAGCCAGCAATGATATTGAGCGGGTGACGTCGCTGGCACGTAAGATGGTGTGCGAATGGGGGATGAGTGAGAAGCTCGGCACCCTGGCTTTTGGAGAAAAAGAGGGCGAAGTGTTCCTTGGCAAAGACATGGGACACGTCAAGAACTACAGTGAGGCAACGGCTGAAATGATCGATAGCGAGATCAGCCGTCTGGTTACGGAATCCTACGAAAAAACCTGCACCATTCTGCGTGAGAACAGTGACATCCTCGAAACCATGGCCCAGGAACTGCTGGAGCATGAAACCATTGATGCTAAAGATATTGCCCGCATCCTTGGTGAGGAGCTGACTCCGGCGACGACGGCTGAAGAGGTGGTTATTGCACCGAACGATCCGGCTCTGGGAGAAGACGCCGAATAATGACGTTCCAGCCGCGAGTGCTCCAACTGCACACGGCAGACCAGGTGCGCCGACAGCTTGAAGCGATTGAGGTTGATCCCTGTGGGGTCAACCTGATGGCGGACAAAGCGTTGCATGTCAATATCCTGTTGGAACAGGTCTCCTGCGTGGCGGCCAACATCCTCAAGCAGGAGATGTTGACACTCGGCGGTGATGCTGCCGTGGCGCGCGGAACCGTAGCCTGTTCCATCAATCAGACAAATGTCCTGTTGATGGGCACACGCAAACAACTGGCTCAGCTGGTGGTCCGTTTGCCGCGACAACCCTTTGGCCTCAAAACGTTGGCAACGGAACTGGACGCTGTTCTTTCACCGTCTGATGGGGTGAGGGCTCTAGTCGGTTGCCACTGCCGGTTGGCTATGTCGCGTCCCCAGGTGATGGGGATTATCAATGTCACTCCGGATTCGTTTTATGACGGCGGCCTGTGTTCAAATCTGGACGCCGTACTGAGACAGGCGGAGAGGCAGGTTGACGACGGCGCCGACTTGTTTGATGTCGGCGGTGAAAGCACCCGCCCCGGTGCCGCACTGGTGACGGCGGATGTCGAGCTGGAACGGGTGGTGCCGGTGGTTGAAGCGTTGAAGCAGCGCTTTGACCTGCCGATTTCCGTGGACACCAGTAAGGCGGTTGTCGCCGCAGCAGTTCTGGACTGTGGCGCGGATTTTATCAATGACATCAGCGGCTTGACCTTTGATGTTGAGATGGCCTCGGTGGTGGCCGAGAAAAAGGCCGGTGTGTTTGTCATGCATACGCGCGGCTGCCCACAGACGATGCAGAAAGATACCGCCTATCATGATCTGCTCACCGAGGTGATCGGTTCACTGCGTTACTCTATTGAACGGGCACGGCAGGCCGGGGTGCCCACAGAGTCGATCAGTGTTGATCCGGGGATCGGCTTTGGCAAGTCCGTCGCCGGCAACCTCGAATTGCTGGACCGCCTGGACGAAGTCGCGGCATTGGGCTATCCCGTATTAATCGGTACGTCACGCAAAAGTTTTATCGGCGCGGTTCTCGGCCAGCCGGTTCCGCAACAGCGCCTGTACGGTTCTCTGGCCAGTGTTGCGGTCGCCGCCCAGAACGGTGCGCATATTTTCCGGGTACATGATGTGAGTGCAACTCGGCAAACCGTCGATCTGGCCTGGGCGATCAATCACGGGACTCACATGGCGTAGTGCTGCGCCGAAAAGGATCACCATGGGTGTATTCGATCAGATGATGAAAGATTTCAGATGGATGCTCGACGTCCTCGATATCGCTCTGGTTGCGTTTATCATCTATCGGATCATTCTTCTGATCAAAGGTACCCGCGCTGTCCAGATGCTCATCGGTCTGGCTGTCCTTCTGGTGGTTTTTGTTGTTTCTCAACTGACCGGTCTTTATACCCTTCAGTGGCTGCTTGACAGCTTCCTGACCTCGATTATCCTAGTCATCGTCGTTATTTTTCAAAGTGATATCCGTCGTGCTCTGATGCATGTCGGCCGTAATCCTTTTTTTGCCGATGTCTCGTATCGTGAAGAGACCCAGGTGATTGATGAGCTGGTGACGGCTGCTGTCAATCTGGCCAATAAAAAGATTGGTGCCCTGATCGTCATCGAACGTGAGACCGGCCTGAAGGGTTTTCTCGAGGTAGGGGTGGAGATTGACGCCAAGGTGTCCTCGGATCTGATCTGCGCGATTTTCTTGCCCTATTCTCCGATTCACGACGGTGCCCTGGTGTTGCAGCAAGGCCGTCTGAAAAAAGCCGGTTGCTTTTTGCCGTTGTCGCAGGATCCGGATATCAGTAAGAATCTGGGAACACGCCACCGTGCTGCCATTGGGCTTACCGAAATGGTTGATGCCGTGGCCATTGTTGTTTCTGAAGAAACCGGCAAAATTTCTGCTGTGATTGGCGCCAGGATGACGCGCGATCTCGATTCAACATCCTTGCGTCGGATTCTCACCCGTCTTCTGGATCCGGGAAAGAAAGGCTAGGGCGCGACCATGTTGCAACTGATTACCCGGAACTGGCACCTGAAACTGCTGTCGTTGATTTTTGCCACGCTGTTGTGGCTGTTCGTCACCGGCGAACAACGCGCTGAAGTGGGCTATTCTGTTCCCTTGGAGCTAAAGAATGTGCCGGCTGATCTGATCGTTGCCAACGAAGTGCCGAGTTTGGTGAATCTACGTATCAGTGGCCCGCGCACTCTGTTGTCCAATCTGGAATCGTCGTCACTAAGTCTTTCTGTTGATTTACGGGGGCTTGAGCCGGGATTAACCACCTTCAAGCGTCTCGATGAAAATCTCAATATTCCCAGTGCTCTTAAGGTGGTGCGTCTGTCGCCGTCCTATGTTGAAGTGAAACTTGAGCGCATTCGGGAAAAATCGGTGCCGGTGACCGTGGTCCTCACCGGTGAGCCGATGCCGGGCCAGAAGGTTCTGGCTACCGTAGCAACCCCGGATCGGGCGTCGATTCGGGGGGCTGAAAGTGAAGTGAAACGGATCGATCATGTCGAAACAGAGCCGTTGGATATTGCCGGGATTCGTGAGGATTTTATCATGACGGTGCCGGTGAATTTTCGCGGGACCTACACGGAGCTGTCTGATAAAAAAACTGTTGAGGTGGAAGTCCATTTTGTCTACGAGCCTCCCATTGAGATGGATCAACCGGATGACTCAGTTGAATCTGATGCGCCGAGCGTTGCGCCATCTTCTGTCAATTAATCAACATCATTGAAAGAGATCCATGACGAAAAAATTTTTTGGTACTGATGGTGTGCGTGGCGTCGCAAATGTTTATCCGATGACCACCGAGATCGCCATGCAGCTTGGACGGGCTGTGGCGTATTTGTTTAAAGGGTCAGACAAGCGTCGCCGTATTGTCATTGGCAAGGATACGCGTCTGTCGGGGTATATGATTGAGAATGCCATGGCTTCCGGCATCTGCTCCATGGGGGTTGATGTGCAACTGGTCGGTCCGCTGCCTACGCCGGGAATTGCATTTATTACCAGTTCCATGCGTGCGGATGCAGGTGTCGTGATCTCCGCCTCGCACAACCCCTATCAGGATAACGGCATCAAATTCTTTTCGCACGACGGCTTGAAGTTGCCGGATGAGATGGAATTGCGCTTAGAGCAGCTGATGTTTTCCGAGGAACTGGATGTATTGCGACCAACGGCGGATGAAGTCGGGCGGGCCTTTCGCATTGATGATGCCACCGGACGTTATATCGTGTTTTTGAAATACACCTTTCCGCGTGATCTTGATCTACGCGGCATGAAAATCGTCGTCGATTGTGCCAACGGTGCGGCGTATAAGGTGGCTCCGGCGGTTTTTGAAGAGCTGGGTGCCGACGTGGTGCGCATTGGGGTGTCGCCCAACGGCACCAACATCAATGCCGGTTGTGGCTCGTTATTCCCGACACAGCTCGCCGAGGCGGTCAAAGAACATGGCGCTGATGTCGGCGTGGCTCTGGATGGTGATGCCGACCGGGTGATCTTTGTCGATGAGGCGGGGCGTGAAGTTGATGGTGATCATATCATGGCGATCTGCGCGACCCATATGCTTGGAGAAGGGACTCTGGCGCACAATACGCTGGTGGCGACAGTGATGAGTAATATGGGGCTGGACATTGCCTTGCGCCGCGCTGGTGGTGCGGTTGTTAAAACAGGCGTTGGTGACCGTTATGTTGTCGAGGAGATGCTCAAAAAAGGCTATAACCTTGGCGGAGAACAGTCCGGCCACATGATCTTTTTCGATCATAACACCACTGGCGATGGTGTGTTGTCGGCCTTGCAGACGCTGGCGATTATGCAGCGCACCGGCCAGCCGCTATCGCAGCTGGCCGAAGTGATGACCGCTCTGCCGCAATTGCTGGTCAATGTTCGGGTGAAGGAAAAGGTTGATCTGGCCACGGTGCCGGCAGTCCAGCGGGTGATTGATGCCTGCAATGAGGAATTGGGTGAAACGGGCCGAGTCCTGATCCGTTATTCCGGAACCGAGCCTTTATTGCGCATCATGCTTGAAGGGGAAAACGATCAACAGATTCAACGGTTGGCCGACGAGATTGCCGATGCCGTTGTGACACATTTACAGGGAACACGGGAAGGAGCATAACCGCAATGGCACGTTTAGGAGTCAATGTTGATCATGTGGCAACAATTCGTCAGGCCCGTGGTACCAAGGAGCCTGATCCGGTCACTGCGGCAGCTCTGGCCGAGCTGGCAGGTGCGGATGGTATTACCGTTCATCTGCGTGAAGACCGTCGCCATATCCAGGATCGCGATGTCGGAATTCTCAGTCAGACTCTTCAGGTACCACTCAACCTGGAGATGGCGGCAACGGACGAAATGGTGGATATCGCCTGTCGTCTGCGCCCCGCTTGTGTCACTCTGGTTCCGGAAAAACGCCAGGAGCTGACCACCGAGGGAGGTCTTGATGTTATCAGCCACTCGCAACACCTCAAAGAGGTGATTGCCCAACTGCAGCAGAATGGCATCGTCGTCAGCCTGTTTATCGATCCGGATCTGAAACAGATCGATCAGGCGTTTCAGGTGGGAACCGACACGATTGAGATTCATACCGGACTCTATTGTGACGCACCGACACGTGGTGCCCAACTGGCGGAACTGGCCAAGATCGAACAAGCCATTCATGAGGCCAAACATGTCGGCATGGGGGTCAATGCCGGACACGGGTTGAACTATCGTAATATTCAGGACGTGGTTGCCCTCGGCGTGATTGAAGAGTTCAATATCGGCCACAGCATTATTTCCCGGGCCGTACTGGTTGGTCTTGATCAAGCCGTTCGTGAGATGAAATCGCTGGTGGCGGGGTAATCCGTGGCCATCGCCGGAATCGGAACCGATATTGTCGATGTCGAACGTTTTGATCGCTTTATCGACGAAGATAACCAGACGTTGCTACAGCGGTTGTTCACTCCGGGCGAGCTGGCCTATGCCCTGCCGCGCAAATGTGCTGCGCAGCATCTTGCGGCCCGTTTTGCCTGCAAGGAGGCCTTTGTCAAAGCGTTAGGTTTGGGCATGCGTGACGGCATGACCTGGCATGATATCGAGGTGGTTCGTGATGCGTTGGGGTGTCCTTCATTAGCCGTGCGCGGGCGCGCCGCAGAGATTCTTGCGCAGCGGCAACTGCATGCTCACCATGTTTCCTACAGTCACGAAACGCGTTGGGCCGTTGCCACGGTCATTGTGGAGGGATCATGAAGCTTCTTACCGCTCAACAGATGCGTGAACTCGATCAGATTACGATCAACGACTATGGTATCCCCGGCATTGTGTTGATGGAAAATGCCGGTCACGGTGCCGCACGTTTTATTGCTGATCGCTGCCATCGCCTTTTTCCCGGACCGGTGTTGGTGGTTGCCGGTAAAGGGAACAATGGTGGCGACGGGTATGTGATTGCCCGACATCTGGAAAACTGGGGCTGGACGGTGAAAACCGTTGTCCTTGCTGAGCACGATGCCGTTCAGGGCGATGCGGCTGTCAATCTCAATGTGTTACTTAACAGCCGGGCGGATGTGGTTTTCGCCGCCGATGGCGACAGTTTTACGGCACAGTGCGATGCTTGGTGTGGCATGGCCTTGCTGGTCGATGCGGTGTTCGGTAACGGTCTCAATAGCGCGGTGCGAGGGCATTACCGTCAGGCTATAGAATGGATGAATGCCTATTCGGCACCGGTGGCTGCCGTGGATATGCCGTCCGGTGTTGAAGCAACCAGCGGTCGGATTCTCGGCGTGGCGGTTGAGGCGGACTGTTCGGTGAGTTTTGCTTTTGCCAAACTGGGGCAAGTCAGTTATCCGGCCCAGCGTTGCAGTGGTGCATTGCATGTCGTTGACCTGGGGATGCCGTTGTGTGTGACCCGGTCTGTATCGTGCTGTTATTGCCTGGTCGATGCCGAACTGGCCGCGTCGCTGCTTCCTGTTCGGCGGGCAGATGACCATAAGGGGACTTTCGGCCATGTTTTGGTCGTGGCGGGGTCTGTTGGCAAGGTTGGTGCGGCACGCATGACAGCTCATGCCGCTCTGCGCAGTGGGGCCGGCCTGGTCAGTGTCGCCATTGAATATGATCTGGTCAGCCAACTGATGGCGGAAACCCCGGAAATCATGTCACGGCCAATGCGCGGCGAAAACGGTCAGCTGTCAATCGCCTGTTTTGATGCACTCAAAGAGGCGTGGGCGGATATGTCGGCTGTGGCTGTGGGCCCCGGTTTGGGAACCGATGAAGCCGTTGCGGCTTTAGTGGGGCGTCTGGTCGCGCAATGCCCGTTGCCAATGGTTCTTGATGCAGACGCGCTGACGGTGATGGTTGATCAGCTTTGCGGGCTGGCGCAACGCCGGAGTGCTACCATCATCACGCCCCATCCGGGTGAGATGGCGCGACTCACCGGGTTGAGTGTCGCCGAGATTCAGGAAAACCGGATTGACGTGGCACAGTCATTTGCCCGCGAGCATGGCGTTGTTGTCCTGCTCAAAGGGGCCCATACCGTGATTACGGATGGTGAACGGGTCTGGGTCAACAGCAGTGGCAACAGTGGTATGGCCAGCGCCGGTATGGGCGATGTTCTGACCGGGATGATTGTTTCTTATCTGGCTCAGGGGATGGAGCCGTTCTGTGCGGCAGCCCTTGGCGCGTATGTCCATGGAGCCGCAGCTGATCTCTGCCGACAACAGCTCGGCGGGGTCGGCTATCTAGCCGGTGATGTTATGGCAACCATTCCCATGGCACGCCGCTTACTTGAGGAGGAATGTGATGCTTAAAGCCAAAGATATTATGACGGTAGATGTGTACAGTGTGCAGGAAGATACCGAACTCAAGACTTTTGCCGCTCTTTTGGAAAAGACTGGTGTCAGTACCATGCCGGTTGTCGATGGGGACAATGTCCTGATCGGGGTGGTTAGTGCCACGGATCTGATCGATCGTGATAAACCGCTGCACATTCCCACGGTGGTTTCCCTGTTTGATTGGGTCATTTATCTGGAAAGCGAGAAAAACTTTGAAGAGCAGGTGCAACGGATTAGTGCTCAGACGGTGGGAGAAATCTGCACCAAACCGGCAATTTCTTGCACACCGGAAACGCCGGTAAGTGAAATTGCCGATATGATGGTGACTAAAAAAATCCATCTTATTCCGGTGGTGGATGAGGAGCATTTGGTCGGCGTTGTTGCTCGCCTCGACATTGTCAAATCTCTGGGAGCTTGATGTGCTCCTGCTCGACCTGAACAGCACCAGTGAACAACAGACGCGTCGTTTTGGCATCGCGTTGGGCAAACTGTTACCACGAGGAAGTCTTGTCTTGCTCCACGGCGATCTCGGTGCCGGAAAAACCTGTTTAGCCGCCGGTATTGCCCGTGGTGTCGGGGTTGACCCAGGGGTGCCTATCACCAGCCCAACGTACACGTTGCTCAACTGCTACGAAGGACGTCTGCCCCTGTACCACTTTGATCTCTATCGCCTCGCCGGTGAAGAGGAACTAGAGGATCTGGGGTTTGATGAGTATTTCCATGGGGACGGTGTTGCTTTGGTCGAATGGCCTGAGCGCTGTCCTGATTTGGAGGAAGTGGCGTTGCTTGTGGACATGGCCTATGTCGATGAACACCAGCGCCATCTTTGCCTGCGGGGGTCAGAACGGTTTTGTCGCGAACACGAGGCCTGCTGTCAGGCTATTCGTCGCCTGGCTGATTGCTTTGACGATTGAGAGCCAAGAGTTTTTTGCTTTAGAATCATGAAAAATCCAGTATGAAAAATGTCCGGCAGAAAAAAATAGAACAACAGTTTGTCCTTTTCTATCGTGGTTTGATGGGAACTGGCCGCGTTTTTTTCGATGAAACCCCCAGCAGGAACATAAAAGTTTTGACCCTGTTATAAATTATTGTTAAAACCTCTATGCCGCTCAGCTTTTGCTGTTTACGCCAAATCGGCGGCGGTTATGTAATTGCCGATGAAGGAGGAAAACCTAAAATGGCTCTGGTGGTACAGAAATATGGCGGAACATCCGTCGGGACGACCGATAAAATTCGCAATGTCGCCAAACGTGTTGCCCGCACCTATGATGAGGGCAATGATGTGGTGGTTATCGTCTCGGCCATGGCGGGCGAAACCAACAAGCTGGTTGCCTTGTCACAGGAGATATGTGAATTCCCCAGTGAGCGAGAATACGATGTGCTGGTATCAACCGGAGAGCAGGTCACCATTGCTTTGCTCTCCATGTGCCTGCAGTCCATGGGGTATAAGGCCAAAAGTTATCTCGGGCACCAAATTCCTATTAAGACCGACAATGCTTCGTCGCGGGCTCGGATCAAAGAGATCGGCGATGAGAATATTCGCGAGGATCTGAAAAACGGTTCCATTGTTGTTGTTGCCGGTTTTCAAGGCATTGATGATGAGGGCAACATTACAACGTTGGGGCGTGGTGGTTCAGATACCTCAGCCGTTGCAGTTGCGGCGGGCCTTAACGCGGATGTCTGTGAAATTTACACCGATGTCGATGGGGTTTATACGACGGATCCCCGTATTGTTTCCAATGCCAGCAAAATCGAGAAGATCTCTTATGAGGAGATGTTGGAGATGGCGTCACTCGGCGCCAAAGTCTTGCAGATACGTTCGGTTGAATTTGCAAAAAAATATAACGTTGTGATCCACGTCCGTTCCAGTTTTAACGACAATCCTGGTACGCTGGTGATGAAGGAGGATACTGAGATGGAGACCGTTCTGGTTTCAGGGGTAACCTGTAATAAAGATGAAGCAAAGATTTCTGTACTGCGGATTCCTGATCATCCCGGGATCGCTGCGGATATCTTCTTGCCATTAACCGAGGCGAACATTACCGTGGATATGATTATCCAGAATGTTTCCCATGAAGGGTTCACTGACCTGACCTTTACGGTCCCCAAAGGGGATCTGAAAAAAGCCCTGAAGTTGGTCGAGGAAACGGCCCGGAAAATCGGTGCCAGCGGTGTGACGTCGGATGATAAAGTCGCCAAAGTTTCTATTATCGGTGTTGGTATGCGTTCCCATTGTGGGGTGGCTGGCAAGATGTTCAGTGCTCTGTCGGCCGAAGGTGTCAACATTCAAATGATTTCAACCAGCGAGATCAAGGTGTCTTGTGTGATTGAAGATAAGTACACCGAACTGGCTGTTCGTGTTCTTCACGATACGTTTGAATTGGGGACTCAGGGCGAATAACGCTCTTGCAACCCTAAAGGAGTGTGATTATGGATCAGGTACTGCTGTATGACACCACGTTGCGTGATGGCACACAGGCTGAGGATATTTCGTTTCTGGTGACCGATAAAGTGCGAATTGCTCAGCGTCTCGATGAGCTGGGGGTGCACTACATTGAGGGGGGCTGGCCCGGCTCAAACCCCAAGGACATCTCCTTTTTCGAAGAGATCAAGAAGGTGACCCTCAAGCAGGCCAAGATTGCTGCGTTCGGCTCCACCCGTCGCGCCAAGACCACCCCGGAACAGGACAACAATATTCAAACCCTGATTGCGGCTGATCCTGATGTCGTGACGATTTTCGGCAAGACCTGGGATTTTCATGTCCATGAGGCGTTGCGTATCACTCTGGAGGAGAATCTGGAGCTGATCCATGATTCTTTGGTGTACCTGAAAAAACATATTCCTGAAGTGATCTACGATGCCGAGCATTTTTTTGACGGTTACAAAGCCAACCCCGACTATGCCCTGAAAACCCTCAAGGCGGCGGAAGAAGCCGGGGTGGATTGTATTGTATTGTGTGATACCAACGGTGGTACTCTGCCGCACGAATTCCCCGAAATTATGGCGGCGGTTCGAGAAACGGTCTCAACGCCTTTGGGGATTCATGCTCACAATGATAGCGAATGTGCCGTGGCCAACTCGCTGATGGCTGTTGCTTGTGGAGCTGTTCATGTTCAGGGAACGCTCAATGGCTTCGGTGAGCGCTGCGGCAATGCCAACCTGTGTTCGGTGATTCCGGCTCTCAAGTTGAAAATGGCCAAGGAGACGATCAGCGATGAGCAGTTGCAATCGTTGCGGCTGATGTCGCGCCATGTTTATGAGTTGGCCAACCTGATTCCCAATAAGCATCAACCTTATGTCGGAAATTCTGCGTTTGCCCATAAGGGGGGCGTTCACGTCTCGGCGATTCAACGTCATCCGGAAACCTATGAGCATATTCGTCCTGAACGGGTCGGAAATACCACGCGAGTTCTGGTGTCGGATCTCTCAGGACGGGCTAACATTCTGGCCAAGGCGGAGCAGTTTGATATCAATCTTGACAGTAAAGATCCGGTGACACTGGAAATTCTTGAAGATATCAAGGAGATGGAAAACAAGGGCTATCAGTTTGAAGGCGCAGAAGCGTCCTTTGAGTTGCTGATGCGCCGGGCGCTCGGCACACTGCGCCACTATTTCTCCGTGATTGGCTTTCGCGTGATCGATACCAAGCAAAAAGAGGGTGATAAACCACTCTCCGAGGCTACGGTTAAAGTGAAAGTAGGCGGCCGCATTGAACATACCGCCGCAGAAGGAGATGGCCCGGTCAATGCGTTGGATAACGCGTTGCGCAAAGCGCTCGAACATTTTTATCCGCAGCTCAAAGAGATGCGTCTGTTTGATTACAAGGTTCGCGTGTTGCCCAGCGGCCAGGGAACGGCATCGATCACCCGTGTGCTGATTGAATCGGGAGATGATGACACTCGCTGGGGAACTGTCGGCGTCAGCGACAATATTATCGATGCCTCCTACCATGCTTTGATCGACGCATTACAGTATAAATTGGTAAGAGATACGAAGTAGCGAGCGACCGCTCACTCATTTCGTCATTTTTATGACTATAGGCCCACAAGCGCCGTCAATTTTATGACGATGTTTGTGGGCTATTTGTTTTTTTCTTAGAAAGACTCTCTCTGGCTCTAAGCTCAGACTGTTTTACATCTGATTCCGTTGCGAGCCTTCGTGAATGGAAAAGCGCTAAAAAGCTTGGCTTTATGCGATGCTTGTTAAAAAATTCGCTACAACGCCTTGTGGTGCTGGGTGGGAATGGGGCTGGTCGCCATTTTATTGACGTTTTTCTTGGCGCTCCGCTGTAAATGTGTCGAAAATGAATCATGAGGTGCTGAAATGGGAAAAAAGCGCATTCTAACTGGTTGAGCTATCGTCATTTTTTTCTTTGTTGATCGAAAACTGAATCAGTTGGCATTGTTTGTGTAACTACTTCTTTCCACAACAAAAACATGATGATTCCAATGACGAAGATTATATTTACGAAAGGGGAGCCACAATGAAATGCCCAAAATGTAAAGGTCGCATGTACTCCGAAAAGTATTTTGACTTTGTTCGTTCCTTTGAAGCATGGAAATGCAGTTGCTGTGGTGAGCTGCTGGATTCAACCATTGTTGCCAACCGAGCTCGTAATCATAATCATTATCTTGGTTAATTCCTTTTTCCATCGTGTCTCTGAAAAAAAGTCGAGCATTTCGCTCGACTTTTTTTGTGTCTGAATACGACTCGGTTGAACCCGCCCCCTGATCTGATATCGTTAAATTAACCTACCGCAAAACATGTCATTACTCTGGGGAGGATATTTATGTTAATCGCTCCGTTGGCTGCCGATGAATTGAAATGGCAATGTTGTGATCAGCAGTTTGAGTTTGACTCAACTGAACAGCTCACTGCTCTTGATGGCCCTATTGGCCAAGAACGTGCCATGACGGCAATCGAGTTGAGCCTTGGCATGCCCAATGCTGGATTTAATCTGTTTATTACCGGCCAAACCGGAACCGGGCGGACTTCAGCGATTCGGCAGATTCTCGAAAAGCGGGCGAAACAAGAGTCGATTCCCGATGATTGGTGTTACGTTCACGATCTTGAGCAGGGGGACTCTCCTGTGGCTTTCAGTGTGCCACATGGTCTGGGCAAGCCGTTGCAGGAGGATATGGCCGAGCTGATTCGTCGTCTGGCAAAACAGTTGCCAAAACTATTTAAAAGTAAGGAATATGAACAATATAAGGGGAAAACCACAGAAGAGTTTCAGCATAAAAGTAAAAAACTTTTAGAAGGTCTTGAGCAAAAAGCGGTTGAGCAAGGCTTTGAGATACAACGTAGTGTCAGTGGGTTGGTGCTGGTTCCGGCAAAAGAAGGTGAAGCTCTAACTCAGGCGGAATACGATGCCTTGGACGAGGATTCGCGCCAGGAGATAGACCAGAAGGGGGCCAAACTGCAAAAGATCCTCAATGCGGTGTTGGCTCAGACCCGTGAAATTGAGTCCGAGGTGCAGCAGGCAGTGTCAAAAATGGAAGAACAGATCGTCGATATGACCACCAGCCACCTGTTTGCCGAACTCATGGAGCGCTATCGCGAGTACGATGCCGTTGTTGAACATCTGGATCGCTGCCGGAAAGATATTGTCAACAATATCAGTGAATTTCGCCCACGTAAGGAGCGTCAGCTGGTGTTTTCCGGAGGTGAAGATTTTTCAGAACGATTCTGGGGGCGTTTTGAAGTTAATCTGATTGTCGATAATCGGTCACTTGAGGGCGCTCCAGTGGTGTTTGAGAATAATCCAACCTACTTTAATCTGTTCGGTCGCATTGAGCATGTGATCCGCATGGGTAATGCGACGACTGATTTTACCATGATTAAGGCCGGGGCATTGCATCGGGCCAATGGCGGTTATCTGGTCTTGAACTGTCGTGACTTGTTGATGAACTATTTTTCTTACGAAGCGATAAAGCGTTGTTTGAGGCGTGGAGAAATTGTTATCGAGGATATTGCAGAGCAGGTGCGTCTGATCTCAATGGCCTCGCTCAAACCCGGTCCGGTTCCATTCTCATGCAAAGTTGTGCTGGTCGGTGATGCCCATCTTTACACTCTTCTGCACCGTTTTGATCCGGATTTCGAGAAACACTTCAAGGTTCGTGCGGACTTCAACACCTCGATTGATAATACCTGGAATAATGTGATCCGTTATGCGCAATTTATCGCGATACAGTGTCGTGATCATGGTCTGCCTCACTTTGAACCGGGAGCGGTAAGCCGTGTGGTGGAACATGCCGCTCGGTTGACCGAAGATCAGAATAAATTGTCGTCCAAATTTCTAGATCTGGCCGACCTGATCAAAGAGGCCGGCTTTTATGCCCATCAGCAGGGAACGGCAAGGGTGGCTTCGCGGCACGTGTTGCTGGCCCTGGAGTCGCGGCGCTATCGAAATAGCCGCGTTGAGGAGGAATTGCGCCGTTTGATTGTAGAAGGGACCATTATGGTGGATTTTTCCGGAACAGTGGCCGGACAGGTCAACGGGTTGTCTGTGTATATGCAGGGGGACCATCAGTTCGGTTTGCCGACCAGGATTACCTCAACCACCAGCATTGGTCGTGATGGCGTAGTGGCTATTGAACGGGAAGTAAAACAATCCGGTGCTGTTCATGACAAAGGGGTGATGATTTTATCCGGTTTTTTTGCCCAGCGCTTTGGTCAGGATAAGCCACTGACGTTTTCCGCCTCATTGTGTTTTGAGCAAACCTATGGTGGGGTGGATGGCGACAGCGCGTCGTCAACCGAGCTGTATGCGCTGATATCGTCGCTGTCGGGATTGCCGTTGCGCCAGGATATCGCAGTGACCGGGTCGGTCAATCAGCATGGCCAGGTCCAGGCTATTGGTGGTGTGAATGAAAAAATTGAAGGTTTTTTTGCTCTGTGTAAAATTGTCGGACTGACTGGGCAGCAAGGGGTGATGATTCCGCGTGCCAATGTTAAAAATCTGATGCTCGATGAAGATGTCGTTGCTGCATGCCGAGCCGGGCAATTTCACGTCTGGGCCGTTTCGACTATTGATGAGGGCCTTGAACTTCTGACGGGAACCTCAGCCGGCGAGTTGCGTGAGGGGCAATGGCCTTCAACGTCGGTCAACGGGCTGGTTGATCGGCGGTTGACGACAATGACCGAAACTTTGATGGCGTTTGCTAAAAAGAATGGTACGGCAATGGACAATCACTCTGCTTCCTGAAGCTATCAGTAGATGACTTGAGGCTTTTGTAATAAGGCTGCACTTCTTTGTAGTGGTTCAGATTGACTTTTGCTATTTTAATTTTCTCCGCGCAGGTTTTAACGTATCAGGACAGGACACGGATTTATGCAGGACTTTTTTATCGGCCGACAACCTATTTTTGATCGCCATATGCGGGTGTATGCCTATGAGCTGCTGTATCGCCACGGCTTTGTTGATCGTGCCGTGATTACCGATTTTGATGCGGCCAGCTCCGAGGTTGTGGTCAATGCTTTGACCGAGCTGGGGTTGGATCGGCTGGTTGGTACCCGCAAGGCGTTCTGCAATTTTACCCGAGGCTCCCTGATTAAGGGCGCTGACGTGCCGTTCAGTACAGATCAGCTGGTGGTCGAGGTGCTCGAAACGGTGACGGCTGAACCCAGCGTTATTGAGGCGTTGAAAAGTTTGTCGCAAAGTGGGCATCTGATCGCTCTGGATGATTTTGTTCTTGAAGATGGGCTGGAGCCTCTGGTTGAACTGGCCGATATTGTCAAAATCGATGTGCTCGAGTTGAGTCAGGATGAGGTGCGAAAGCAGGTTGAAAAGTTGCGCCGTGTCAAAAAGCTCAAGTTGCTTGCTGAAAAGGTGGAGACCAACGGGGAATACCAATTTTGTCGTCGGCTTGGCTTTGATTATTTCCAGGGCTATTTTTTCAGTAGACCACAAGTGGTCTCCGGTCGCCGGTTGCCACCGGGGCGACTGGCCATGTTGCGCCTGATGACGGAGCTGCAACGTCCGGATATTGATCTGGGTAAACTTGAAGAGATTATCCAGACCGACGTTAATCTGTGCGTCAAACTGCTGCGCCAG
Source organism: uncultured Desulfuromonas sp. (assembly GCF_963678835.1). Classification (NCBI taxonomy): domain Bacteria; kingdom Pseudomonadati; phylum Thermodesulfobacteriota; class Desulfuromonadia; order Desulfuromonadales; family Desulfuromonadaceae; genus Desulfuromonas; species uncultured Desulfuromonas sp. The sequence continues at coordinate 1,647,040 of NZ_OY787469.1, forward strand.
ATCAATTCCAGCTTTTACAGTCTGTTGTCTGAGGTGAAATCCATTCGCCAGGCGATTGTTTATCTGGGGCTGATTCATATTCGCAACTGGGCCTGCATCGTTGCCATGGGCAGTGTCGATGACAAGCCGCAGGAGTTGATGACCATGGCTCTGATTCGTGGAAAGATGTGTGAATTGCTGTGCCGCGATGATGATGCTGAACGGCGTGGCATGTTTTTCACGGTTGGTTTGTTTTCTCTTTTGGACAGTATGTTTGATTCGCCGATGGATGAAGTGCTTGAGAATCTGCCGTTGACGGAGGAAGTGAATAAAGCTCTTCTAACGCGTGACGGCGAGCTTGGCCAGGTTCTTAGGTGTGTTGAGGATTATGAACAGGCTAACTGGTCGTCCGTCATTGAAAGTGGTTATGGTAAGGATCTGGTTCGTGATGCCTACATCGAATCGATTGAATGGTCGCAAGCAGTGATGGACAGCCTGGAACCCTGATGCTCTTTTTTTTGAGCTCTTCGTAAAGTCTGTGCGCTGCCGGCGTTTCTGAATGTTTCCATAGTAAGGCCCGAGTGATAATGAGAATAATGGATTGCCAGACAGTTTATGCCCCGGCAAAGGTGAATTTGTGTCTGCATGTTGAAGCACGTCGTGGCGATGGTTATCACGAACTGTGCATGATTATGCAGAAGGTTTCTCTGTGCGACGAACTGACGGTTACGGTTTCCGAAGGGGAGGGCGTTGAGCTTGTTTGTGATCAGGTGCCTCTGGCTGATGGCGAAGACAATCTTGTTGTTCGGGCAAGTCGGCTGGTTCTTGAAGAGGCCCAGCGCCGCGTACGCGTCGATTTGCGCCTGACCAAAAACATTCCCGTGGCCGCCGGACTTGGAGGTGGCTCGTCGGATGCCGCCAGTGCGCTGTTGACGTTGAATGGGATGCTCGGTAATCCCGTGGCGTTACCCCGGCTGCATGAGCTGGCTCTTCAGTTGGGAGCGGATGTGCCGTTTTTTTTGCAGGATGATACCGTTTGGGCGCGTGGTGTCGGGGAACGCTTGACGCCGGTTTGTATCGCGGCTGATTACGTGTTGCTTCTAGTCAATCCGGGGGTGCCGGTTTCGACCGCCGCAGTTTATCAGGGACTCACGCAAGACGATTTTAGTTGTTGCACGCCAGTCGAGCGGATTGATGACCGAGCGGCCCTGTGTCGGATGTTGCATAATGATCTTGAGCGAGTGGCGATCACCCACCAACCCGTGATTGAAAAGGTGAAAAAAAGAGTGGCTTCTTGTGGTGCCGAGGGTGTGTTGATGTCGGGTAGTGGTGCCACGGTTTTTGGTGTTTTTGCCCATAAGAAAAACGCTGATAAGGCCGCAGAAAGGTTGCGTTCTCAGCAGGGCTGGAGGTGCGAAGTGGTTTCTCCACTGTAAACACTAAGAAAGTGACTTTCAGGCAATTTTTTTGTTTACACCCCACAAGCTTTGTTGTATAACGCCCCCACGACTCGCTCAGGAGAGATTGCCAAAAATGATGGGCTCGCTGGTCGTAACCTATAAAGTCAATGATGGGGCGTCGCCAAGCGGTAAGGCACCGGATTTTGATTCCGGCATTCCCAGGTTCGATCCCTGGCGCCCCAGCCACTTTAAAACCTCTTACGATGATAGTTTGGTTGCCCAAGCACACCATGCATTGAGAGGTTTTTTTTGTTTGTGCCGCCTACTTGTAGGCGGTGTGTCGTTTTACCGTTTCATCAGGATATGACGTGAACAAATTCAAAGTTTTTGCAGGTAATTCGAATCTGACCTTGGCGCGTGATATTTGTGGTCACCTGTCGGTGCCACTGGGCAGTGCCAATGTTAAAAGTTTTTCCGATGGCGAAATTATGGTTGAAATCGGCGAGAATGTTCGTGGGCGCGATGTCTACGTGATTCAGTCGACCTGCGCTCCGTCCAATGATAATCTGATGGAATTGCTGATCATGGCGGATGCTCTGAAACGCGCTTCAGCCGGCAGCATCACGGCCGTCATTCCTTATTTCGGCTACGCCCGCCAGGATCGTAAGGTTGCGCCGCGGACACCGATTACCGGAAAGTTGGTTGCGGATTTGCTTTCAACAACGGGCATTGACCGAATTCTTACCATGGATTTGCATGCCGGTCAGATTCAGGGCTTTTTTGATATTCCTGTTGACCATCTGTATGCGGCGCCGGTGTTGTTGGAAGACGTCCAATCCCGTTTCAAAGAGCGTGTCGTTGTGGTCTCTCCGGATGCAGGCGGAACCGAGCGGGCGCGTGCCTTTGCCAAGCGTCTTGATGCCGGTCTGGCCATTATCGACAAACGTCGTAGCGGTCCCAACGTATCGGAGGTCATGCACATTATCGGTGATGTGAAAGACCAGATTTGCGTTATTGTCGACGATATGATCGACACGGCAGGCACGTTGTGCCATGCTGCCGAAGCTCTCAAGGCTGAAGGTGCCCGGGAAGTGTATGCCTATGCGACACATCCGGTTTTGTCGGGCCCGGCTCTGGAGCGAATCAGCAACAGTTGTCTTGAAGAGGTTGTCGTGTCCGATACCATCCCTTGCGCGGATAAGGTTGAAGAATGTTCCAACCTGCGGCAACTGCCGGTTTCAAAATTGCTGGCTGAAGCGATCCGCCGAATTCATTCTGATGATTCGGTTAGCTCATTGTTTGTTTAAATTGAGCCACTTGTCGGAAGCCTCAGGCTTTTTTTAGAGAAAACTCAACTAATAAGGCGTGAACGGCTCAATGCCGACGCTGTTTATATGGAGGAAGTAAAATCATGGCACAAGCAGAATTGAATGTTGCCCTGCGTGAGCGGGTTGGCAAAGGGGGCGCGCGTAGTGCCCGCCGTAACGGCCTAGTTCCTGGTGTCGTTTATGGTCCGGGTATTGAACCCTGCACCGTAAATGTTGAGCCGAAAGCTCTGCAGCAGGCGATCAGTGGTGAAGCCGGTTGGAACACCCTGCTGACTCTGAAGGGTGAAGGACCCTTTAACGGTGTGCTGGCGGTCGTTAAGGATATGCAGGTGGATGCAATCCGCCGTGATGCCACGCACGTTGACTTTCAGGCGATTGATAGCAATAAGACCCTTTCTTTCATGGTTCCTGTTAATGCTGTCGGCAAGTCCGCCGGTGAGAAAGCGGGTGGTAACCTGCAGGTGATCCGTAAGGAGCTGGAGGTTGTTTGTCTGCCGGCCAACGTTCCGGGGCATATCGATATCAATGTCGAGGCTTTGGAAATCGGTGATGTTGTCCACATTGATGATGTCACGGTTCCTGAAGGTGTTGAATTGCCTCACGATGTTAACTTTACCGTTATCACTGTTGTCGGCCATAAGCCGTCTGACGATGTTGAAGGTGAAGAGGGCGAAGAATCTGAAGAGGTCGCCGAGGGCGAAGCATAATCCCGATGGTTATTGCCGGGCTGGGAAATCCGGGCGAACGTTATGCCACAACTCGGCATAATGTCGGATTTATGGTGATTGACCACCTTGCTGCACGCCACCAGATCTCTTTGAAGAAAAAAGGTCATCAGGGCCTGTATGGTATTGGACGATGCGGTGGGCAGCAGGTGATGCTGCTTCAACCGCAGACGTTTATGAATCTTAGTGGTGCCAGTGTGGCCTCTGCATGTAAATCCCTCGATGTGTCATCGGGGGATTTGGTCGTGGTACACGACGAAATCGATTTGCCTTTTGGCGAGATCAGAATCAAGCAGGGCGGTGGTCACGGTGGACACAACGGTTTACGACACATTGATCAAGCCTTGTCGACACGGGATTATATCCGGGTGCGTGTCGGCGTAGATCGGCCACCCGCCGGTGCGGATGTGGCTGCCTATGTACTGAAATCCTTTTCTGCAAGTGAAAAGAAACAGTTAACTACGGTGCTCATGTATGCGGCTGAAATTGTTGAAGCCATTGTTGATCAGGGGCTTCAAAAGGCCATGTGCAATTACAATGGGCGCAATGTTTTAAACCCATAGACAACATTCACAACGTAAGGGGGAGATTGGCAATGGCATATTTTGCCGTAATTCTAGGGATCGTCGGCTTTGGGGCTGCGATCATGTTGTACAACAAAGTAAAAGCTGAACCTGTAGGTAATGAAGTCATGGCAGACATTTCGGATTCTATCCATAATGGTGCGATGGCTTTTTTGCGTCGTGAGTATCGTGTTTTGGCGATATTCATTGCCGCAGTTTTTCTGCTGATTTTGGCGGGTATGGGCATCCAGACCGCCATGGCATTTCTCGGTGGTGCTCTGTGCTCCATGACCTGTGGTTTCATCGGTATGAAGGCCGCAACGCGTGCCAATGTTCGTACCACGGAAGCAGCCCGACTGCATGGTCAGGCCAAGGCGCTGGAAGTTTCCTATAACGGTGGTGCTGTTATGGGGCTGTCCGTCGCGTCCCTTGGCTTGGTTGGTGTTGGCATTGTCTATGGTTTCTTTGGTGGTGATCCCGAGAGTGCCCGTTATATTAACGGTTTTGCCATGGGCGCTTCATCCATTGCGTTGTTTGCCCGTGTTGGCGGTGGTATCTATACCAAGGCTGCTGATGTTGGTGCTGACCTGGTCGGTAAGGTTGAAGCCGGTATTCCTGAGGACGATCCCCGTAACCCTGGTGTTATTGCTGATAATGTGGGTGACTGCGTTGGTGATACGGCCGGTATGGGCGCTGACATTTTTGAATCCTATGTCGGTTCTATTATCGCAACCATCGCCATTGCCGCTGCTGCCAGCCCTGCGCTGCTTGAAAAACTCGGTGGTCCTGATGTTCAGTCTGCCGCCATGGCTCTGCCGTTGCTGCTGGCCTCCTTTGGCCTGATCTTCTCTGCGGCCGGTATCTACTCCATGAAGCGCTTTGCGGAGAAAGACCCCGCAGATGCCTTGCGTCTGACCACTTTTGTCGCTGCAGGTTTGTTCCTGGCTGCTTCCATGTTCATTATTCTGATCATGGGCATGAGCTTTGGTGTATTCCTGGCACTGGTTGGTGGTTCTCTGGCCGGTATCGCCATTGGCCTGATTACTGAATACTATACGGCTGAAGCTCCGGTTCGTCGCATTGCCGAAGCCAGTAAAACCGGTCCGGCAACCAATATTATTGCCGGTCTGGCCGTTGGTCTGGAAAGTTGCGCAGCTCCGATTCTGATCATCTGCGCCGGTATCCTGGTGGCGAACTACTTTGCCGGTCTGTACGGCATTGGTATCGCCGCAGTTGGTATGCTGGCAACTGTTGGTGTCACCATGACGGTCGATGCGTACGGGCCTATCGCTGACAATGCCGGCGGTATCTCCGAAATGGCCGGTCTCGGTCCTGATGTTCGTGAGATTACGGACGGTCTGGATGCGATTGGTAATACGACCGCTGCCGTTGGTAAAGGTTTTGCCATCGGTTCTGCTGCTCTGACCGCCTTGGCACTGTTCTCCGCTTATGCAACGACGGTTGGTTTGGAGGCCATTAACCTGATTCAGCCTCGTACGGTTGTTGGTTTGCTGATTGGTGGCGCACTTCCGTTTTTCATTGGTGCTCTGACTATGACCAGTGTTGGTCGGGCTGCCGGTCAAATGGTTGACGAAATTCGACGCCAGTTCCGTGAAATTCCCGGCCTGCTTGAAGGTAAGGAAGGCGTTAAGCCGGAGCCTGAGAAGTGCATCGATATCTCCGCTCAAGCTGCTTTGAGAGAGATGATTCTGCCTGGTGTTGTGGCTGTTGTTGCTCCGGTACTGATCGGCTTTATTCTTGGTAAAGAAGCTCTTGGTGGTATGCTCGCCGGTGCCACTTTGGCTGGTGTCCTGCTCGCTCTGATGATGTCCAACGGTGGCGGTGCTTGGGATAACGCCAAGAAGTATATCGAATCCGGTAAGCTTGAAGGTGAGAAAAAAGGTGGCGAAGCTCATTCTGCTGCGGTTATCGGCGACACCGTCGGCGACCCGTTCAAGGATACTTCTGGCCCGGCCATGAACATCCTCATCAAGCTGATGAGTGTTGTTTCTCTGGTTATCGCACCTCTGTTAGCGTAGTAGAAAACGACGCATGTCGATAATGGATAGCCGGGGCATCTGCTCCGGCTATCGTTGTTTGGAGAACCGTTATGGGATTTAAGTGTGGCATTGTTGGTCTGCCGAACGTAGGTAAGTCGACAATTTTTAACGCCATTACGTCTGCTGGTGCTGAGTCGGCAAACTATCCGTTTTGTACCATCGAGCCCAATGTCGGTATTGTCGCTGTGCCGGATAAGCGCCTTGATGCCCTGGCGGAAATTGTTCAGCCGCAGCGGGTGTTGCCGACCACGATGGAGTTTGTTGATATTGCTGGTCTGGTCAAAGGTGCCAGTAAGGGCGAGGGGCTGGGCAACCAATTTCTTGGACACATTCGCCAAGTGGATGCCATTGCCAATATTGTTCGTTGCTTCGAAGACGATAACGTAGTGCATGTTGACGGCTCAGTTGACCCACTGCGCGATATTGATGTGATTCAGACGGAGTTGAATCTGGCGGATTTGGAAAGTGTCGAAAAGCGTAAAATCAGAATTCAGAAGTTAGCTAAAAGTGGTGATAAAGCAAGCCAGGCTGAATTGGTTACGCTGGAGACTCTCGAACAGTGCCTCAATGACGGACAGCCGGCCCGAGTCGCGCCGTTGACTGCGGAGCAGCGTGCATTAGTCCAGGACCTCCATCTCATTACCATTAAGCCGGTGCTGTATGTGGCCAATGTTTCTGAAGACGATCTGGCCGGTGAGCATCCGCATGTGCAGAAAGTTCGCGATTATGCAGCCGAACAAGGCGCTGAGGTGGTGATCATCTGCGGCAAGATTGAATCGGAAATTGCAGAACTTGACCCCGAAGAGAAGAGTGACTTTCTTCAGGAAATGGGCTTGGACCAGTCAGGACTCGACCAGATGATTCAGGCCGGTTATCGTTTGCTTGGTCTGATTACCTATTTTACTGCAGGCGTTAAAGAAGTGCGGGCTTGGACGGTTCCTCAAAATGCTTTGGCGCCCCAGGCCGCCGGAGTCATTCACACTGATTTTGAAAAAGGGTTTATTCGCGCCGAAGTTATTGCCTATGATGATTTTATTGCTGCTAAAGGTGAAGCTGGCGCCAAGGAAAAAGGGTTGTTACGCGTTGAAGGTAAAGAGTATCTCGTCAAAGATGGTGACGTGATGCATTTTCGCTTTAACGTTTAGCGTTCTCTCAATATGTTGCCCTCAGCAACGGGATCTCGTGTCAATTTTGGCGAGAACTCCGGGGCGTCCCATTTACATGATAAAATGTTGGACATCTGGCACACACTGTGTTAGATATCTCAGTTCTGCAAGTCGGGCATTTAAGGTGAGTGCTCGCTCCTTGTTCCGGGGAAGACCGGGGCTAAAATCCATGAGGAGGTTTACGCATGCGTACCTATGAAACTGTATTAATTGTCAATCCTCAGATTGTGGGTGACGAATACACGGCTGTCATTGAGAAATTCAAAGGCGTGTTGACGGACCAGAATGCTGAGATTCTTAAAGTGGACGAGTGGGGCACCAAGCGCCTTGCTTATCCCGTTAAGAAATGTGAGCAAGGCACCTATGTTCTGATCAACTTCAATGCCGAGAATGTTGTCATCAAAGAATTCGAACGCCGTATGCGTCTCGATGATGCTGTGATCAAGTTTCAGACACTGATCCTTGAAAACGGTCTTGAAGAGGTTGCTGAAGCCGAGGAAAGCGTTGAAGAACCAGAAGAAGACGCCACCGAGGAAAAAGCGGACGAATAACGTTTAACCGACAAGATTCTGGAGGATATAAGTTATGGCATTTGCAAAAAAAGGGGCACCCCGTCGTCGTTTTGGCCGTCGTAAAGGTTGCCGTTTCTGCGCAGACAATACACTGAAAATTGATTACAAAGAGGTTCGTACTCTGCGCTATTTTATTTCTGAGCGCGGCAAGATTGTTCCTCGCCGTATTTCCGGCAACTGCGCAACACATCAGCGTAAGGTAACTGAAGCAATCAAACGAGCACGCAACATTGCTCTGTTGTCCTTTACTTCAAACCGGACGGTCGATTAATTGGCAATCAATTTTGCTGTGCAGGAAACTCCGAGTCGGATGAACCGCCTTCTGGCGATCCTTCTTGGATGTGTCGTCACCAATAGCTTGTTATTGAGTGCGTCAACGCTAGGCCCTGTTTCGGCATTCCTCAATATGTTTATGGCCATTCCGTTGGCCTATGTTGGGATGCGTTACGGAGTCGGCAGTGCCTTGGTTGGAGTGACATTGACTGCGGCAATTCAATATGCCGTTGCCGGTTATTACTCCAGTGGTTTGTATCTCATCCAGTTTTCCGTGGCGACCTTTGGCTTGCCCTGGTTACTGAAGGTGGGAATCTCTTGGTTGCGCAGTGTTCTGATTTGCACACTGTGTACGGCCGTACTGGCAGGAGGATTTGCTGCGGGATACGCCGCCCGTCAAGAGATGACCGTGACCGAAATGGTCAATCAATACATCGATAAAGAGGTCGCTTCAGCGCGATCAATTTACGACCAGGCTGAGCTGCCCAAGGATCAACTGGATAATCTTTATCTGCTCCTTGATTCAACAGCCGATTTTTTCCGTCAGGCTTTTTGGGGCTTGGCAACAACAGCCTTCATGCTGCTGTCGCTGATGACCGTGGGGTTGCTTAAAGTAGCTCCGCACCGCACTTATGCGGTGCCTGGGTGTATGTTCCATCACCTGAAGCTGTCCGAGTACCTGGTTTGGGTGCTGATCGCCGCAGGGTTTTCTCTGCTGATCAAACAGCCGGTGGTTCAACTGCTCGCTCTGAATTGTTTGACGGTGATATTGCCTCTGTATTTCCTGCAGGGCATTGCCATTATCACTTTTTTCTTCAGGAAAAAAGCGTTTTCGACCTTGTCACGAGTCTTCGGCTATTTGCTGATTCTTGTGGTGAATCCTTTGCCTCTTTTGGTGACAGCCATGGGGGTGTTTGATATGTGGTTCGACTTTCGAAAGCCACGCGTAAAGACAACGTAGATCCTTTGTGGAGGAGAACGATGGAAATTATTTTGACTGAAAGTATCGATGGGCTGGGTGAAATCGGCGAAATCGTAAATGTAAAGCCGGGCTATGCCCGCAATTATCTGTTGCCGAAAGGTTTCGCTGTTGTGGCGGATCAGGGCAACGTCAAGGAAGTTGAGCATCAGAAGCGTCAGCTGGAGCGTAAAGCTCTGAAAATTGCCAAGACGTCTGAAGCGCTTAAGGCCAAGATTGAGGCTGCTGCCTGTGAATTTGAACTGCGTGCCAGTGAAGAAGGCAAGCTGTTCGGTTCCGTGACCAGCGCCGATATTGCTGCCAAGCTGGCTGCTGCCGATGTTGAGATTGATCGCAAAAAAATCCAACTGGACGAAGCGATTAAATCGCTGGGCGAGCAGACAGTGAATGTCAAATTGCCCGGCAACGTTGTTGCAGAAATTAAAGTTTCTGTTGTTGCAGCGGCAGAGTAATCTTCACGTGTCGGCAGCAGCTTTTTATGGCTGCTGCCGATGGTGATGACTCTTATGACTGAGACCCCAGCACACCGCTTACCGCCACAGAATCTCGAAGCCGAGATGTCTGTGCTCGGCGGCGTCTTACTTGAGAATGATGCGCTGAACAAGGCGCTGGAGTTGCTCATCCCCGATGACTTTTATCGCGAAAGTCATCGCCAGATTTTTCTTGCCCTGATTGCCCTTTCCGAACGTAATGAGCCTGCCGACCTGGTGACCCTGACGGCGGAGCTCAAGCAAAACGACCAACTCGATGCCGTTGGTGGCAGCCGTTATCTTGCGTCGCTGGTAGACTATGTGCCGACTGCGGCCAATATCACCTATTACGCCAAGTTGATGAAGGAAAAGGCCGTAGCACGCCATATGATCAATGTGGCGACCGAGATTGCTGCGCGCGGTTATGAGGGCCAGGAGATGGATAAAACCCTCGACTGGGCGGAAAAGTCTATTTTCGAAATCTCCAGCATGAAAACACGACCTTCCTATTTCTCCACCAAGGAGATTATGAAGGACACGTTCAAGGCGATTGAGAAGCTCTATGAGCGCAAGGAGCTGGTGACCGGAGTACCGACGGGCTATACTGACCTGGATACCATGACGGCTGGTTTACAGCCGGGTGACCTGGTGATTGTAGCGGGTCGACCATCCATGGGGAAAACCGCTTTTTGTCTGAATGTGGTTGAATATGCGGCCATGCATTCTGATCGCCCGAGTGCTGCTTTGGTTTTCTCGCTGGAGATGGGTAAAGAGCAGCTGGTGCAACGGATGTTGTGTTCGGTGGCGCGAGTGGATGCCAGTCGTCTGCGTACCGGCCATCTCGGCGAAACAGACTGGCCCAAGTTGACCAATGGCGCGGGCCTGCTCTCCGAGGCGAAAATCTTTATTGATGATACACCGGCTATTTCGGTGCTTGAGCTGCGCTCCAAGGCGCGCCGTCTTAAAGCCGAACATGATCTCGGCTTGATTGTTATTGACTATTTGCAGTTGATGCAGGGCAGTAATCCGGAAAGTCGTCAGCAGGAGATTTCTGAGATCTCCCGCTCTCTCAAGGCGCTGGCTAAAGAACTCAACGTGCCGGTAATTGCCTTATCGCAGTTGAACCGATCCCTGGAAAATCGTACGGATAAGCGCCCCATCATGGCGGACCTGCGTGAATCCGGAGCGATTGAGCAGGATGCTGACGTTATCATGTTTGTTTATCGAGAATCGGTGTATTGTGAAGCGTGCCGACGACGCGACGGCAGTTGCGATAAGGGACACGAGCAGGATGCCGAAATTATTATCGGCAAGCAGCGTAATGGCCCGATCGGCACTGTCCATCTGACGTTCCGAGGTCAGTTTACTCGGTTTGAAAACCAAGCCAAACGCGAAGAATTTTAACGCCCTGTCCACTGGACAGGGCGTTAAGTTTTTATGGTGGGTTCACCTTGAAATCTTTGGCTGAGAACGTTTTCGTGTTTTCTCTCTTCGTTCCCTCTTGTTTTGCCTTTTTTGGGCGTTATTCGCCGCCTTTTTCCGGAATAATTCCCAGTGTCTGGATTTTCTTGCGCAGCGTGTTGCGGTTAATGCCGAGGATCTCAGCAGCGCGAACCTGATTGCCGCGTGTTTTGTCGAGGATGATACGGATCAGGGGACGCTCCATCTGGTGCAGAACCATCTCATACAGATCGTTGATTTCGACGATATCTTTCTTGGCCAGGGAGGTTCGCAACTTGGCCTCAATCAACGACTCAAGGGAGTCATTTTCCTCCTGTGCCGGTACATCAGTGGCCTGTTGTGGAAAGTCGCTGGCACGCAAAACCTGGCCCTGACTCAGCAGGCAGGCGCGTTGAATGGTGTTTTCCAGTTCACGAATGTTGCCTGGCCAAGGATAGCGGACCAGCTGTTCCATGGCTTTTTCACTGCAACTGCCGACAACAGAACCAAATTCATCGTTGGATTTGCGGATGAAGAAATCGACCAGTAGCGGGATGTCTTCAGCGCGCTCGCGCAGGGGAGGCAGGTTGATCGGCAGAACGTTGAGACGGTAGTACAGATCTTCGCGGAAGATTTTCTTTTCAACGCACTTTTCCAGATCCTGATTGGTTGCGGCAACGATGCGCACATCAATATCAATGGCCTGATTGCCGCCGGTTCGGGTGATCTCTTTTTCTTGAATAACGCGCAACAGCTTGGCCTGTAGTTCCAGGGGCATGTCGCCGATTTCATCGAGGAAGATCGTGCCGCCGTTCGCCTGTTCAAACTTACCTATTTTGCGTTCCGTTGCGCCGGTGAATGCGCCTTTTTCGAAGCCGAACAATTCACTTTCCAGCAATTCGTGGGGAATCGCAGCGCAGTTCAAGGCGACAAAGGGTTGTCCGACCCGCTTGCTGTTAAAGTGTACAGCGCGGGCAATCAGTTCCTTGCCGGTTCCAGACTCACCGGTGATCAGAACGGTAATGTCGGATGCAGATACTTTACCGAGAAGCTTGTAGACCTCCTGCATCGGCTTGCTGTTGCCGATGATGCTGCGTTCGGCCTGGTTCTGGTTTTTGATGGCACTTTTCAGGCGTAGAACTTCAGCCTGGGTGTTGGCGATCTTTTGTGCCTTGAGAAGAATACCGTCCAGAGCATCAAGGTCAAACGGTTTGGTGATGTAGTCGTAGGCGCCGCGCTTCATGGCTTCTACGGCATTTTTCATTGACGATTCAGCCGTCATCATGATCACGGAGAGGCGCGGGAAGTTCTCATGCAGTTCGTCCAGTAGATCCAGACCCGACACATCCGGCATTTTAATGTCGATAAGGGCCAGGTCATAGTCATTTTCCTCCAGCAGTTTGCGGGCACTGGCCCCGCAATCAGCCAGATCAACTTTCAGGCCCTGACGGGCAAGAGCTTTGGACAGGACCCAGCGGATGCTTTCTTCGTCGTCGACGACGAGAACACGTTCTAGTGCCATGGTTTTACTCCGTAAAGAATCAACTCAATGAGGTGTTGTAGTCTCGTTTGAAAGGGAGGTATATCCTGCAGCAGGTTCCTTCTCCCTCAATGCTGTCAAAATGAAGCAGGCCGTCATGGTCTGAGACGATCTTCTGGCTGATGACCAGACCAAGGCCGCTTCCGGTACTTTTGGTGGTGTAAAATGGGGTAAAGATCTTTTTCAACAACTCTTTACTGATGCCGCAACCGTTATCCGTTACTTTGACCACCACAAACGGCACCGGCGGTTGGCCTGGTCGGGTCAGGTGATGCTGCGTATCAATGCGGGTGGAAACGGTAATGGTACCGCCGGGAGCTGTTGCTTCAACAGCGTTTTTAATGATGTTGAGAAGTAATCGCGTCAGCAGGGTCTGGTCACCGGTGATTGGCGGAATCGTCGGGTCGAGTTGCAGGTCAAAGGTTTTGTCTTCCGCAGCTTCGGATTGCTGTTGCAGCAGAACGATGTCGCGGATGATCTTGGCCAGATTGACTTCACTGAGCACCTGAGAGCGTGGGGTGGTCAGGTTCATCAGCTCTTCAATGATTTCGTTGATCCGGTCGGTTTCCTTGATCATTACCTGCATGTATTCGAGTAAGTCGTCGCGCTTAGCCAGCTCCATGGTTAATAATTGGGCTGCGCCTTTAATGCCGCCCAGTGGATTTTTGATTTCATGGGCCAAGCCTGCGGCCAGGGTGCCGAGCATCACCAGACGATCAGCGCGCTGAACGTCTTGTTCCAGTTGACGTACATGGGAGGCATCGTGAAGTGACAGAATGACGCCTTCCTGCTTTCCGCTATCGGTGAACAGAGGGCAAACCGTAGCACTGACCGGCAAGTCGGGCGCTGTCGGCCGACTGAGTTGAATGGTTTCCCGATCAGAGATTGAGCGCCCTTCCTGCATGGAGGTGTTGACCAGGTAGAGCAGCCCCTCCTGATCCTTGAACAGCGCTTCAATGTGTTGCCCGGTGGCTTGTCGGGCTGACATGCCGGTGAGGTTTTGCGCCGCCGGGTTGAATAGGGCGATCTTGTAATCCAAGTCGATGACAATGATCGCTTCGGTCGTACTGGCCAGAACGTTTTGCGCCAGTTGGTCTGGTGATGTGGTTAATGACACGCTCAGTTACTTTCTTGGGTGAAAAAAGAGATGCTTTGTTTTCTGACCTCGGCCAGTGTTGTACAGCGGTTGATTGCGGCCCTGAATTCTGAGGCTCCGTTAAGTCCGCGTGAGTACCAGCATAGATGTTTGCGCATATCCAGCAGGGTTTTTCTCTCGCCGTAGTAGCCCGCGTATAAGTCGAGATGGCGCAGGGCTGTCTCCAGGCGCTGTTGTCGACTGGGTGACGTAATCTTTTCGCCTGCCGCCCGCTGTACGATCGCGTTGAACAGCCAAGGGTTGCCGTAGCTGCCGCGACCGATCATGATCCCATCACAACCGGTTTGTTCCAGCAGGGCAAAAGCATCGTCGGCTGTTATGATATCGCCACTGCCGATAACCGGGATGGTCAGATGCTGCTTCAGCTCACGAATGTGCTGCCAGTCCGAATGTCCACCGAACCCTTGGCAGCGGGTGCGTGGATGGAGGGTTACCGCATCGGCACCTTCGTCCTGACATATCCGGCCAATGAGCTGAAAGTTGATGTCGGCCACAGTCCAGCCGGAGCGGATTTTAACCGTCAGCGGCAAGGTCGTGGCCTGACGCATGGCACAAATGATTTTAGCCACTTTCTGCGGCTCTTTCATCAGGGCGCTGCCTGCTCCGGAACGGACCACTTTATTTACCGGGCACCCCATGTTTAGATCAATAAGTTCCCCATAACGGCTGGCAATACGAGCCGCTTCAGCCAGCACCTCAGGGTCGTCGCCGAATAATTGTACGGCAAAAGGGGTTTCAACCGGAGTACGTTTCAGCAGTTCAAGGGTTCGCACGCCATCGCGGATCAGGCCATTGCCGCTGATCATTTCCGAATAGGTTAACGCGGCACCTGCTTCCATGACGATCTGGCGGTAAGGGGAGTTAGTGATCCCCGCCATCGGGGCAAGCATCAGATTGTTTTTTAGGGTCAGCGCGCCGATTTTAAGTGTGGTAATGCTCATTATTTAGGCATTGTATCATGTGGGAAAATCAGAAGGGAACAAAAATGTCATCACTGTCGGCAGAATACTGTATACAAAAACTCCTTGACGCTATATATTGAGTTTGCTAAAACTTCTAGACGAAATTGACGCAGATCAATCTGAGCCTTTTTCATTGAGTTTTACTCCTCAAGCGGGTTGTCGGGGGACTCCTTCTTGGGGTTATGTAGTCGGTTGGTGGTAGAAATATCACCCTGTTTTCTATTCATTTTATAAGGAGAGAAACATGTCAACACTGAAGGAAGTATTGAAGCAAAAGATCGATGCTCACCGTCCTCGTACCACTCGTCTGGTCAAAGAGTGTGGTGATACGACTCTGGGCGAAGTAACGATTGCTCAAGCTATTGGCGGTGCCCGTGGCATTAAATGCCTGGTTACCGATATCTCTTACCTCGACCCGATGGAAGGTATCCGCTTCCGTGGTATGACAATTCCTGAGACTTTCGCGGCTCTGCCCAAAGTTCCGGGTAGTGACTATCCTTATGTTGAGGGTTTCTGGTATCTGCTGCTGACCGGCGATGTTCCGACCATGGAGCAAACTCTGGAAGTTGTTGAGGACTGGAAGCAACGCTCCCAAGTTCCTGCTTACGTTATCGACGTACTGCGCGCTATGCCTCGTGATTCTCACCCGATGGCCATGTTCTCCGCTGCGATCGTTGCTATGCAACGTGATTCCGTATTCGCAACTAACTATGCTGCCGGTAAGTTCAACAAAATGACTTGCTGGGAAGACATGCTGGAAGACTCCAACAACCTGATGGCTAAACTGGGTCCCATCGCAGCATACATCTACCGCATGAAGTACAAAGGCGACACTCATATTGCTCCTGATCCTGAGTTGGATATGGGCGGTCAGTTCGCTCACTTGATCGGTCAGTGCGACGAGTACAAAGACGTTGCTCGTATGTACTTCATCCTGCACTCTGACCACGAGTCTGGTAACGTTTCTGCGCACACCACTCACTTGGTTGCTTCGGCTCTGTCTGATGCTTACTACTCCTACGCTGCTGGTATCAACGGTCTGGCTGGTCCTCTCCACGGTCTGGCTAACCAAGAAGTTCTCGCATGGACTCAAAACTTCATGGAGAAACTGGGCGGCAAGGTTCCCACCAAAGACGAGCTCAAAGCGGCTCTGTGGGATACGCTCAACAGTGGTCAGGTTATCCCGGGTTACGGTCACGCCGTACTGCGTAAGACCGACCCCCGTTACACTTCTCAGCGCGAGTTCTGCTTGAACACTCCGGGTCTGAAAGAAGATCCTCTGTTCCAACTGGTTGCTATGATCTACGAAGTAGCTCCGGACGTACTGCTCGAGCATGGTAAAGCGAAAAACCCCTGGCCTAACGTTGACGCTCAGTCTGGTGTTATCCAGTGGTACTACGGTCTTACCGAGTACGATTTCTACACTGTTCTGTTCGGTGTGGGTCGTGCACTCGGCTGCCTGGCCAACATCACTTGGGACCGTGCTCTGGGTTACGCTATTGAGCGTCCCAAGTCCGTTACCACTGCAATGCTCGAAGATGCTGCTGGCATCAAGTAATTGCGCTAAAAAATTTAATCCATTTATTGATAATGATCATGGGGTGCCCAATTGGGCACCCCTTTTTTTATGCAGTCGAAGATCGAATACCACGTCTTTCCGAGGATGAGCGATCCGCTTTGTCGTTTGCCGCTGCTTTCGCTTGTGGCAAATGGAAAAAACGGGTCCGCAAGATCTGGGTCAGGAACTGATTGCGAAGCAATGAGTTGGCTAAGCCTTAGAACCGCAGCTTAATCCGGGGGGATCTATGCGTTGATTTTGTTCGCTCTGTTGCGCTATGTTGTTACCAAATGGGAACACGCAGGAGGGTGTATGGCAAAAGAAGTGACGTCGATCTATCAATCGATTGTTGAAGAGATGGCCGAAGGTGTTGTTTTTCTCGATGCTGATGATGTCATCTGTATCTGCAACCCCGCCGCTGAAAGGATACGGCGGGTTAAGGCGGAGCGGATTGTCGGACGCAGCATCTATTCACTGCATCCCGGACGGATGCACGACCGCATCCGTCAGCTAATCGAAAGCCTTAAGTCGGGGCGTATCTCCTCCGGCAGCCGCATTATTCACGCGCAAAAACGCTTTTTCGCCAATTCTTATACCGCGATCAAAGCCCCGGATGGCACCTATCTTGGAACGCTGTTGATCAGTCGTGATGTTACCGAAGAGAAACGTTTGCGCGAAGAGAACGAATCTCTCAGAACCCGCCAGGCTGATGAAAAAATGAAATGTCTGGTGGTTCATAGCGATGCCGCTCAGCGTGTCATGGATATGGCGGTTTCCCTTGGGCAAATCGATTCTACGGTTCTTGTGACCGGCGAGAATGGTACCGGCAAAGAGTGTGTGGTGGAATTGCTCCACCAAAACAGCCCGCGACGCAATGGTCCACTGGTGAAAGTGAACTGTGCTGCCCTGCCTGACAACCTGATTGAGTCGGAACTGTTTGGTTTTGTTAAAGGGGCGTTCACCGGCGCGACGGAAAACCGTAAAGGGAAGTTTGAGCTGGCCAATGGCGGTACGTTGTTTCTTGATGAGATTGGAGATCTGCCGCTGGCGTCGCAAGCGAAGTTGTTACGGGTGTTGCAAGAGCGCAAAGTGCAACCCCTTGGTGGGAAATCAGAAGTTTTGATTGATGTGCGGATTGTCGCCGCAACCAATCACATTCTCAGTGACGATGTTGCCGGTGGCAAGTTTCGTGAAGATCTGTTTTATCGTCTCAACGTGATCCATATTGACGTACCCCCGTTACGTGAGCGCCGTGAAGACATTGAGCCTCTGGCTGAAATGTTTCTCGATAAATTCTCCACGCAGATGAATAAGCCGGTCCGCCATCTGTCCACTGCGGCGTTAACTATTCTGCTTCATCATCACTTTCCGGGGAATATCCGCCAACTGGAACATGCCATGGAACGCGCCGTGGCCCTGAGCAGTGGTGAACTGATTCTTCCCGATGACCTGCCGCAAGATCTTCTGACGGCTTCAGCGATGACCACTGCGCAGCATCCTGTTCAAGGGGGATTGGCGCTTAAAGAGGCCGTTGATTTTTTTGAGCGGGACTATATCGCAGCCGCCTTGAAACAATGTGACTATAAGAGATCGAAAACCGCAGAGCATTTAGGAATCTCCCGCAAAAGTTTATGGGAAAAAATCCAGCGCTACAATTTGACGGACCCCAACGTTACTTAACGGTAACGCTAGGGTCGTTAGATTGTTACTTTCGGGTAACGCTTTTCCGTTGATTCCCTTCAGTTGTCCACCTACTCTAAGATCCTCTTTTGAAAACTCCTTTATAAACAGATAGATACGCTCCCTTTTCCGTCCTGGCATAGTCGTTGAACTACACCAACACGAGGCCGGCGTCGTGTGCGTGACGCGACGCTGATGACGAGAGCAACATGTTTGTGTGAGAAGGAGAAACGATGAAGAGGATGTTGATTCAAAGCGTTGTCGGGGCGATGCTGCTGTGTCTCATGACAGCGGGCTGGTCTGCCGCCGCTGTGCTCGACGAGTTAACGGCTGCAGTGAGAGCGGGGAAGGCCGATGTTGGTGTTCTGACCAGCTTTGAGTACAAAAATCGCGATGATGCCACCAGCCCTGCAAAACAACTCAGTATTCGCACCCGAATCGGTTATCAGACCGGTGCTTTTCATCACGTCAGGCTTTATGCCCAATTTCATAACCTGACCAATGCCTGGGAAGAATTTCGCCATGCGGATGGGGGGGAACCCGACCGCGATCTGATTGCCGATCCCGATGGCAACCGTCTTTACAAAGCCTACCTTGATTACATCGGCCTGCCACAGACCACGGTTCGCGTGGGACGTCAGGAAATCATTCTCGACGATGCCCGCTTGCTGGGTAATATCGGCTGGCGGCTTAATGGCCAGTCGTTTGATGCCGTAACCGTAACCAACAAGAGTCTTGCAGATTTAGCCCTGTTCGCGGGTTATGTCCATCAGGTCAATACCATTGCCTTGACTCATGTCGACCTGGATCATTTCTATTTGATCAATGCCAACTATTCCGGCATCAAGAACCATCGTGTCTCCGCGTATGGCTATTTGCTTGACACGGAAAGCACGGCCGATTCCGCGCGTGACAGTGCCACCTACGGTGTTCGCATTGTCGGGAAACCCTGCATTGTGAACTATGCGGTCGATTACACGCTGCAAACGGACTTTGCCGATGGCAAGGATCACGATGCCGATATGCTGAATCTGTATGTTGGTGCCGCTGTCGCACCCGTCGATTTCGGCGTTGGTTACTCCTACCTCTCCGGTCAGGATGGCGATGACCGTCCCTTCGATACCCTCTACAGCACCGCCCATAAATTCAACGGCTTTGCCGATCTGTTTCTGGCAACCAACGGCGGTGGTTTGACGCCCGGTCTGCAGGATGTCTACGCCAAAGTTGCCACCACGCTTCTCGGTGCAAAACTCAGTGTCATCTATCACTACTTCGATACCTGTGAAGATGATCAGTTTGACGGGACTTACGGTGACGAAATTGATGTCGTCGTGGTCAAGCCGATCCGTGACAACCTTAAGCTGCTGGTGAAATACGCCAACTTTATCCAGAACGATGAACAGAGCAATGGCTTTGTCAATCCGGCCGTG
The DNA here is from genome assembly GCF_963678835.1 of uncultured Desulfuromonas sp. Taxonomy (NCBI): domain Bacteria; kingdom Pseudomonadati; phylum Thermodesulfobacteriota; class Desulfuromonadia; order Desulfuromonadales; family Desulfuromonadaceae; genus Desulfuromonas; species uncultured Desulfuromonas sp. Next base: position 1,666,321 of record NZ_OY787469.1, read on the forward strand.
GATACGGAAATCCTGACCGCACGTCTGGAATATAAGTTTTAACAACGCCAGCCGATAAACGACATTCTGAACACGTGCAGGGGAGGTGAGGAGATGCAGAACAGGCGAGGAAAACAGCCGAGTTCAAAAAAAACATGGATATTGGGGACCGCCTTTGGTGTGGTTTGCGCCCTGATTGTGGTGCTGGCCTCGGGTTTTATGGTTGAAACCACCAATACCGATACCTTTTGTGTCAGTTGTCACGTCATGAAACCGTTCCGCACAGCTTGGCAGGAGTCGGTTCATGGAGGCAAAAATCGCCAGGGGTTTGCCGCCCAGTGTGTGGATTGTCATCTGCCACACGGCAATTTTGTCGAGTACCTGGTGACGAAAGCTATCACCGGAACCAGTGATGTCATCCACAATCTGACCATTGATGGCGAGCGTTTTGACTGGGCAGCCAACGCTGACGCCAATCGATTGGAATTTACCTTTGATAGTGCCTGTCGCCGTTGTCACCACAATCTGACCGGCCCCGGGTTGCCCTCCGGTGGTCTGATTGCTCATCGGGCTTATCTGCGTGATGAGGCTAACCGGCGCTGCACGGACTGCCATGCCCATGTCGGGCACAACGATATGCTGGCCACCGTTCAACAATTTTACCAACAACAAAAATAACACTCAAAACAGGAGGACAATGTGAAACAGCTTTATGCCACAGCAGGAATGATCAGCGCTGTTTTGCTGCTGGTCACGGTTGGGATGGCCGGTGCTGCACCGACCCCCAATCTGGCGCCGCGTAAGATCGAAATCAATCGCGGCTATACCGAAGACGCAGCAAAATGTATCGAATGTCACGCAGAGAAAACTCCCGGAGTTCTCGAAGACTGGAAACTCGGCAAGATGGGCCATGCCGGGGTGTCGTGCTACGACTGTCACGTGGTGGAAAAAGATTCTCCCATGGCCAGCCAGTGTTCCGGCCTAAAAGGAAGTAAAACCTACATTTCGCCCATGGTTTCTTCCAAAACCTGTTCGCGCTGCCATCCTACCGAGGTGGATCAATTTATGAAAAGTGCTCATGCAGATCTGTCGCGTATTGCCGTCTATGATGAAAGCAAAGCCGGTGGTGCTCTGGTGGCGTTACAGATGCAGCATGAGGGGGGTGGTTTCATGGGGGTTGAACATGGTTCCGAGTTGAATCAGGCCTCGCGGAAATCAGGCTGCATTGTTTGCCATGGCTCCGAAGTGGAAGTTGGTGCAGATGGCAAGCCGATTAACAGCACCTGGCCTGCGGGCGTCGGCACCAAATATCCCGATGGTTCTGTCGGTAACTGCACGGTTTGCCACACCCGCCATCAATTCTCTGTCGCTGAAGCACGTAAGCCCGAAGCGTGCGCCAGTTGCCATCTTGGCCCCGATCATCCCGATATCGAGATCTATCTGGAATCCAAACACGGCCAGCGCTATCTGACCGAAGGTGAAGAGTGGGAGTGGGACAGTGCTCCCGGCACCTGGCAACCCGGCGATTACACCGCTCCGACCTGTGCAACCTGTCATATGAGTGGTATTGGTGAACTGGAAACCACGCATAACGTCGAAGAACGTCTCAAGTGGGACCTGATGCACAAGCGCAGTGAAATCCGCACCGGCATCCACGGTGACGGCGTCCAGGGCGACAAAAAGATGCGTAAAGTGTGTATCAATTGCCATTCAACCAGCCATACCGACAACGTACGTACCATGCTCGATAACTCCGTGGCGTTGTACAACACCTACTGGGATGGTGCGGTGAAGATGAAAAAAGAGCTGGCTGAAAAAGGATTGCTCAAAAAAGATCCGTGGCGTGATGGCTTCCAGGAACTGATGTACTACCTGTGGCACCACACGGGGCGACGTGCCCGTCAGGGCTCGGCGATGAATGGTCCGGACTATGCACACTGGCACGGTTTCTTCCAGGTGTTCCAGGTCTACAAAGATATGCAGGATATCTATGACTACCGGATCAAGAACAATAAGATCGAAGAACTCAGCCCGGTCATGAGCCCGGGACCGACCTAGTCCTTGAACACCGTCAATTTTGTCATCGGAGTGCCCCCCTGTAGGAGCGAATTGTTCTGGTCATGGATCCTTTTCATGATTGGAATTCGCGGCTGAAGCCGCTCCGACAAGAGACAATTTCAATTATGCTGACGTACTAGCAGGCTGTTGAAAAACAGACTGTGGAGCCCATGGACGGGCGATCAAAATCAAGGCAAGTTTTCAAGTTTTTGATTTTGTAAGCAAGATGGAAATCGTATTTTCGGCTTGCGTGGTTGGAAAATCCCCGGACGGGACTTTTTCAACATCGTACCTTAACGCGACGGGCGTGGAGTTATTCCACGCCCGTTTTTTATCTGGTCATCTGTTATCATCGCAAAAAAATCACTACACTTGATTCACGTCAAGGAATAACAGACTGTTTTGGGGCATGATTGCTCCATACACAGGAGGGTACGATGTCGATACAACCACAAATGACCATCAAACAGATTATTGAGACTTGGCCGCAAACACTGGATGTGTTTACCGCCAATGGGTTTGAACAGTTTTCCCAACCAGAGATGATCGACCGGGTTGGTCGTTTCCTCAAGTTGGAGTCGGCCCTGAGCCAAAAGGGCTACGATTGCGCCGCGTTTATCGCCCTGTTGCAGGAACGTATCGACGCGGCGGACCAGCAGGCGGATATCACCTTAGTGGAGCGCCAACGTCAGGATTACGATATCGATCTCGCTGGATTGTTGCCGTGCCCGGTGCGTATGCCGTTACTCGAAGTGGTGACCCGCGAAGTGGAGTCCTTTGAAACGCAAACCGGTCTGCGGGTACGCAGCCGCCTTGAAGCGGCCTCCGTGGGAGCCGACTGGATGGAAGAGCATATCCATCAGGCCACAAGCGTTGCTGAATTGCCGGACCTGTTTGTTTCCGCCGGTTTTGATGTGTTTTTCGACCCGCAGGGCATTGGCGGCTATTGCCGTGACGGCCTGTTTGCCGCGCTGGAGTATCCAGCGGTTAATGGGGACTTTGATGGCATGACCCTGGCCGATCCGCGCCATGCCTATTCGATGATTTCGGTGGTTCCGGCCGTCTTCATGGTCGATAAACAACAGCTTGGCGATCTGCCGATACCGCGCACCTGGGCGGATATTCTCGAGCCGATCTATGCCGGGAAGATCTCCTTGCCGGTTGGTGATTTTGATTTGTTCAATGCCATCTTGCTGACCCTTCACAAGGAGTTCGGCGACGAAGGCATTGAGCGATTAGGGCGCTCCATGCTCAGTTCCCTGCATCCGGCGCAGATGGTCAAGACGGCATCGCGTCAGCAGGACGATAAGCCGCTGGTGACGATTTTGCCGTACTTCTTTACCCGCATGGCCACTCACGTACCATCGGTGGAGATTGTCTGGCCTGAGGACGGCGCGATTATCAGTCCGATTTTCATGCTGGCTAAACGTGACCGCCTTGATGAACTCCGACCCTTAGCGGACCTGGTTGCCGGCGAAGAGGTTGGGACAATTCTTGCGCAGAAGGGCCTGTTCCCCTCCTTGAACCCGCAGGTCAAAAACAGCCTGCCCGAGGTCGCACCATGGAAATGGCTGGGCTGGGATTATATTTACCAGCAGGACATTGCCGGTCTGATCCGTCATGCCGAGACTGTATTCAATCGGGCGGTTGCCGGAGGTGACGCATGAAATTTCTCACTGTATCCGGACCGCCTTCATCGGGCAAAACAGCGGTGATCCTTCAGGCCATTGATGCTCTGAAACAACGTGGCCACACCATCGGTGTCGTCAAGTTCGATTGTCTGGTCACTGAAGATGATCAGCTCTATGCGCGGCGCGGCATTGTCGTGCGCAAAGGGCTTTCCGGCGCGTTATGCCCGGATCATTACTTTGTCAGTAATGTCGAAGCCTGCATGAGCTGGGGGCAGGAACAGGGGCTCGATCTGCTGATCAGCGAAAGCGCCGGCTTGTGCAACCGCTGCGCCCCGCATATCCAGGGGGTGACGGCTGTGTGTGTCATTGACAACCTCAGTGGCATCGGCACACCGAAAAAAATCGGCCCCATGCTCAAAGCCGCGGATATCGTGGTGATCACCAAGGGCGATATTGTTTCCCAGGCTGAACGCGAAGTGTTTGCCTCGCGGGTGCGCCAAGTGAACCCCAAGGCCACCATCCTGCATGTCAACGGGATCACCGGTCAGGGCGCATTTGAGCTGTCCACCCTGCTGGTTACCGGCGAAGACCATGCCACGTTGACCGGTAAGAAGCTGCGCTTTTCCATGCCGTCGGCCCTGTGTTCCTATTGTCTGGGCGAGACGCGCATCGGGAAACAGCACCAGATGGGTAATGTCCGCAAAATGGATCTGGGAGGTGACGCATGACCCGCGATCAACTGCTCAATCGCCCCTTTGCCGAGGTGCAGTCACAGGCTGCGTATCTCCGTGATTTTTTTGATTCCTTTGCCTTGCCCTTGCCCGCAGAGGAGCAGAGTCTTACCGACTATATTGCGGCACTGGTGAGCGAACAGCTTGAAGATCTCGGCCTGGATCGCGAGGCTTTTTGCCAAGCCCTGGTCCACTACGTCGAGGGGATGGAAGGATTGACCTCGACCCAGGAGCAGGTGCAGTCATTGACCATCAAAGGGGGCTTCAATAAACACGGCGAGGCAGAGAATTTCGAATTGGAGTTGAAGCCGGGGCAGGTGGTGTGCATTGTCGGTCCGACCGGTTCTGGAAAAAGCCGCCTGCTGGCTGATATTGAATGGGTAGCGCAGGGCGATACCCCCACCGGACGCCAGGTGTTGATCAACGGGGCCGTCCCGGACTCCACGTGGCGTTTCTCCACCGAGCATAAACTGGTTGCACAGCTATCGCAGAACATGAACTTTGTCATGGATCTGAGTGTTGACGAGTTTATCCGCATCCATGCTGAGAGCCGCTTTGTTCCCGACAGTGCGACCAAAGTGACAAAGATTATCGCTCAGGCCAATGAACTGGCCGGAGAACCTTTTGACGGCGATACGCCGATCACCTCGCTCAGTGGCGATCAGTCACGGGCGTTGATGATTGCCGATACTGCGATCCTCAGCCAGTCGCCGATCGTGCTGATCGACGAGATCGAAAATGCCGGCATTGATCGCAAAAAGGCTCTGGCGTTGCTGGTCCGTGAAGAGAAGATTGTTCTCATGGCGACCCACGATCCGATCCTGGCCTTGATGGGGCAGCGGCGCCTGGTGATTCGCCATGGTGGTGTCGCTCAGATTATTGAGACCAGCGATGCCGAGCGCGCCAATCTCAAACAGCTCGAAGCGCTGGATCAGCAATTGATGGCCTTACGTCATCGGATTCGTCAGGGGGAAACCCTGGAAATTCTTTAAATTAAACGCTGTCGGCAGGGTGCCGACATTTACCAAGGAGAATACGCTATGCATGATGGATGCAGCGCTAACTTTAACAGTGGAATGGATGTGTTGAACAAGGTTCGCGCCATGGGCTTCAGCCCACAGCAGATGCCTGCAGCCGTAACACTGCACTGTCAGGGATGTCAGACCCGTTTTGAGATGACCACCTTTGAGGGCAAGTGCCCACAGTGTGGCATGGTCTATGCCGTAACGCCCTGTCATGCTCATGATCCCAACGCCATTCAGGCGGCCGGCATCGAAGTGTGATGCGGCGATGACTTCTGTCAAGCGACTTGCCAAAGATGAAAAGGTGCTGCGCGTGTTTATTGCCACCTATTGTCGGCAGAATCACCTGAACGGTGGTGTTTCTGCTGAGCGCGAAGAGCAGGGCCGGCACTATTGCGCCGAATGTGCCGAGTTGCTTGATTATGCGTTGCAACGGTTGCAGCGTTGTCCGCTCAACCCGAAACCGGCCTGCAGGGACTGCCCGGTCCATTGCTATCGTTCGCAAATGCGTGAGCGTATCCGCCAGGTGATGAAATTCAGTGGTCTCCACTTTGTCAAACGGGGACGGCTGGATTGGTTATGGCACTATTTTTTTTGAGCCGGGCCTTTGGCGTTTTGGGGCCACCACGGAGGCAAACAGTTTGAGTTCAATAAAAAAAAGGGAAGACCATCACGGTCTTCCCTTTTTTTATGCGTATGGTTTGCCTGGCTGGTTCTATGCCTCTTCGCCAAACACCTGAGCGCTGAAGATGTAGATGTCGGTATCGCTATCCTGCCAGGCTTCCGGCGGCAGGCCGGCTTTAAGGCAGGTCTGGCTGAGAAATGTGGTGCGATCCCAGTGGTTTTCCGTGGCAACCTGTGGCAACAGGACACCGCGGTAATGGCTTCTTTCCATGTAGATCCCGTGCTTGCCCACCTGGATGTCCTCCGGGGCGGCAATTTTTACCAGTGGAGACAAGACTGAAATCTCCAGTGAGAACTTGTCCAGATCCTCCTCTTTCATCGGGTAAAAACGCGGGTCGTTGCTTGATGAGGCGACGGCCATTTGTGAAACTTCTTTGAACAACGGAATTTCCGATTGGAAGTTGCCGATACAGCCGCGCAGCTTGCCGTCCTGTTTGATGGTGACAAAGCAGCCCCTTTTGATGTTCAGACGTCGTTCTTCCCGTGGCACGACGCAGACATCAGAGTGGCGCACATGGCTGACGATGGCTGTTCGAGCGATATCGAGAAGAATCGCCTGCTCCTTGGTGCTGAGTAACTCCTCCACGCCTCCCCCTGTGTCTGACCAGCATCGACCGATAGTGTGATCGGCGGGTCGAAGAATGTGTTGACTGCATGCCCCGTAGTAGTACTGATAACTTGCCGGGATACTATCAAAAATGCCACTCGCCGTCCAGCACCGTGTCACTTCGTTGTGCCATGAATTTTTTGTGATTCAATCGTTTGCAGCACCATTGGTTGTCAAAGTGTCTAAAACTGCTAATGTGAAATGAAAGCTATTATTTCCAAAACAAAAAGGAACATTTGATGCGTTTCGGAATAGCCCCGGTTCCGGGTATGACTCTCTGGACCCTTGTGGCGGTGTCGGCCCGTGGTGCTCCCGTGGAAGATTCCGTGACGATTTCGCATCAGGCTGTGACTCCGGATGACGCGACTGCTGATGCGATGACCGTCAATAGGGGCATCCCGGGCCGGTCCTGAGGTTTAAAGATCGCATCCATGTGCATATTGAAATGATTGTGCCGACCTCAATCCATTGGCATAGGATTTTATTGCCGCTGGGGATGGATGGGGTTCCCAATATCAGCTTTTCGGCCATTGCTCTGGGGACGACATTTCCCTATGAGTTTGTTTGATGCCGCTCGTTGTTGGGTGCGTGGGGGATTTCTACCCACGGGAACTACAGCGCATGCCGCCGATGGATATCGCCGATGCGCCGATGACCGTTTTCTAGCCGATGGGCATCCGGTGCCCCTGATTCCCGAAGTGGCAGGGCAGGGTTAATGTTTCAGGCGACCGTCCTCACCGTGCGGTTCGCCTGACCCTGGATGGCGACAGGGAACGCTACATGTGGGTGCTCAACAACCGGCCGTTATCTGCGGGTAATGATTTTCGCATTCGTCAGAGTGACGTGGTGCGTTTCATCATGATGAAACGCACTATGATGCACGTTCTCATGCCTCTTGATGGTCATTTCTTCCGTGCGATCAATGGCCGGGGGCTGTTTGATAAGGCGCTGAAATGAACGCCACGTCTTTCGGCGTTCGGCGTAACGGAATCTGGCAGCCGTGAGAAATGAAGCGGTCAAGCGGGATTGTGCTCTCTTGTGACCAAAGCACTGTCCGTGAGGGTGCAATGGCATCCGGGCCCTGGTTGGAGTGGTGGCGTGCAGATGTGTTTTTAACGGTATTCTTTTCGTGGAGCAGGAAAATTCATGAAACGATGGCGAGAGTGGATCATTGCGGGATGGTGTGTTCTGGTTGTGGCCGTTGGCTCGTCGGTCGCCGCAGAAGCGGTGGAATCCTCAATGGTAACATTGACGGACGATGAAAAAGCCTGGCTGGCCGAGCATCCGACCATCCTGCTTGCCCCGGATCCCGATTTTGCCCCGGTGGAATTCTTTGATCACCAGGGGGTGTATTGTGGTATTGCCGCAGACTTTGTCGCGGTGATTGAGCGGCGCCTGGGATTCCACTTTCAGCGCGTGCGGCGCGACAACTGGCCGCAGATTCTTGACGGTATCCGCGACAAACAACTGGATATGCTTGGTGCTGTGGCACAGACACCGCAGCGGCGTGACTATCTGGAATTTACCGAGCCCTTTCTTCAGTTCCCAGGGGTGATCGTCGCCCATCAATCCGTGACTGAAACCTATACTCTGGCTGATCTACGCGGTAAAACCGTTGCCCTGGTTGAAGGCTATACCGGGCATGAACTTCTGATACGTGATTATCCTGAGATCGTGCTTGATGTGGTGCCGGATACGGCTACCGGCCTACGCAAGGTTGCTTTTGGGCGGGTCGATGTGTTTGTCGGTAACCTGGGAACGGCAGCCTATGCCCTGGCGCGGGAGGGGATCACCAATCTCCATGTGGTGGGTGAAACCGGCGAGATCTACCGCTGGGCATTTGCCGTGCGTAAAGACTGGCCGCAACTGCGATCCATCTTGCAAAAAGCTCTCGATAGTATTGATGCTCAGCAGCGGCAGGCCTTGATCCGTTCCTGGGTGCAGCCATTGCCGCAGGACCATTCGATCAGCCGTCGGATGTGGTTGGGGGTGGCCGCCCTGGCGATGGGCGCACTGGTTGTTATGGCCTGGGTGTTTGCCTGGAACCGCCTGCTCAAGCGTCAGGTCCTGCAACGCACCGCACAGTTGCAGCGTGCTCTGTCTGACGCTGAGATCAGCCGCGACAATGTGGATGCCATTCTCAAGTCCGTGGCGGATGGCCTGATTGTCGCCAATCGGGACAACCGGGTCATTCTGATGAATCGCGCTGCGGAACAGTTATTGGGAACCAGCCTTGATCAAGCCTATCTGCAGGCCATTGATACGGTGCTGGCTTCTCCGGAATCCAGTCGCTACCTGTCGCGGGTGTTCGAGCAGGGTGATGATTGCGGCGCCGTGGAATGGGTGGTGGAAGGGGTTGGCGAACAACAGGGACGCACCATTCAGGCGCGGACTGCTGTGGTGCAAGCTCAGCACGGCAAGCGCAGTCGTACCATCACCATTGTTCGCGATGTTACCCGCGAGCGAGAGCTTGACCGGATGAAAAATGAATTTATCAGCACCGCAGCCCATGAGTTGCGCACTCCGTTGACTGCCGTGATGGGCTACACCGAATTGTTGCTTCATCCGGAAGAATTCAATGTCATCGACCCCAAGGAACAGCACCGGGTGTTGACAACCATTTATGAAAAAGCCTGTCGCCTCGAAGGGATTGTCGCTGATCTGCTTGATTTAAGCCGTGTTCACTCCGGGTGCTTGATTGCTTTGTCTCGGACCTCCTGTGATATCAACAGTCTGTTGTGCCGTGCCGTGGGCGGCTATCAATACCGTCAGGATTTTACCGTGGCCCTCGAACTCGACAGCGAGGAGATGGTGCTGTGGGCGGATGAAAAAAAACTTGAGCAGGTGATGGATAACCTGCTCAGCAACGCCGTGAAGTTTTGTGCGGAGTCGTGTCAGGTTTTCGTTCGTGGTCACCGTGACGATGATTTCTATGTCATTGAGGTTGAGGACCATGGCATCGGTATGACGCCGAAGCAGGTGGAACGGATCTTTGATAAGTTCTATCGGGTGGATTCATCCGATACCGCACCAGGCGGTCTGGGGCTGGGGATGTCGATCGTTAAGAATATCATCGAAGCCCATGGCGGCATCATTGAGGTCCAGAGCGTGCCGGGGCAGGGGACCTGTGTGAGCGTACGTCTTCCTGTTGAAGCAACTGCAGGGGCGGGGTGTCCGGAGGCTGTGGCACAGGATTGAATGCGGCATAAAAAATGGGCAGCTTCGTTTGAAGCTACCCATTCAACATCTTGCTGACAAAATCAAGCACTTGAAAACCCGTTTTTGATTTTGGGCACCCGTTCAGGGACTCCACAGGCTGTTTTTCAACCGCCTGTCAGGTCGATTATTTCTTTTTCTCAGATTTCTTTCGCTCGTTCGCATCGAGAATTTTCTTTCTCAGTCGGATCGATCCCGGCGTGACTTCCACCAGTTCATCGTCGGCAATGTATTCCAATGCCTGTTCCAGCGTAAGAATGTTCGGCGGTGTCAGGCGAATGGCGTCGTCGCTGCCCGAGGCCCGGACATTGGTGAGCTTCTTGCCTTTGTTGGCATTGACCACCAGGTCGTTTTCCTTGGCGTGCTGGCCGATGATCATGCCCTCATACACCTTGGTTCCCGGGGCAACAAACAAGATGCCGCGGTCCTGCAGGTTGAACAGTGAGTAGGCCACGGTTTCCCCGGCGTCCATGGCAATCAGGACCCCGTTTTTACGGCTGTCGATTTCCCCTTTGTAGGGGGCGTATTCAACAAAGCTGTGTGACATGGTTCCGGTGCCGCGGGTGTCGGTCATGAACTCAGTGCGAAAGCCGATCAGGCCGCGCGCCGGGATATTGAATTCGAGGCGGTTGGTGCCGTCCATCTGCTTCATCGACGCCAGTTCGGCCTTGCGGCGACCGAGCTTTTCGATCACGGTGCCTTGAAACTCTTCGGGTACGTCAATGCACAGATACTCGAGTGGTTCAAGACGCTGGCCGTTTTCCTCTTTGAAGATAACCTCCGGTTTGGATACAGCCAATTCAAAGCCTTCGCGGCGCATGTTTTCAATCAGAATCGACAGGTGCAGCTCACCGCGTCCAGACACCTTAAAGGTATCGGTATTGTCGGTTTCCTCAACACGCAATGAGACGTTGGTGCGCAGCTCTTTCTGGAGACGCTCGAAAATATTGCGAGAGGTCACGTACTTGCCCTCGTTGCCGGCAAACGGTGAGCTGTTGACAATGAAGTTCATCGACAGCGTCGGCTCGTCAATATTGACGTAAGGCAGAGGCTGAGGATCGTCGACACTGGCCAGAGATTCGCTGATGCTGATCTCTTCAAATCCGGCAATGGTGACAATGTCACCGGCGCTGGCCTGTTCAATGCTCACCTGCTGCAGCCCCTGATAACCGATCAGTTTTGAAATACGGCCCCGTTTGATGTTGCCGTCCTTGTCAATGCGAGCGACGGTATCGCCTTCTTTGATCTGACCGTTGAAAATTTTACCGGTGGCAATGCGGCCGATGTAATCATTGTAGTCAATACTGGTGACCAGAAATTGAAACGGTGCTTCCGGGTTGCCTTCCGGGGCGGGAACATTCTGCTTGATGGTATCAAACAACGGCTCCAGGTCCATATTGTCATCACCCGGCTCAAAACGGGCATAACCGCTTTTGGCACTGGCATAAACAATGGGGAATTCCAGCTGGTCTTCGTTGGCATCGAGTTCGCAAAACAGATCGAACACCATGTCCACAACCTCTTCCGGGCGGGCGCCGGGACGATCGATCTTGTTGATTACGACGATCGGCTTGAGGCCGAGGTCGAGGGATTTTTTCAGCACAAAACGGGTTTGCGGCATGGGGCCGTCAAACGCATCGACCAGCAGCAGAACCGAGTCGACCATTTTTAACACCCGCTCCACTTCGCCACCGAAGTCGGCGTGGCCTGGAGTGTCAACGACGTTGATTTTGACGCCGTTATGCTCGATGGACAGGTTTTTAGAAAGAATGGTGATGCCACGCTCTTTTTCAAGATCGTTGCTGTCCATGATCCTTTCAGTAATCACCTGATTGGAGCGAAATACTCCCGATTGATGAAGCATGGCATCGACTAAGGTTGTCTTTCCATGGTCGACGTGGGCAATAATAGCGATGTTTCTGATCTCGGCGCTCATGCGGTGTATCTCCTTAAACGGCGTAAATAGGCAAAACCGCGCCACAATACACTAAGCCTAGCTGCAATACCATTAAAAAATGGTTTCAACCGTGTAAGATTGGCGGTTGCAGGGCGCGGATCGTCAGATTACACTGCCTGTTTGCAGATAAAACATCCATGCCTTGTGAGGTTTCCTATGGTTAAACATTTCGTTGTCTGGATGCTCGTCATGTTGGCTGTAACAGCGTGTATGCCCCAACCCCTTCGTCCCTGGCAGAAAGAAAACGTCACAACAGTGGTGCAGGTCAAACGTGCCGGGGCGGATGCGGCGCGCTATCTGGTTCAGAAGCATGGTGGCCGGTTAAACGATGAAACGATTCAAAACTATCTCGACAGTTTGGTTCGTCGTCTGGCGACCTATAAAGGGTATCAGAAGCAGGACTGGCAGGTGCAGGTGGTCAATGATCCAGCCTGCGAGCTGCTGGCGGTTCCGGGGGAGACCGTGTTGGTCTACCGCGGGTTTCTTGCTGCGGTCAACTCGGAACAGGAACTGGCCGCCGTGCTGGGGCATGCGATGGCGCACCTTGCTCTCGACCATCTGGCGCGTACCGCCACTGAAGAGGCTTTTAAACGGCCGATCACAACCACGTCCAGCGACGACAGCACGGTGATTCGTGGTCAACAACTGGCGGATTATATCTTACAGCACCATTATTCATTTGAAGAGGAAACACAGGCGCAGGCTTTCTGGCAGCAGCAGGTTGGCCCGATGGGACAGGCTGCTGTTTTAAGTGCTGCACTGTGCCGAGACGGCTGGATAGAGCGCCACCCCAATGGCAGCTCTGCCGTGCTGCCGGTTTTGCCACCTCCGGCAGAGCCCTTGCCTGCTGTTTCCTTTGGTGACATGCACAACGTGCTCATGGCTCTGGTGCCGGGTTATGCCGTCTTTGAACAGGGGGTGGAACAGGAACGTCTGGAGCATTTTCCCCAGGCCATAGGCCTGTATCTGCAGGCAGCGACCCAGACTCCGGATCAGAGCCGGATTCTCACCGGATTGGGGCTGGCCTATCTTAAGGTTGGCGAGCTGAACAGCGCCAAGCATCATTTGCAGCGCGCTGTGCGTTTGGATGGCGGCTATTACCGCAGTCGTCTGGGGCTGGGTTATGTTGCACTGCAACTTGAGGAGTTTGGGCTGGCAGAAAAAGAGTTGCGTGCAAGCCAGGCGCTTTTGCCGACCGTGCAGGGTAGTTATCTGTTGGCGGAACTGTATCAACGCCAGGGCGACTGGCAACAAGCTGAACCGCTGTTCCAACAGGTTGTCGATGGCGATCCCCATGGCCGATTGGGCAAGGCCGCACGTCGGGCCTTGCAGCAGCGTTAATAAGGCGATTAGCGCATCGCTAATATGGAGAGAACATGAATTGGGATATCTGGTTAAACGAACATGAAACCGTGCAATGGCAGGGGCGTCCGGCACCGCGCTGTTTTACGTTTCGCCACTGGCAAAAATCTCTATTTGGTTTGGTGGTGTTGCTGGTGGCGCTGTGGTGGCAATGGGTCGGTATCGGTCTGATGGGTGAACAGCAGCAATGGGTCTGGTCCGTGGTGCCGGTGCCGTTTGTCCTGATTGGGCTGTGGTTGTCCGTTGGCCGCCTGGTGGCGGCGCGACGTGAATGGGAGCAGGTGTTTTATGCCCTCACGGACCAACGGTTGCTGGTGCAATGTGGATTGGGGCGTGCCCGATTGATTGAGCTGCCTTGTGAACAGTTGAGCTATGCACGTCTGACACTGCTGGGAGAACAACTTGGTCATCTGTCTGTTGAAGCCGGGGCTCGCCGTTTGACCCTGTCCTGTCTTGAACATCCCGATACGCTGTACCGTCTGGTTGAAGCTCAGATTGCTGCCAATCAGCAGGCGAGCGAACAAACCAACGCTCTGTAAGACGAAAAACAGACAAGACGCCCCTTTTAATGTTGACTTTTCTGGATGCATCTGGTTGTATCGGACAATTTTCGTACCACCACCCCTCATTGCAGGTTCTAAACGCTAAACGATGTCAAAATCATTCTACCTTGAAACCTTTGGCTGTCAGATGAATGTTGTCGATTCCGAGTGGATCGTCAACCTGCTTGGTCAGATCGACTACCACCCGGTGGATACCCCGCAAAAAGCGGATCTGATCCTTCTCAACACCTGCTCAGTGCGTGACAAGGCCGAGCGTAAGGTGTATGGCCATCTGAGCCACTTCAAACCGCTTAAAGATCAACGTCCTGATCTGATCCTCGCGGTGGGTGGTTGTGTCGCCCAGCAGGAGGGGGAGCAGCTGCTCAAAAAAGTTCCTTATCTCGATATTGTGTTCGGAACGCATAATGTTCATAAACTTCCGGAATTGATCTTTGAAGTAGAACAAGGCCGGGGACGCCAGTGTGAAACGACCCACTATGAAGGAGCGAAGCGCCTCGATCAATTTCCCCAGCGCGCCGCTGAAAACGCGATCTGCCGTTTTGTAACGGTCATGCAGGGCTGTGATAACTTCTGTTCCTACTGTGTCGTGCCCTATGTGCGCGGTCGCGAGGTGAGTCGTCCCAGTGGTGACATCCTTGACGAAGTTTGCAGCCTGGTCGATCAGGGCGTGCGTGAGGTGACTCTGCTGGGCCAGAATGTCAACTCCTACGGTCAGAAGGGCAGCGGAGACATGAGTTTTCCCGAGCTGCTCCAGCGGGTGCATGACATTGACGGGCTTGAGCGGATCCGTTTTACCTCGTCACACCCCAAAGATCTCAGTGATGACCTGATCGCCAGTTTTGCCTCATTGGATAAGTTGTGCAAGCACATGCATCTGGCGCTGCAGAGTGGCTCCAACCGCATTCTTGAGTTGATGAATCGCGGCTACAGCCGTGAACAGTATCTGGAGCGGGTGACACGTCTCAAGCAGGCCTGTCCTGAAATTCGTATGACCACGGATCTGATTGTCGGTTTTCCCGGTGAGCAGCAAGCGGATTTTGAGCAGACTCTCGATATGCTTGAGCAGGTGCGTTTCGCTGATGCTTTTTCATTTCTTTATTCCCGTCGTCCCCAGACCAAAGCGCTGGAGATGGCGGATCCGGTTTCGGCCGAGGAAAAACAGCGCTGGTTTGAGCGGATGCTTAAGATGCAGGAGCAGATCAGCGCGCAGATCTGGCAGCAGGATTGCAACACTGTTCAGCCGGTCCTGGTCGAAGGTGTCAGTCGCCACGGTCAGGGACAGGTGTTCGGGCGCAACCAGTGGAACCGTATCGTCAATTTTGACGGGCCGCAATCCCTGATCGGCCGGCAGGTGGCCGTGCGCATTGAAGACAGTTTGCGTAATTCACACCGTGGAGTTCTGGTTGAGCAACCATAAAATAGTCTGAATTCATTTAAAAAAGGGGGAATCACTACATGGAACAGCACCATTACGATTTACTCAAGGAAATGTCGCAAACCCCCAGTCCTTCGGGTTTTGAGCAACCGATCCAGCGCGTTGTCCGGCGCGTGCAGACCGGTGTGGCCGATGAGGTGCGCACCGATGTGATGGGCAACGTGATCTCCCGCCTTGATGGTCAGGGCGACAACCGTCCAAAGGTGATGCTGGCCGGTCATTGTGACGAGATCGGATTCATGATCAAGTACATTGACGAGGAAGGTTTCATCTACTTTGCCCCCATCGGCGGGGTGGATGCCCACCTGGTGCCGGGACAGCGAGTGCATATCCATAGCGCGAATGGCCCGATTCTCGGTGTGGTTGGCAAAAAACCGATCCACCTCATGGACCCCAAAGACCGCGAGACCGTGGTTAAATTCAAAGATCAATTTATCGATATCGGTTGCGCCAGCCGCGAAGAAGCTCTGGAGCTGGTGGCCATGGGTGACCCGATGACGTTTGTTCCCAGCATGGAGCGCTTGCAGGGGGACTTGGTGACCTCGCGGGCGTTTGATGACAAAATGGGGGCGTTTATCGTCACCCGGGTGTTGCAGGAAGTGAAGCGACGCGGCCCGGCTTCGGTCGACCTTTACAGTGTGACGACAGTCCAGGAAGAGATCGGTTTACGCGGTGCTTCAGCGAGTGTCTACGGCGTCAATCCCGATGTCGGTATTGCCGTGGATGTCGGTTTCTCCAGTGACTTCCCCGGACTTAACAAAACGGAACTCGGTGATCTGCGTGTTGGCAAGGGGCCGATCATCGCCCGTGGCGCCAACATCAACCCGGTATTATTCAATCTACTCGTTGCCACGGCCCAAGAGGAAAACATTCCCTATCAGGTGGTAGGCATGCCGCGTGCCACCGGCACCGACGCCAATGTGATGCAACTGAGCCGCGGCGGTGTTGCCGCCGCGTTGATCAGTGTACCGTTGCGCTACATGCATTCTCCGGTAGAGGTGTTGTCTCTGGCCGATCTGGAGGCGACCATCGCCTTACTGGCCGCTGTGGTCTATAAAATTGATAACGCCGGGATGTTTATCCCCCAATAAGTTCCGTTTTGTTTGCTCTAGCGGCTGTTTTCAGCCGCGTTAAATTTGTATAAACCCGGGCTGGCAGTGCTTGACGCTGATCCGGAACAGCTATAAAATTTCGTCTTTAACCGACCCTCTTTACGCTAAAAAGGAGACCGCGATGCTCGACCCTGAATTACGGGAAGGACTTACTTTTGATGATGTTCTTCTGGTCCCTGCTCATTCCCTGGTATTGCCGAAAGAAGTGGATCTGTCCACTCAATTGACTGCGTCGATTGTGTTGAACATCCCGTTGATGTCCGCGGCGATGGATACTGTCACGGAAGCACGCTCTGCCATCTGCATGGCGCGTGAAGGGGGGATCGGCGTTATCCACAAAAATATGTCGCCCGAGGAGCAGGCTCTGGAGGTCGATCAGGTTAAAAAGTCGGAAAGCGGCATGATCGTCGATCCGATCACCATGGAACCGAAGCAAAAGATCTATGAAGCGCTGCAGTTGATGGAGCAATACCGCATCTCCGGGGTGCCGATTACCGCAAACGGTCGCCTGGTCGGTATTCTTACCAATCGCGATCTGCGCTTTGAAACCCAGCTTGATCAGCCGATTGAAAATGTCATGACCAAAGATCATCTGGTCACCGTTCCACCCGGAACCACCCTTGAAGAAGCCAAATTTCACCTGCACAAGCACCGCATTGAAAAGCTGCTGGTTGTTGATGACGATTATGCCCTCCAAGGGTTGATCACCATTAAGGATATCGAAAAGGTCCGCAAGTACCCGATGGCGTGTAAAGACGAGTTTGGTCGATTACGGGCCGCCGCAGCTGTCGGAGTCGGTGGCGACTGCTATGAGCGTTTGGAAAAGCTGGTGCGAGCCGGGGTCGACGCCGTGGTTGTCGATACGGCTCACGGTCACTCGCAGGGTGTTATCGAGTCGGTGGTGGAGATCAAGCGGGCCTACCCTGACCTGCAGATGATTGCCGGTAACATTGCCACGGCTGAAGCGGCCGAAGCGCTGATTAAGGCCGGTGTCGATGCGGTCAAGGTTGGTATTGGCCCCGGTTCCATCTGCACCACCCGCGTTGTTGCCGGGGTTGGCGTGCCGCAGATTACGGCCATTGCCGATGTTTCCCGTATCACCCAAAAGGCCGGAATTCCACTGATTGCCGATGGCGGAATCAAATACTCCGGTGAATTGCCCAAGGCAATTACCGCCGGTGCCGATGTGATCATGATCGGCTCCCTGTTTGCCGGAACCGAGGAATCCCCCGGTGAAACCATCCTCTATCAGGGGCGTACCTACAAGTCCTATCGTGGTATGGGCAGCCTTGGCGCGATGAAAAAAGGCAGTAAGGACCGCTACTTCCAGGGCGATGTCGAAAGTGACGTCAAGCTGGTTCCCGAGGGGATTGAAGGCCGCGTTCCGTTCCGTGGCACCCTGTCTGCCAATGTCCATCAGCTGCTTGGTGGTCTGCGTGCCGGCATGGGGTATACCGGCTGCCGCAACCTGAAAGAGTTGCAGCAGAATGCTCACTTTATTCGCATTACCAATGCCGGACTGCGTGAATCCCATGTTCATGATGTCAATATCACCCACGAAGCCCCCAACTATCGGATTGAACGCCCCAGCTAACGGCGGCATCCATACGATATGCCGGAAGCCCGTAGCTCTTACGGGCTTCCGTGTTTTTACGATCTGATCGACCGGCACCTCCGGTCGTTGCACGCGATTTACTCTCGCTGGAGAACTCACTGATGGCCGACCTGCATAGCGAAAAAATTCTTATTCTCGATTTTGGTTCCCAATACACTCAACTCATCGCTCGCCGTGTGCGCGAAGCTCATGTCTATTGTGAACTCCATCCCTATGATATGGATCTCGAAGCGATACGTGCTTTTCAACCCAACGGTATCATTCTGTCCGGTGGGCCGAAATCCGTGTACGACGACGGTGCACCGGCTGTGGAAGAGGCGCTGTTTGAACTCGGGGTTCCGGTGTTGGGCATCTGCTACGGCATGCAATTGCTTAACCGTCACTTTGGTGGTCATGTCGTGCCCGCCGGTAAACGTGAATACGGCCATGCTGATCTGCTCAGTCAGGGGCAACCCGGCCCGTTGTTTGACGGTTTTTTTGTTGACGGCAAAAGCCCGGTATGGATGAGTCATGGTGACCATGTTGAGCAGGTCGCTGACGGTTTTGATATTATTGCGGCGACGGATAACGCGCCGGTGTGTGGTATCCAGAATGTCGAGCGCAACCTCTATGGGGTGCAGTTTCACCCTGAAGTCAATCATACGCCGCGTGGCGAGGTGCTGATCGACACCTTCGTTCGTAAAATCTGTGGTTGCAGCGGACAATGGACGCCGGGGCAGATTATTGAAGATGCCGTGGCCCGCATTCGTGAACAAGTGGGCACCGACAAGGTGATTCTTGGTCTGTCCGGTGGGGTCGACTCCTCGGTGGCGGCAGCCCTGATTCATCGCGCCATTGGCGATCAGCTCACCTGCGTGTTTGTCGATAACGGCCTGTTGCGCCTCAACGAGGGCGATCAGGTGATGAGTACCTTTGCTCAAAATCTCGGCGTCAAAGTGATCCGCGTTGATGCTGAGGATCGTTTTCTTACCGCCCTGGCCGGTGAGACCGACCCGGAGAAAAAGCGCAAAATTATCGGTGGTCTGTTTGTCGATATTTTCGAAGAGGAATCCAACAAGCTCACCGATGCCAAGTGGCTGGCGCAGGGGACGATCTATCCCGACGTCATCGAATCCGCCGGTGCTAAAACCGGCAAGGCCCACAATATCAAGAGCCATCACAATGTTGGCGGTCTGCCCGATTACATGAAGCTGCAACTGCTTGAGCCATTGCGTGAGCTGTTTAAGGACGAAGTGCGCACCGTGGGCGAAGAACTCGGATTGCCGCATCAGATGGTGTGGCGCCATCCGTTCCCCGGTCCCGGCCTTGGTGTGCGCATTCTCGGTGAAATCAAAAAGGAGTATGCCGACATCCTGCGCCAGGCCGATGCCATCTATATTGAAGAACTGTACCGCAGCGGCCATTACGAAAAGATCAGCCAGGCCTTTGCTGTGTTCCTGCCGGTCAAAAGTGTTGGCGTCATGGGCGATGGCCGCACTTACGAATATGTCGTCGCGTTGCGGGCCGTTGAAACCAAGGACTTTATGACGGCCGGTTGGTATCCGATGCCCTATGCCGATCTGGCGCGCATCAGCAGCCGGATCATCAATGAAGTCAAGGGGATCAATCGGGTGACTTACGATATCTCCAGCAAGCCGCCGGCAACGATTGAGTGGGAATAGGCAGACCTGTCATGTGATATTAAAAAAGGGAGGCCGTACGGCTTCCCTTTTTTTGTTTGCTTGAGGATGGTGGCACCGCTTACTGTACGCAAAGCTGATCGCCCATTTTAGCCAGAGAGGCTTTGCCAATCCCTTTAATGTTGCATAGCTGGTCTACCGAGGAAAAGGTGCCGTGACTGGTGCGGTAGGCGACAATCTTCTCTGCGGTTTTCTGGCCAATGCCTTTGACGCTCTGTAACTGTTCAACCGTCGCTGTGTTAAGATTGACGGGTTCGCTGCCCAGAGACGGACTGACGAGTACCAGGCATAGCGCAATGACCAACAGGGTTGTTTTGAACAGATGAAACATGAGACTCTCCTTTCCTTTCGCTTGATTAGGGAAATATTAGACAATGGCAATATAACAGGACTGGCAAAATAAGTGAATTTTTTTATTATTGTTTTTAAATTTTAGGATCTAAATGTTGCAGACGAAAAAGCCCGCCGTGTTTCTCGACCGTGACGGTACCATTAATGTTGAACGGGATTATTTGTACCGGCCCGAGGATTTTTGTTTTATCGATGGCGCAGATACCGCTATTCGCCAGCTGAATGATGCCGGTTTTCTGGTTGTTGTTGTGACCAATCAATCCGGAGTTGCTCGTGGTTATTACCGAGAGGAGGATGTTGACGTTCTCCATGCGTATCTGTCGCAGCGATTGGCCGAGGTTGGCGGCCATGTTGATGCGTATTATTATTGTCCCCACCATCCGCGGTCGGGACAGCCTCCCTATGTCCAAGAGTGTGATTGCCGTAAAGGCAAACCGGGGATGTTGTTGCAGGCCGCTCGCGAGTTTGATATTGATCTGGCGCGGTCATGGATGGTGGGCGATAAAAAGGCCGATGTTGACGCCGGCCTGGCAGCTGGGTGCCGACCGGTTCTGGTTCGCACCGGACATGGTGAAAGTGAGTGCCGCAACATCGATGCTGACCAGGTTCCCGTGTGCGATGATCTAAGTGCTGCAGTCGCATTTATCCTGGTTAACTCACCGGACCCGTGATGTTTTTTAAAATATCCCGCAACGAGTTTAGGCGGCGGGAAACTGAATTTTAATCGAAAATTCTGATCGGTTATGTGGATGCGCGTGGTATGATCAGAGCGCAATTTTTTGGCAGGTGCCGGAGACTCTGTTGGTGCCGTTGACTCGTCCCGTTCCACCCTCAACCCTAAAGGTCTTTTTGTGTCTCGCACTCTTGTTCTTGCTTCCACCAGCCCCTACCGCCAGCAATTGCTGCGTCAGTTGAACCTGCCCTTTACTGCCGTTGCGCCTCAGGGAGAAGAGGTCATTGACCAGCAGGTTGCTCCTGAACTACTGGTCAAACATCTTGCTCTGCAAAAAGCCAACAGCATCCGTGAGCGCTTTGATGATGCGTTGATTATCGGCTCGGATCAGGTGTTTGTTGATCCGCGTGGCCGTATTCTCGGTAAGCCCGGTGATGCAGCGGGGGCCTGTCGTCAGCTGAAAATGATGGCCGGTCACACCCATGTGTTTTACACCGGCTTGGCCGTGGTCGACTGCCGCACCGCTCAGACACTGGTCGATTATGTGACCTTTTCCGTGACGTTGCGCCCGCTGACAACCGAACAGATTGCCTATTATGTTGAGCAGGAGAAACCCTGGGACTGTGCCGGTTCGTTCAAGGTTGAGGGGCTGGGGATCGCACTGATGGAGCGGATGGCCGGCGATGACTACTCCAGTTTGATTGGTTTGCCGCTGATCCGTTTGACTACCATGCTGGCTGAGTGTGGTGTCGATGTGCTGGCACCGCAGCCCAACGTGTGTCGTTGACAAATTTTCACGCTGTCTTTAGCCGGACAACGTTTTTCTCAATTCGGATGATTAGCTTATGGAACACGCCAATTTCGTTCATCTCCACCTGCACAGCCAATACAGCCTGCTCGATGGTGCGATTAAAATTCCCAACCTGATTGAGCGGGTCAAAGAATACAAGATGCCGGCAGTCGCAATTACTGACCACGGCAATATGTTCGGAGCCATGGAGTTTTACACCAAAGCCACGGCTGCCGGCGTCAAGCCGATCATCGGTTGTGAGGTGTATGTTGCGCCAGGGAGCCGCACGGAAAAGAGCAATGCCCGCGGTTCATCGGAGGCATCCTACCACCTGGTGCTGTTGTGCCAGAACAAGACCGGTTACCGCAATCTGTGTTATCTGGTTTCCACCGCCTACCGTGATGGCTTTTACTACAAACCGCGCATCGACTGGGAATTGCTCACCGAGTACAACGAAGGGCTGATCGCTATGAGCGCCTGCCTGGGCGGCGAGATTCCCACCCTGATTAATCTCGGTCGTCCCGACGATGCCCTGGCTCGTGCCGAACAGATGGCTCAGGTGTTTGATGATGACCGTTTTTATCTGGAACTGCAGGAAAACGGTATCCCCGAGCAGGCGACGGCCAATAACGGTCTGATCGACATCAGCGGCAAGCTGGGCCTGCCGTTGGTGGCCACCAACGATTGCCATTATCTGAGGCGTGAAGACGCTTATGCCCATGAGGTGTTGCTGTGTATTCAGACCGGCAAGACCATGGATGACGAGAAGCGCATGCGTTTCGCCAACGATGGCTTTTATGTGCGCACGCCGGACGAAATGCGCGAGCTGTTCAGCCATGTGCCGCAGGCCCTTGACAACACGGTGGAGATTGCTCAGCGCTGTAACCTCGACTTTGATTTCGATACCTATCATTTTCCCCAGTACGAAAAACCGGCAGACAAGACCCTTGATGAGGTTCTGGAGGAGATGGCCCGTGACGGTCTTGAAGATCGTCTGAAAATGATCCGCTCATTGAATCCCGATTTGAGTGCTGAAGAGGAGCAGGTGTATCAGGATCGCCTCGAGCGGGAGCTGAAGACCATCCGCGATATGGGATTTCCCGGCTATTTTATTATCGTTGCCGATTTTATCAACTGGGCCAAGGACCACGATATCCCGGTGGGGCCGGGCCGTGGTAGTGCGGCAGGCAGCCTGGTGGCCTTTGCCATCCGTATTACCGACATTGATCCGATCCCCTACGATCTGCTGTTTGAACGTTTCCTCAACCCGGAGCGGATCTCCATGCCGGATATCGACGTCGACTTCTGCATCTATGGCCGTGAAAAAGTCATCCAGTACGTGCAGGAGGAGTACGGCGCGCCGAATGTCGCCCAGATCATCACCTTCGGTACCCTGGGGGCCAAAGGAGTGATCAAGGATGTCGGCCGAGCGCTCAATATGCCGTATGGCGAGGTGGATAAATTATCCAAGCTGGTGCCGGCAGTGCTGAATATCACCCTCAAGGATGCCCTGCAGCAGGAACCGCGTATTCAGGAAATGGCCAAATCTGATGTGCGTGTTAAAGAGCTGCTCAATGTCGCCTTGTCGCTGGAAGGCTTGACCCGCCATGCCTCGACCCATGCCGCCGGTGTGGTGGTCACCCCCAATCCATTGACCGATTACCTGCCGCTGTACACCGATCAGAAATCGGGCGGTCAGGTGACCCAGTTCCCCATGAGCTATGTCGAAAAGATCGGTCTGGTCAAATTCGACTTCCTCGGTCTGAAAACGTTGACCGTTATCGACAATGCTCTGAGGTTGATCCATTCGGCAAAAAATCCCGATTTTGATCTCAACGTGATCGGCGATGATGATGACGCCACTTACGAACTGCTCAGCCATGGTGATACCACCGGCGTGTTCCAGCTCGAATCTTCGGGGATGAAAGAGCTGCTGGTCAAACTCAAACCCAACTGCTTTGAAGATATTATCGCCGCCTGCGCCCTGTATCGTCCCGGCCCACTCGGTTCGGGCATGGTCGATGACTTTATTCTGCGTAAGCATGGGCAGAAGGATATTGTTTACGACTTTCCGCAACTGGAGCCGATCCTCAAGGATACCTACGGGGTTATCGTCTATCAGGAGCAGGTTATGCTCATCGCCCAAACCCTGGCCAACTACTCTCTCGGTGGTGCGGACCTGTTGCGCCGCGCCATGGGTAAGAAGAAACCCGAGGAGATGGAAAAGCAAAAAGTGCTGTTCCTTAAAGGCGCCAAGGAAAACAATCTTGATGCGAAAAAAGCGGAGGCGGTTTTCGACCTGATGGCCATGTTCGCCGCCTACGGTTTCAATAAATCTCACTCGGCGGCTTACGCTCTGGTGGCCTACCATACCGCCTACCTCAAGGCCCATTATCCCGTCGAGTTTATGGCGGCATTGCTTACCGAGGATATGGAGAACACCGACAAGGTGATCAAAAACATTGCCGAGGTGCGTTCCATGGGCATCGAGGTCTTGCCGCCCGATATCAATGCCTCAATCCGCTCGTTTACCGTTCACGAAAACGCCATGCGTTTCGGTTTGGGGGCGGTCAAGGGGGTTGGTACCGCCGCGCTGGATTCCATTATCCATGTCCGCGAAGTCGATGGCCCCTATGATTCTCTCAATGATTTTTGTGAGCGGGTCGATCTGGGCAAGGTCAACAAAAAGGTGGTTGAATCGCTGATCAAATGCGGCGCGTTCGATTCGCTGGGCGGCAAACGTGCGCAATATATGGACGCTCTGGAAAGTGCTATGGAGATTGGCCAACAGGTGCAGCGTGAAAAGCAACAAGGTCAAGAGTCTCTGTTCGGCATGGAGGAGATGGTCACTCGCAGCGGCAGCAGCTATGGTGAATTGCCCGATGTTGCCGAGTGGGATGACAAGCTGCGCCTCAACAATGAGAAAGAAGCCCTGGGTTTTTATATTACCGGCCATCCGCTATCGCGCTACGCCGAAGATATCAAACGCTTTGCCACCTGCGATCTTTCCGGGCTGGTCGAACGCAACGACAAAGAAGAGGTGCGGGTGTGCGGCATTGTCAGTGGCAAAAAGGAACTGGTGACCAAAAAAGGCGATCGCATGGCGTTTATCACTCTGGAGGATTTGACCGGTTCTCTGGAAGTGGTGGTGTTTCCGGAAGCCTTTCAGGCCGCCGCTGATTATCTGGGCGGTGATGATCCGTTGATGGTGTACGGCACGCTTGATGCCGGAGAGGACAGTTGTAAGGTGCTGGCCAACGAGATTCTGCTGCTCCACGATGTCAAAGAAAAGCAGACCTCTAAAATACACCTGCGTCTCACCACACCGGGATTGACCGATGACATGATGCAGACCCTTAAACACACCATGATGCGCTATTCGGGCTCCTGCGCGGTGATTTTGCACATGGTGGTACCGAACCGCAGTGAAACACAAATTCGTGTGGCCAAAGAACTCAGTGTTGCCGCCAGCGATGACTTTGTCAGTGCTGTGGAAAAATTGTTCGGATACAATGTTGTCACCTTCGAATGATTAGGCTACCATGTACCGATTAAGCTGAATCGATTGGAGGAGGCCGGTTGCAGCCGCGGAGGCACACACCGGTATCGATCTTTTTTTTGTTTTTGAGCATGCAGGACAGCGCGACAAGGGGGCTGTCATTTGCGAATAAACACGCCTGACGCGACAGCGTGGTGGGTCGGGCGGAGTATGGGAGAGCCTCATGCAAGCATATCTGGATTTTGAGAAACCTTTGGTTGATCTCGAACAAAAAATCCTCGAACTTCGTGAATATTCGACGGAAAGTGTTGATTTTAGCAGCGAGTTACAGAAACTGGAGAAGAAAGCTGAAAAGCTTCGTGAAGATATCTTCTCCAAATTGACCCGCTGGCAACGCACCCAGCTGGCCCGTCATCCGGGACGGCCTTTTACCCTCGATTTTATTCAAAATATTTTTACCGACTGGTTTGAATTGCACGGTGATCGCAATTTCCGCGATGACCCGGCGCTGGTGTGTGGTTTTGCCCGCTTTGACGGTCAACCCTGCGCAGTGATTGGCCACCAGAAGGGGCGCGACACCAAAGAAAAGGTGATCCGCAACTTCGGCATGCCCAACCCCGAAGGCTATCGCAAAGCCCTGCGCATCATGCAGATGGCTGAGCAATTCGGTTTGCCGATTTTTACCTTTGTCGACACACCGGGTGCTTACCCCGGCATCGGTGCTGAGGAGCGCGGGCAGGCCGAAGCCATTGCCCGTAATCTGCGCGAGATGGCAGCACTGAAGGTTCCCGTTATTGTCACGGTGACCGGTGAAGGGGGCTCCGGTGGTGCGCTGGCCGTTGCCGTTGGTAACCGTGTACTGATGATGGAATACTCGGTGTATTCGGTGATCTCTCCAGAGGGCTGTGCTGCCATTTTGTGGAGTGACGGCACCAAGGGGCCTCAAGCTTCCGAAGCGCTCAAATTGACCGCCGCCGACATCAATGAACTGGGTTGTATTATCGATGATGTGATCGAAGAGCCTCTGGGGGGCGCGCATACCAACACGACCCTGGCGACCGAAAACGTCAAACAATGCTTGAAGAAGCATCTTGATGAACTGCAGCAGCTTTCGCCGGAAGAACTGGTTGAGCAGCGTTACGAAAAATTCCGCGCCATGACCGTCATGCAGGAACTGGCGGTGGAGGAATAATTCGTGGTGCGGCGCTGGTGTTGCCTTCCCTTTATCGCGGTTCTTATCGCGTTGGCGGGGTGTTCTTCGTCAACCCCGCAATCACCGGCGGTCTCTCCGACAACAGGCAAGCCATTGAGAGGCTGGCAGAAACCCTATGAGGTCTACGGGGTGTCCTATACGCCTCTGCTTGATCATCAAGGGTTCAGTGAAGAGGGAATTGCCAGCTGGTATGGCAAAAAATTCCACGGCCGCAAAACCAGCAACGGCGAGATTTACGACATGTACGCCATGACGGCGGCCCATAAAACTTTGCCGTTGGGCGTTTTTGTCCAAGTGGATAATCTGAATAACGGCAAAACGGCTGTCGTGCGTGTCAATGATCGTGGCCCGTTTGTCGCCGGTCGAATTATCGATCTGTCCTACACCGCCGCCAGTCGCCTTGGCGTGGTTGGACCGGGCACCGCTCCGGTACGCATTACCGCGCTGGGCTATCAGCAGTGGGATAACAGCGGACAACCGCATTACACTTTGCCGCAATCGGTACAAACCGGGCCGTTCACTGTTCAGGTCGGGGCGTTTACTCAGCAGCCGAATGCGACTCGGTTGGCGGAAAAACTCAAACGTCAATACGGTCATGCCGATGTACAGCAGGCCTGGGTGGACGGACGGCTGTTTTATCGGGTGCGGGCTGGCAAATACGATTCGCTGGAGGCCGCGCAGCAGGGGCGTGAGGAGCTGGCTAGGCAGGGCGTGGGCCGTGGTTTTGTTGTCGCGATCGACTGATTGACGCAACATTTTGAGTTATAAAAAACAGCGCGTTTCGTGATGACGAAGCGCGCTGTTTTTTATTCGATGACGTCACGAATCCACTGTTTCTGGCGAGCGCTGAGCGTTTGACTGTGCAACAGATTGCGCGCTTCGGTGCGCGGCAGACGCGGCAGAAACTGGATAAACCACACGCGTGGTGTCTGGCGGTTTTTGAGGATGGCACGGCGTAAATTGGGCCGTTGACTCCAGCGGGGATGACGCGCTATCTGCGAGATGGTTTCCGCCGTGGCGTTGGAACCGTTAAGGTGCTGATACAACGCGACTTCCTGAAGTTTTGGATTGTTGAGACCGGCTTCGATCACCTGCGGGTGACCCTCTTTGAACAGAGCTTGCAGAACCGTGGCCGTGGCTCGGCGCGCCAGACTGATGCGGTTGCCAAGTGGGGCCATGGGCAGGCGCTGGATGATGGCCAGTTCGGCGGCCATGCGCAGATCCGCCGATTGCCCAGGCAGATAACACAGATTGAGCACTTCAAACAGATGAAGTCGCGACAGCAGTTTTTTGACCAGGGCGGGGGAGACAGCCGGATGGGACAGGATGGCCATGCACACCCGTGATTTTTCACACAGTTTGTGGCGACCGACGGCATTGAGAAACGAGCTGGTCACGTCGTGACGTTTGAGCACCTGCAATAGATGCTCTTCAGCCAGGGCGACATTTTTCAGGGCCGCATGGAGGACCTCGCTCGACGGATCATGGAGAACCTCTTTTAAATCATCGCTATCCGTGGTCAACGCCCGTTTAAGGCGGTGAACCATGTCGGCGTCTAAAGAAGTTGATTGCGTTGAGGGTGTGCTCATTCGTGGACTCCTTAGCAGGAGAGCGAAAAAATCCCGCTCCGGGTGTATTCACTCCCCTGCCAGGTTGGTCTTTATTTTTTTTCGAAAAAGCCGTACTCGCCAAGAAAATCGTTTTTAAAATCGATGTAACAGTTCTGTTCAATGGCTTCACGGGCCTGTTTCACCATGTTGAGGTAGAAATGGACGTTGTGAATAGCCATCAGGGTTGCCGAGAGAATTTCGTTGGCATTGAACAGGTGATGCAGATAAGCCCGGGTAAAGTTGCGACAGCAGTAGCAATCACAGGCCGGGTCCACCGGAAAAAAGTCACGCCGGTAGTTGCGGTTGGTCAAACGCAGTTTACCACGCGAGGTGAAAGCCGTGGCACTTCGCGCATAGCGGGTCGGGATGACACAGTCAAACATATCCATGCCTCGCTCAATGCTTTCGAGGATATCTTCCGGCAGACCAACACCCATCAGATAGCGCGGTTTGTTTGACGGCAGAAACGGTTCCGTGTAATCCACCACCTGTTTCAGCAGTTCAAGACCTTCACCGACGCTGACGCCACCAATAGCGTAGCCGGGAAAATCCATGGACGTCAGTTGCTCCGCGCATTCGCGACGTAAATCTTCATAGACGCTGCCCTGAACGATGCCGAACAATGCCTGATCGCTACGTCCGTGGGCTTCCAGGCAGCTACTGGCCCAGCGCAATGTCTTATGGATCGATTTTTTGGCATAATCGTGACTGGACGGATAAGGGATGCATTCGTCAAACGCCATGATGATGTCGGCACCGAGATCGTTTTCAATCTGCATCGCTTCTTTGGGCCCGAGGAAAATCTCTTCGCCGGTATGCTCATGACGAAAGAACACGCCGCTTTCGGTGATTTTTTTCTTTGGCAACGAGAACACCTGGAAACCGCCGCTGTCAGTAAGGATCGGCTTGTCCCAGTTCATGAAACGGTGCAGTCCACTGGCTTTCTTGACCAGGCTTTCACCCGGTTTGAGATGCAGGTGGTAGGTGTTGGATAAGATGATTTGCGCGCCGGTCTCCTCGACTTGAGCCGGGGTCATGGCTTTGAGAGCACCATGTGTGCCGACGGGCATGAAAATCGGTGTTTCAATGGCTCCATGAGGGGTGTGCAAACGGCCACGACGTGCGCGACAGGAACGGTCATTATGGAGCAATTCAAAAGAGAACATACGGTGTTGAATCTTTCTTGAGCAAAAGGGAATGGGCATGTCCCGACAACCAGAGGTTGCCAAGTGGACTGTTTTTCAGCACAGTATCAAAAGCCATGCAATAAAGCAATTCAACGGGGCCAGCAGTCTATTGTACGCGCTGGTTCGGGGAGGACATTATGATTCTGACGGGAACGCTGGAACGTGCTGAATTCGTCAAATTACGCTACCGGGTACGTCTGTTGGAACCTCTGGATGTGGATCTGGCCACACTGCTGCGTCTGCGGCGTAACCTTCGTGCTGCCGGAAGTTATGTCTTCTATCATGCTGATGGCCGCACCAACGCCGGTGTGCATCCGTTCAGTCAGCTGTTTTCTCCGCCGATTGCCGATGACCCCGTGGCCCGACAGCGCTACCAGCAAAGCGCTGCTGCATTTGTACTGCAACCGGACCCGGCCTGTTGCCGTCACTATCAACGGGATGAGCTGTTGACTTTTCCGGTGGTGTTGTGGGGTGGACGCCAAGAGCAGATTGTCCAGCTGGCCCAAGTGTTTCAGGCGTTGGGCAAAAATGGATTGCGTCATGATGCCGGTCGCTTTGAATTGCTGGAGATTGCCGGTCAGGACTCTTCGGGACGTTATGCCAATCTGTGGCGTGCTGGGGAGGATCTGGCTCAGGTACAAAGCCCGCTACGCGATGCTGACTGGTGGTTATCGACCCTGCCGGTTGCGGTGAATGATCTGACGTTGAAGTTTATTACGCCGGCGCGTTTGATGCAGCGCAATCGACCGCTGTTTCGAGCCGATTTTTCCGATCTGTTTCCATTTATTCTGCGTCGGGTGACATCGATGCTTTATGCCCATTGCCATTTGGAATTGGTCGATGACCCGGCTCGCATGATTGAACTTGCTCAGCAGGTTGTTGTGCTGGAAAATCACCTCGAATGGCAGGATTGGCGACAGCTGGGACCCGACCCGCAGATGCAGCAGCCTTTAGGCGGACTGATGGGCACGTTGCGGTTACAGGGCGCGACTCTGGTTGACCTGTTACCGGTTCTGGAATTGGGAACCTTGATGAATCTGGGGAAAAATGCCGCTTATGGAGCTGGCTGCTATCACTTGCAGGTGCGCGGGGAGCCGTTTGAAAAATCCCATTAATTCTGTATACTTCATATACCGGTTATCACTCTCGACTAAGGATTGCGGAGGTGGTTATGAAAGATGTCTGGGATGAGCGAGAAAAAGCTTTCGAAAATCAGTATTTTCGTGATGTAGAGCGCAAACAGATCGAAGCAATGAAAGAGAAGATGCATGAAGGACAGATCCGTGAGTTGTGTAAAAATCGTTGCCCCAAATGTGGCGAAGAGATTCAGTCCAACACTTTTCGCGGCGTGCCTCTTGATCAATGCCCCTCTTGCGGTGGTATTTGGCTGGGGCCAAACGACTTGAAAATATTGGCCGAAAAGGATCATCGTACCTGGTTTGACAACTGGTTCCACGCTGGAGAAAGCCAGGATTGATATTATGATAAAAAGGCGACTTACATCCTCGGGGACCTTTTTTCCCCTGTTGTATCGCGGTGTTTCAAGCGGCGGGTCAGGGCTTTTCCTTGACCCGCTCGCTGTATTCACGTACATATGTAAGGATATCCCCTTGTTAATGATGGTATTGTTTTTTGTTGATTGTGATTAAAGCGAAGAGGAGGAAGGATGGGTGACTTTGTCTTTGTAGTATTGGTTCTTGGCGGACTTGGCGTGTTCTTTTATCGGCAAAGTCAGGAAAAACAAGCACAGAGAGCGGCTGAAGTATCTGATGCAGCGTCTTGTGCCTCAGGGGAGAGCGCTTCTCAGCCTGTCGAATCGGTTGACGAACCGCAGGCGCAAAAAGCTGAGAGTGCAGACGGCGTGGCTGAGACGAAGGCTGAAGAGCCCGTCGTTGAGGAAACAGCCCCAGAGAAAGAATCTGTGGATGCTCAGGAGGAGCCGAAGGTTCCTGCGGAAGAAACGTACGACGCTTTGACGTGGCGGGTGTTGCAGCGGGTGATGGAACAGCCGGGGATTCTGCAGACGGAAATTTATGGTCTGTTTCCCAAGGAAAACCGCAAGCACCTGCAGGCGACCTTGCTGCAGTTGGATAAAGAGAATGTGCTGCGTCGGGAAAAAGAGGGGAATACCTACCGTTTGTTTCCCGTTTAAGAGCTTGTTGGGAAAACAACCTGCAAAAATTATAAACGCGCCCGTCGGGACATCCCCGGCGGGCGCGTTGTTCTTCTCAGTTGTGTTGTCGCGACCTATTGCCAGATCAACCGTTTGTTGCGGTAGTCGATATGGTAAGCGCGGTGTTTCAAAACGTCCATACCCAACAATCCGTCAGCAAAGCGGCTTCTTTTTTCCCGTTCAATCAACGCAACTTTGAGTTTTTCGATCTGCAGCGGCCCGACGTTAAGTTGGTCGAGTCGGGCCAATTCGATCTCCACTTTTGTGCCATTGGCCAGATGGCCGGTGCTGGAGCGCCATTTTTTTAAACGCAGTTTATCCACGGCATCTCGGTCGAGCAGAGTGATGGTTGCGCCGGTGTCAAGAACCAGATGGACGGTAATGTCTTTGTTGCGATGATGTAACGCCACCGGAACCACCACCTGGTTGCCGTAAATTTTTACCGGGGTTTCCTGGATGGTGGTGTGCTGCTCCTGGTCCGGTTCAGCAATGTTGAAGGCCGGTGACTGTGACCACTGAGGACTGGTGATGCCCTGGCTGGTCGGCGCCGCAACTTTTTTTCCACTGTATTGAGGCGGAATCAGTTCTGGGTCGTCGACCACGATCAGCTTGCCCTCGGCATTGCGGTAATGGTAGATCTCCGCTGCGGCCAGCGGCAGGGCGCTGAATCCGATAATCAGTAAGACCACAAGTAGTTTCACGGCGCGACCTCGTCAAGGGCTGTTGGGTCAAGTACGGTGATGGAGCGCCCACTGACACGGATGATCTTTTCTGTGGAGAGTTTTTTCAGTAACCGCGAAAAAGTTTCAGGTGTGGTGCCGAGCAGCAGGGCGATTTCCCCCTTGGCGGCCGGCAGCTCAATACTGCCTGTGGGCGATTTATCCTGCAACACGCCGAGGTAATTGAGAAAGCGTTGACGAATATCAGCCAAGGTCAGCTGTTCGATCATGCCCAACAGGTATTTGATGCGCTGAGAGAGGGCTCCAATGAACACCATGGCAATATCGGGATGCTGCTCCAGGTGCAACAAAATCTTGTGTGCATCCAGGGCCAGCAGTTCGCAGGGTTCGATGGCGATGGCGCTGACCGGATAACGCCCTTTAAGCTGAAGCAGGATCTCGGCAAAATATTCACCCGGCTCAATAAAGCGAATCACGGCTTCTTTGCCGTCGGTGGTGGAGCGAAACAGTTTCACCCGCCCGGAAGCAAGGAAATAAAATTCACTGCCGACATCCCCTTCGTGAAACAGAATCTCTTTGCGTTGCAGAGTGGCAAAACGACTGATTTGCTCAATAAAGGTGAAGCGGGGATCATCGCTATTACCGAAAAACGTCTGCAGAAACAGTTTGACCGCGCTGTTTTTTTCCATGACGCTCCTTTTCGAGGAGAAGGACTGGCTATTCGACAATCAGCTCTTGTTCCGTGTCCAGCAATTCAACGGCCTGTTCAAGGCTGCTGATCAATGGCGCCAGATCCAGTTTTCGTCCCTCAAATTCATCGGGAAGAAAACCCAGCGCACTTTGCAGCCGTCGTGCTGCGCTCAGGGCGCTTTTGTATTCTGAGAGTTGGCGCTGTTCCATGGTGGCATGATCCATGGCCATCTCGCGAAAGCGTTTGGCGATGGTTGGATGACTGATCTTGCCCTCAAATACGGCCTGTTCCAACTCCTGTTGCTGTTCGTTGGTGAAATTGCTATCCTCTTCAGCCTGTTGCAGCAGGTCAATGGAGCGGTAGTCCGGCAGAGGGCGCAGCTCATCCTCCATCAATGTCGGCTGTTTTTTCTCCAGATAGTGAAAGGCCATGGTCAGCTTGTCCGCCGTTTGGCGACGAATGCGGATCTCGCGGCTGCAGTAATCTTCAAAACTGTCGTACCCCCATTCGCTGTAAAGCCGAGTGCCGCGCACCTGCTTGAGCAGACGGCCGAGGTCGACCCACGACGATTTGAAGTTTTTCGCTGAGCTGAGCACGGTATAGCGATCACTACCGGGCTCAAGTTGTTCCAATAACTGTTCAATCTGCTGTTCCGCGCGTGTCTGAGCGGGTGTGTCCATATCGATCCATGCTCCTGAAGTTTTTTTACTCGCTAATTCAGGCATGACTCTATCACAGCTCCGTAGTTGATGGTAGCCATGAAGACCATGCCGGACGCGGCACATTTTGTGCTGGCAACAACGAAGAGGATACCGTAAAACAGGGACAGTTTTATGTCCGTGGGCACCGCAAGAGATGTTCTTGGATTTTTTGTCAAAAACTATTCTTTGAAATGGACGCACGATGAAACGTCAACAACGAAAATCCTGTGCTGTCGGAACCCAGACAGAACAGATGCTGACCCTCGGTCATCCCTGGGTGATTGAAGATCGTTTTACCCGCCAATGGCCGACGTTGAATTGTGGTGAGCTGGTGACTTTGAGCTCATCGCAAGGCAAAGCACTGGCTACCGCTTTGGTTGATCCTGGGCAACGGATTGTCGCCCGCGTTCTTGGCGAGGCCGGAATGATCCTGAACGGCGAGTGGTTTCGTCACAAGATTCACCGTGCTGAACAGCGGCGCCGTGATCATGCCGGTCTTGACGGCACCACCGCTTACCGGGTGATCAATGGTGAAGGCGATGGCTTGCCCGGCCTCACCGTCGAACGTTATGACGGGTATCTGATGATTCAGCTGTACTCGCGTAGCTGGGAAGGCCATCTCAATACGCTGGTACAGGCACTGCAACAGGAATTTCAGCCGGATGGGATTTACGAAAAATTCCGCCCGCAGAAAACCCGTGAGCTGGAGAAAAAAGGCTCGAAACGGTTCAGTCGTCTGTTGGCTGGTCGCGCTGTTCCAGATCGCTACACGGTCGAGGAAAACCATCTAACCTATCGTGTCCGTCTCGAAGAGGGTTTGAATACCGGCCTGTTTATGGATCAACGTACCAACCGCCGTGATCTCGCCGAGCGTTGCCAGGGTAAGCGGGTGTTGAACCTGTTCTGTTATACCGGAGCCTTTTCCGTAGCCGCTGCCGCTGCCGGAGCGGCCAGAGTGACCAGTGTCGACGCCTCACCCCATTACCTCGATCAGGCACGGGAAAACTTTGGTCTCAACCGCATCAACGCCAAGCGCCATGCCTTTATCTGTGGCGACTGCTTTGAGGTGTTGCCTGATCTGTTAGCGCAGGGCGAGCGTTTTGATATTGTCATCATGGATCCACCGAGCTTTTCCACCACCACTAAAAACCGCTTTACCACTCAGGGCGGTACGTCCAAGCTGGTGGCCCAGGCCATGGCACTGTTGGAAGATGGCGGATTGTTGATTACGTCTTCCAACCATCAAAAAGTCGATCTGGCCGATTACCTTAAAGAATTGCGCCGAGGAGCTCTGGAGGCGGGCAGCGACTTGACGGTAATTAAAACCGCCGGCCAGGCGGAAGACTTCCCCTATCCGGTGACCTTTCCTGAAGGACGCTATTTGAAGTATGTGATGGCGGTGAAGGGCTGAGGAGTATCGCAGGTTGTTGAAAAAGTCCCCTCCGGGGTCTTTTAGCGGCGCAAGCCGAACATTTGATTTTTGTTTTGCTGAAAAAAAATCAATCACTTGAAGACCTGTTCTTGATTTTTGTCGCCCGTCCATAGGCTCCACAGGCTGTTTTTTAACAGCCTGTTAGAAAACGTTGGCAGGATGCTCAAAGCACTCTTGTTGAGCGGGGCAGGCATCAGTACTTTTCGTTAAACTCCCTGAACGAAAATCCATGCGAGCCATTTGAGGCAGATGTTGATGATCCCGATGTTTCAGTTCTTAAGAATGTGCGCCATGGATATCAAATCTTAACGCGCACATAGGCTGAGAAATGGGGCGGGTTGAAGTGGACTTTATTTTCAAAGTGGAACAGAATAAAAAAATAACAGGGCTATCAAATGGGCGGCTTTCCCGTCGCTTATTTTGTGGCTTAACGCGACGCCACCACAAAACAATCAACGCCAAATTCGCAATTTATAGCGGCGTTATATGTGTAAAAAAGGAATTTATGAAAGCTGAGGTTAAAAACGATCCGAAATAGAAATACTAAAAACTTGCCCAATAAAGGGTAAAACCAATGGCTGGTTTTAGCGAATTACTCTTCGGGGCGATGATCCTGAATCTTTATTACGAGCAGCAGAAAGTCAGGCATCGAGCATTAATGATGAAACTAGTACTTCAGTATAATTGAAATTGTCTATTGTAGGAGCGGCTTCAGCCGCGAATTACCATCATGGGAAGGGGCAATGACCAGGACAATTCGCGAATAAATTCGCTCCTACAGGTGGTCACTCCGATGACAAAATTGACTGTGTTCAAGTACACGCAACACGTAACAAACCGTTCGTGTGGAGGAGGATAACGTGGGAAATCCTTCCTTGATTTTTGTCGCCCGTCCATAGGCTCCACAGGCTGTTTTTTAACAGTCTGTTATCATGTTGTCCCGGCACGATGCAGGGTTTGCCCCTGAACTTGACCATTGATCGCTCATGTCGGGAACCGACCTGTCCCGTCATTTTGGGCAGTGACGATCCAAACAGAAATGTGCTTATCTGTTTACCCTTTTCATGATTCTGGCCGGGGAAAAGACATCCTCCCCGTCAAGCCAGGCCGCAGCCAGTGCAGGTTCCTCCAACAGCATGGCCAGCCCTTTGATGAAACCCACTGGGAATGACGCAAAGCCCCTGTCTGCCATCACTTTGATAAAGATCGTGGCATAGATATCAGTGCTTGCTTTGTAGAGGGGAAGAGACGGGATCATCAGACGTCGACCTTCCTCATAGCCTTTTTGGCAAAGCTTTGCGTCCATGGAATGATGGGCCCTGCAGGCAAATGGCCGCACCGAATAAATCAGACAAGCCTTGTTATTGTCAAGAAAAGGACAGGGGAGCTTGTGCTGATACCAGAGATCTTCATCCAAAAGATCGCCCACGCTGGCCGCCTCCTTCGTCCATTTTTTCAAAGAGTCGATGCCCTCAGGTGTGCTCCCTGCCATGAGTTCCCGGTAAATAACCAGAAGCTCGGGAATCGATGTCTCCACCCGTAAGTGGCAGCACCAGGCACATCCCGGAGCGCAGGCCGCTGACTCCGGAAGATCGTAGACGGCCTGGGTGAAGGAGCCTATGGCCTTTCCCAGTACTTCCAGCCCGGTGCCGTATTGGTCGAGAAAATCGGACAGTCTCTTGTGTGCATTTTTTGCGTGGATGGCGAGGAGTTCCTGCCCTCGGTCCGCAGCCCCATTTATCTGCTCCGACTCGCCCATATCTCATACCTCCTGACGCTATTTTGTGTCGTGTCTGGCGTCCATTCTATTCCAATCGGGCCGTTTTTGCGAGCTTACCTAGTACGTCAGCATATTTGAAATTATTTGTAGGAGCGGCTTCAGCCGCGGATTCTCATCATGAACAGGATCAATGGCCAGAACACTTCGCGAATAAATTCGCTCCTACAGGTGGTCACTCCGATAACAAAATTGACTGTGTTCAAGTACTAGCAGGCTGTTGAGCCGAGGTATTGATGTCCCGATTGACTGGTTTTACCGCCTGTTTTTTAGTAAGCTTCATCTCTTTCTTTCGATCCACGTTTTTTTCTTTGTTTGATTTTGCACAGGTTCATATGAAAACAAACACCTCCGCCATTCGTCAGCTACGCATCTATCTCTTTCTTGTTATTGCTGTGATTTGTCTGAGCACCGGCTGCTTTATGCTCACAGAGCACCTGAGCTTCAGTGAGGCGCTTTATTTCAGTATTGTCACTATGTCCAGCGTTGGCTACGGTGACATCCTGCCGCAAACGACGCTGGGACGCCTGTTCGCTATGGTGTTTATTGTTCTTGGTGCTGTCACTTTTTTGAGTTTTGTCGGCCGGGCGACGGAGCTGATGCTGAATCAGCGGGAAGAGGAAAGTAAGCGCAGAAAACTTCATATGTTGGTCGGGGTGTTTTTTGACGAAATCGGTCATACCCTGCTGACGCAACTGGTAGAACATTTGCCCTTGGCAAAGGATGATCGGCGTCGCTTTGAGTTTACTGCGCAGTGGAACCGGCGTGATTTTCGCGCTTTGGACAAGTTCTCCACTGCCTTGCCATTGGAGTTCGAACGGCCGGAGCAATTGGTGGCGTCCAGCTGGGAGGTGCTCCCTGCTGTCAAGCCGTTGTTGATCCGCTTGCTTGAGAATCCGGCGGTGTTGGAGCATAGTGCTTTTTCGGAATTGCTGCTGGCGTTGTTTCACTTTGAACAGGAACTGGGCTTTCGCGAAAACCATACAGAGCTACCTGAAAGTGATCTGAACCATTTAAGCAATGATGCTGTGAGGGTTTATCGGCTGTTGCTGCCACAGTGGTTTGATTATTTGGAACATTTGCAACAGGATTATCCCTACCTTTATTCGCTACAGGTGCGGGTCAACCCGTTTCGTCGCTCGACGTCGGTTATAGTGACATCCTGAAAGCAGGGTGTTGTTTAAGCTCTTGTGTAGCGCGACTCTTCAGGTGTAGGGGGGGCTGAGCCTTTGCCGGGACAGGGAGGTAGTGGTGGGGGAAAATTGAAAGGGAGCTGCGTGGCGCAGCTCCCTTTGTCTGTTAGTCTTCGATGACACTGGCTTTGACGATGGAGATCGGTTCCAGAGGCACATCCTGATGGTGGCCTTTGTTGCCGGTAGCCACCTTTTCAATGGTGCGAACCACATCCATGCCCTCAACCACTTTTCCGAACACCGCATAACCGAACGCTTCAGGGCGTGGATCGCGATAGTTGAGGAAGTCGTTGTCATTGACGTTGATGAAAAACTGGGAGGTGGCACTGTCCACCACCTGGGTACGTGCCATGGCAACGGTACCGCAGAGGTTTTTTAATCCATTGTCCGCTTCGTTCTTGATCGGTGTTTTTCCATGCTCTTCCTCCATGGCGGCGTTCATTCCGCCACCCTGGATCATGAAGCCGGGAATCACCCGATGAAAAATGGTGTCTTGGTAAAAATCATTTCTCACGTAGTTCAGAAAGTTTTCGACCGTGATAGGGGCCTTTTCGGCATTGAGTTCCAGAATAATGGTGCCTTGAGTGGTCTCCAGAGAGACTTTGGGGGTGGTTTCCATAGAGATTCTCCTTGATGTGTTTCAATTTAGGGCTTTTCGCTTTGATTCTTCGTTTTGAATGGCTTGCTCCATATTTGGGCGGACTCTATCACAGAGCGTGAACGGGTTCAATTTTTCTGCATTGTTGCAGCGCTTTCGCCATTAATGGTTTGCCCCTCCGTGGTTTCCTGTTATAGTGGGCGCCGCAGTTTGAGGGGCTCTCGTCGTGGTGGAGAGGGCTCAGCTGTTCAATGTGCGTCATTGTGGAATGTTGATGTTATGGCACAAGACTCCGGTGATACCGGTATCGCTAAAAATATTTTTGTCGGCTATTTTGTCCTGATTCTCCATGTGGTTCTGCTGGTCTTGCTGGGCCTGTTCGTGGTGTTTTTTCGGGGCCTGGTCGAATATATGCCGTGGATTCTCGGTGGTGGCCTTGCGCTGCTCGTGCTGTCCGGCTATCTGTTTTACCGTCATCTCAAGCGCAGCAAAAAAACACTCAAGGAAACGTTTGACGGCCATGTGCCGAATGACCGGCCTATGGAGATCAGTCTGCTGGGTGGGTTGGCGTCGGTGCGGGTTGGCGTTTCTTCCGGAGCGCGGCAGGTTGATGGTGCTCCGTTGCAGTTGGAAGATCCTGACACGTCGCGGTTGCGTAGTCTTGACCGGTTAGCGGATATGTATGATAAAGGTTTGATCAGTAAGGACGAGTTTGTGTTGCTCAAGAAAGATGTGCTGACGGGCGCGCCGACGCGTACAGAATCATCCTCTGCTGATGATATTATAGACGTTGATTACACCAGTAAGTAACCGCCGGTCTGATAAGGGCGGCGGTCGGCTAAAAAAAAGTTGCATTTTTGAATTCAGAATGATAAACAACAGCGTCTTGTATGTCGGGGTGTAGCGCAGCCTGGTAGCGCACCTGCCTTGGGAGCAGGGGGTCGGAGGTTCGAATCCTCTCGCCCCGACCACTAATACAAGCGCCAGTAGCTCAGCTGGATAGAGCATGTGACTTCTAATCACAGGGTCGAGGGTTCGAGTCCTTCCTGGCGCGCCACTCAACAACCCTGTTTTTTGTTGACAATAAATAGGCCTATCAGTAGTATTGGCCACCTTGTTTGTGGTGGGTGTAGCTCAGTTGGTAGAGCGCTGGATTGTGACTCCAGTTGTCGAGGGTTCAAATCCCTTCACTCACCCCATTTAACCATGATAGACTCGATCGTCGATGTTCTTGTCGGACTCCCGGCGAGAGTAACGATAGTCGAGTCTTTTTTGTTTTGGCTTCCGATTACAAGATGATATTCTATCACACTTAACCGACGAAGCCTTGAACCCCGCGAATTATTGTGGGATACAGATGTTGCGCGAGAGTGGCGGAATTGGCAGACGCACTGGATTTAGGATCCAGCGGGCAACCGTGGGAGTTCGAGTCTCCCCTCTCGCACCAAAAAATCCAGGGGCCATTGTGCCCCTGTTTTGTCTGAAATCTTCCTGTTTGTCAGGTTATCGATATTTTAATCAAGTGAGGTTATCCGCATGAATGTTCAGGTTGAAAATGTAAGCTCCGTAAAAAAGAAAATTTCTGTTGAAATCAGCGCTGACCGCGTCAGTGAAGAGATCGCTAAAACGTATAAAAAAATTGCCAAGTCCGCCAAGGTTAAAGGGTTTCGTGACGGCAAGGTTCCCATGTCGGTGGTTGAGAGCTATTATGTTGATCAGATGAAGCAGGATGTTATTGGTCGACTGATCAACGAAACCTACTATCAGGCTCTGGTCGACAATGAGGTTGCCGCGATCTCTGAACCTTCAATTGAAGAGAGCAGTGACCTGGAGAAGGATAAGCCGTTCACCTACGAAGCCCATGTTGAAGTCAAGCCGGAAGTGTCGGCGAAGGACTACACCGATATTGAGCTGAAAAAAGAGATCTTTGATTTTGATGAGAAGATTGTTGAAGAACGCCTTAAAGAAATGCTCAGCTCCCGTTCAACCATGGAAGTGGCTGAACGCGATGAAGCTCAAAACGGTGATTTCGTAACCATTGATTTTGAAGGGTTTGTCGATGGCGAAGCGTTTGAGGGCGGTGCTGCGCAGGATCATGAACTGGAGCTCGGTTCCGGCAGCTTCATTCCCGGTTTTGAAGAGCAGCTGGTTGGTTTGAAGCGCGGAGAAGAGAAGGAAATTTCCGTGACGTTCCCCGAAGAGTATGGAAATAAAGACCTGGCCGGTAAAGAATCTACTTTCAAGATTGCCCTGAAGGAGATTAAAGTAAAAGAGATTCCTGAGCTTGATGATGAGTTCGCAAAAGGTTATGGTGCTGAAAGTGCCGATGATCTGCGCGAAAAAATCAGCGATGGCTATAAAAAACAGGAAACCTCCCGCATTGATGACGATCTTAAGGAGCGTCTGATTACGGTTCTGGTTGAGCGCAATGAGGTGGAAGTTCCTGAAGCCATGATCGAGCGTCAGCTGGACTTCATGCATAAAAACATCTCCAACCGTTTGCAGTCTCAAGGCATGACCATGGAGATGATGGGCATGAATGAAGAAGCGTTCCGTGTCATGTATCGTGAAACTGCGGTCAAGCAAGTACAGGGCAGCCTGTTACTTGAGGCAATTGGTCGTCAGGAGAATATCTCTGTTGATGACGATGAAGTTGATAGCCGTCTTGAAGAGATCGCTGAGATGGCCAATGCTCCTCTCGATGAAGTGGAGAAATATTACTCTTCCGACGAGGCTCGCAGAGGTCTGCTGGCTCAGATTGAAGAGGAAAAAGTGATTACCTATTTGCTGGGTCAATCCAAAATCGAGGAAGTGGCCAAAGAGGCGTTGGCAGAGAAGCCTGCTGACGAAGAACAGGAGTAATTCTATGAGTCTTGTCCCGATCGTTGTCGAGCAAACCGGACGTGGAGAACGTTCTTACGACATCTATTCACGTCTGCTTAAGGATCGGATCATTTTTCTCGGTGGTGGGATTGATGACCAGATTTCCAATCTGGTCATCGCTCAATTGTTGTTTTTAGAGTCGGAAGATCCCGAGAAGGATATCCACCTGTATATCAACTCCCCTGGCGGTGTCGTTACCGCCGGCATGGCCATTTATGATACCATGCA
Organism: uncultured Desulfuromonas sp.; assembly: GCF_963678835.1. Taxonomy (NCBI): domain Bacteria; kingdom Pseudomonadati; phylum Thermodesulfobacteriota; class Desulfuromonadia; order Desulfuromonadales; family Desulfuromonadaceae; genus Desulfuromonas; species uncultured Desulfuromonas sp. The sequence goes on from NZ_OY787469.1 coordinate 1,707,651, forward strand.
GTATATCAAAGCGCCGGTATCGACGATTTGTGTTGGACAGGCGGCAAGTATGGGAGCTGTGTTGCTGGCGGCGGGTGCGGAAGGAAAGCGGTTTACCCTGCCGAATTCGCGCATTATGATTCATCAGCCGTTGGGCGGTTTTCAGGGACAGGCGAGTGACATTAGCATTCACGCCCAGGAAATTCTTCGTCTGCGAGAAGATCTGAATCGCATTCTGGCACATCATTGTAGCCAGGATATTGAGACCATCGCCCGTGACACGGAACGTGATTTTTTCATGGGGGCTGAAGATGCACAAAAATACGGCCTCATCGACAAGATTGTTACGCGGGCCGAGGTTGGATAAGAACGGAGGGATGTTATGGAGCACAACGATGATCACACCGGAGATTTGACCTGTTCGTTCTGCGGCAAATCGCAGGATGATGTCAAAAAGCTCATTGCCGGACCGTCAGTTTATATCTGCGATGAGTGTATCGATCTGTGCCAGGAGATCATTGCCGAAGAACTTGGCGCCCAAGAGGTGACGGAGTCGGAAACGTTGCCGGCGCCGGCCGAGATTCGGGCAACCCTCGATGATTATGTCGTCGGTCAGGATTGGGCAAAGAAAGTCCTGTCCGTGGCCGTGTATAATCATTACAAACGGATTCGGTACGCAGCTAAAAATGATGATGTCGAAATCCAGAAAAGTAACATTCTGCTTCTCGGCCCCACCGGCAGTGGTAAAACCCTGCTGGCACAGACCTTGGCACGGGTCCTCAATGTTCCTTTTGCCATGGCCGATGCCACCAATTTGACCGAGGCTGGTTATGTTGGTGAGGATGTTGAAAACATTGTCCTGAGCCTGGTTCAAGCCGCTGATTACGATATTGAAAAAGCTCAGCGTGGCATCATCTATATCGATGAGATCGACAAAATTGCGCGCAAAAGTGAATCCCCCTCGATTACCCGCGATGTTTCCGGGGAAGGGGTGCAGCAGGCCTTGTTGAAAATCATCGAAGGGACCACGGCCAGCATTCCGCCTAAGGGTGGTCGCAAACACCCACAGCAAGAATTTATTAAGGTTGATACCGCCAACATTTTGTTTATCTGTGGTGGGGCGTTTTCCGGGTTGGAAGATGTTATCTCTCAACGTATTGGTAAGAAGAGCATTGGCTTTGGTGCGAATGTACGTATGCCCAGTGAAACCACTTTGGGGAAACTGCTCAAAGATATTGAGCCGGGCGACTTGCTTAAATATGGCTTGATCCCTGAATTTATCGGACGGCTTCCTGTTATTGCCACACTTGAAGAGTTGGATGAAGAGGCTCTGGTGTTAATTCTCAAGGAGCCGAAAAACGCTCTGGTGCGTCAGTATCAGAAATTGCTTGATCTGGAAGACGTGGCGCTTAAATTTACCGACGGTGCCTTGGTGGCCGTTGCCAAGGAAGCGGCGCGGCGCAAAACGGGAGCACGTGGTTTGCGCTCTATCCTTGAAGAGGTGATGCTGGATATCATGTACGATATCCCGTCGCAGGATCATGTCAAGGAAGTCGTTATCAGCGAAGATGTCGTCGTAAAAAAAACGGCGCCGCTGATTGTTTATGACTGCGCTGAGTCTGCCTGATTTCATAACTTTTTTGGAAAATTGATGACAGAAATTTCTGACACTCCTGAACGTTTTGAGGGAGCAGAGGCTATCCCTCTGCTCCCTTTGCGCGATATTGTAATTTTTCCTGAAATGGTCACCCCGCTTTTTGTTGGCCGCCCGCGTTCCATCGCGGCCCTCGAAAAAGCGATGGACGGGCAACGTCTGATCTTCCTGATTGCTCAGAACGACGCCGAAGTCGATGAGCCGGGACGTGATGATCTGTTCTCTATCGGGACCGTGGCCAAAATTTCCCAATTGCTCAAATTGCCTGACGGCACCATGAAGCTTCTTGTTGAAGGCATGGTACGGGCAGAGCTTCTGGAGCTGATTGACGAAGAAACGTGCACCCTGGCATGCTGTGAAGAGATCCAGGAGGACAGTTGCGGTTCTTTGGAAACCCAAGCTCTGGTGCGTAGTGCCAAGGAGTTGTTTGACGCTTATGTGTCATTCAGCAGCAAGGTTCCGGCTGAAGTGGTGACGGCAGTTGAAAATGTCACCAGTGCTGGTAACCTGGCGGATATCATCACGGCTCATCTGAACTTGCGTGTCGATGAGAAGCAGGAAGTTCTCGAGCAGATTGATGTCTGTGACCGTCTGGAGTTGTTGCTTGAACTCATGGAGCGCGAGGTCGAGATTCTCAAAATTGAGAAGAAGATCCGTAAACGCGTTAAGAACCAGATGGAGCGCACGCAGAAAGAGTATTATCTCAATGAGCAGATGCGGGCCATTCAGAAAGAACTTGGCGATAAAGACGAGTTTAAGCAGGAGCTGATCGAGCTGGAAGAGCAGATCAGCAAGCGAAAAATGTCGCGAGAAGCGACAGAAAAAGCCACGGCTGAGCTGCGAAAACTCAAAATGATGTCGCCCATGTCTGCTGAAGCGACCGTGGTGCGTAATTACATTGACTGGCTGCTGTCTATGCCGTGGCAAAAGAGCACGCGTGACAGTACTGATCTCGAGCGCGCCAAGGCGATTCTTGATGAGGACCATTACGGCCTCGACAAGGTTAAAGAAAGAATCCTTGAACATCTGGCCGTACAGACATTGGTCAAAAAGATCAAAGGTCCGATTCTGTGCCTGGTTGGCCCGCCGGGAGTTGGGAAAACATCACTGGGGCGGTCCATTGCTCGTGCCATCAATCGCAAGTTTATCCGTATCTCCCTCGGCGGAGTGCGTGATGAAGCGGAGATTCGTGGTCATCGTCGCACCTACATTGGAGCCATGCCCGGTAAGGTGATTCAGAGCATGAAGAAGGCCGGCGTTCGTAATCCGGTGTTTCTGCTTGATGAGATCGACAAGATGTCCATGGATTTTCGTGGTGATCCTTCATCGGCGCTACTCGAGGTGCTTGACCCTGAGCAGAACAAAACCTTTGGCGATCATTTCCTGGACATGGATTACGACCTGTCTCACGTGATGTTTATCACCACGGCAAATTCTCTGCAGGGGATTCCTGCGCCGTTGCTGGATCGTATGGAGATTGTTCAGCTTGAGGGCTATACCGAAGAGGAAAAACTGCAGATTGCTTGTGAACACCTGATCAACAAACAGGTTAAAGAGCATGGTCTTGATGGTCGTGGCGTCCGTTTCAGTGCCGCTGCACTCAGAGAGATCATTCGTCGTTACACCAGAGAGTCGGGTGTCCGCGATTTGGAGCGCCGTATTGCCGCCATTTGCCGTAAAATTGCTCGACAAATGGTTGCTGACAGCACTGAAAAAGAAAAAAAATCCATCGGTGTCCCACAGGTCAATAAATTTTTAGGTGTGCCGTCTTATCGCTTTGGCCGCAAAGACCAGTCGTCGCAATGTGGTGTTGCCACCGGTCTGGCATGGACACAATCCGGGGGAGAGATCCTCATGATTGAAGTGCTGGAATTGCCCGGCCAGGGCAAACTGACCATCACCGGCAAACTCGGGGACGTGATGCAGGAATCGGCGCAGGCGGCCATGGCCTATGTCCGTTCACGCTGGCAGGAACTGGGTCTTGAAAAAGACTTCTACCGTCAAATAGATGTGCATATTCACGTGCCTGAGGGCGCTATCCCCAAAGATGGACCCTCGGCTGGCATCACGATGGCCACCGCAATTTCTTCAGCATTGACCCGTCGTCCGGTGGATTGCAACCTGGGCATGACCGGAGAGATCAACCTGCGTGGAGAAGTGCTTGCCATTGGCGGGTTGAAAGAAAAGCTTCTGGCGGCAAAACGAGCCGGATTGGAAATGGTATTGGTACCACAAGAGAATGAAAAGGATCTCAAAGAGATTCCTGAGAGCTTGAAAAAGGGAGTGGAGATTTGCTGCGTCGGCCATATGGATCAGGTTTTGGCACGTGCGTTGCTAGAACAACCCTGCGATGGCCATGGGGAGAAGGCAGGTAAATAATTATTCATTTTGCTGGCGAGAGGGCCTTTTTAGCCCTTGTGCTCTCTACCATTCTCTGTTATAACTGGCGCGTTTCAGCAACGCAAAACTCATTGAAAACTAGGAGGTTAGCCGTGACAAAAACTGAGCTCGTAACTGCAATTGCCGAAAAAGCTGAACTGAGTAAGTCTGATTCTGAAAAAGCCCTGAAAGCTTTTGTTGACACCGTAACCGAAGCTCTCAAGGGTGGTGATAAAATCGCTCTGGTTGGCTTTGGCACATTCAGCGTAGGTGACCGTGCGGCCCGTGTTGGCAAAAACCCTCAAACCGGTGCCGAGATCAAAATTCCTGCCGCAAAAGTGCCCAAATTCAAAGCTGGAAAAGCTTTGAAAGACGCCGTAAATTAAGTTCAAAAAAAAGCGCTGATCGGTGCAATAAGTTCTTTACATCGTTAGGGTAATCTGGTAGTTTTCAGCGCGTTGATCGAGTGGGGCTGTAGTAGAGTCGGTTACAACGCCGGCCTGTCACGCCGGAGGTCGCGGGTTCGAGTCCCGTCAGCCCCGCCATTCGATAATAGAACAAACTATGGGCGAATAGCTCAGCTGGGAGAGCATCGGTCTTACACACCGAGGGTCACAGGTTCGAGCCCTGTTTCGCCCACCATAAGTCAGGGGCTGTAGTAGAGTCGGTTACAACGCCGGCCTGTCACGCCGGAGGTCGCGGGTTCGAGTCCCGTCAGCCCCGCCATTATAAAAAAAGAGGAGTGATTTTATCACTCCTCTTTTTTTATGCTTATGTGTTAGTCGACTGTCGCTATTGCGTGATCAGCGTCTGCAGGTGGTCAATGTAATCAGCGACGCTGCCGTAGCGATATCCGGTGACACCAACCTGTTTACCTTGTGAGTTCAGCAGCACGACGGTTGGAAATCCGCGGACATTGTATTTACGGGCCAGAGCTTCATTGTGAGCAATCAGCTCCTTGCTCTGCCGGGTTCTCTTGGGAAAATCGACTTTCAGCAACACCAGGTTTTTCTCGGCGTAATTGATGAACTCCTGTTTGCTGAGAATGTCTTTGTCCAATTTAATACACCAATGACACCAGTCAGAGCCGCTGAAGTTAATGAAGATCGTTTTGTTTTCCTTCTGGGCGATGGTTTTTGCCTGGTCAATGTTTTCCAACCAGATGGCTTCCGTTGACCATGCCGACTGGGTGAAAAAAAGCAGCAAGACGCTGCATAAAACAATAGAAAAGCTCCGTTTCATAGTGACTCCTGGGGTTGGGGGTAGCGATTATAACTGACACGCGTGGAAAACGGATGTCGTTCTCTTTGTTCCCATTGCTCTTTGGGACGGCCAACGGGAAGCAGAATCTGCACTTTCTTTCCTGTGGGGAGATGAAGGAGGTTGGCGACAGTTTCAGCGCGTCCTTCAACACGCAACCAGCCATCTATCCAGACGCTGGCATAACCAAGTGCTGTAATCGCTAACAGCATATTCTCCGTTGCGGCAGCACAGTCTTCGAGCTGAAAGTCGTACCCTTCGTAGATCTTTTCCGGTTGCGAGTCAATGATACAGGCAATCATGGCCGGCGCTTGCTGCATGGCTTTATTGGCCGGATGCAAGCCCTGTAACACGCTCAGAATCTGTTTATCATCGATAATGATGAATTGGGTTGTTTGAGCATTTTTCCCTGAGGGGGCGCGAAGGCCTGCTCCGACAATGCGTTCCAGGTCTTCTCGCGGAACCGGGGTGGGTTCCATGGGGCCACGATAGCTGTGGCGCAGACAAATGGCATCAAATAGCTCCATTGTCAGTTCCTTTCGTTATAGTCAATGTATGTTCAAAGTGTAGCACAGTTCCAGACGGCGAACAAAAATAGCGTGAGACGGCAATAGGGAGAACCGGCAGGATGTACAGGGATTTGGTGGGGATGAACAGGCAGTGTAAAAACGGCCACAACAAAACGGATGTTTGTTGTGGCCGTATGTAAAATTCGTTAGTTGTTTTTTCGTCCGCCACAGCCTTCAATGGTAAACAGGCATTGAACAATCTGCCGAGCCTGTTCAGAAACGACATGGTAGTAAACTTCAACGCCGTCCCGTTGCCCCTCAATGATCCCCTTGTTTTTGAGCAGGGCCAAGTGTTGGGATACTGTCGCCTGTGGTAATTGCAGACATTCCCAGATTTTTTTGACATTGCAGGCCTCAGAGATCAACCCGGCAATAATCTTCAGACGAATCGGGTGACCGAGAACCTTGAGGATTTCAGCTTCCCGATCGTAATTTTGGTCTTTGTCAAAAACAACAGGTTTCATGCTTGAATCCTTCCAGCTGTTCCACAGAGTATGTCACCGGATGGTGACGTAAAATTGAATATATGAATATAGATGGAAAATGGTTTTTTCGTCAAGACTAAAAAATCTATTTCTCTTGCCTTTTCAAGAGGTTGTGCGTATCGTTTTCAGCGTTATCAAGCCGTTTGCTTTTATCTCTCGTCATCGGTTTTTCTGAGGTTTATTCATGACTTTTACAATTTTTTTGTTTTTTGTCGGGTTGGTTTTGCTCTACTACGGCGCGGACTTTTTAGTGGACGGCAGTTCGCGGTTGGCATTGTCATTTGGCGTCCGCCCACTGATTATCGGCATGACGATTGTTTCCTTTGCCACCAGCATGCCCGAAATGATGGTGTCTTTGCTGGCCGTGGGAAAAGGGTCGTCTGATATTGCTGTTGGTAACATTGTCGGGTCCAATATTGCCAATATTGGTTTGATCCTTGGCACTTCAGCCCTGCTGATGCCGCTGACGGTTCCACGAGGATTGTTGTGGCGCGAGTTGCCCATTATGATCGTTGCCACGTCGGTTCTATATGGACTGTGTGTGGATGGTGGCTTGAACCGTGCCGATGGTGTGATTCTACTGGTTTTATTGACATTGTTTATTGGTTACTGTCTGCGTTTCGCACGGCAAGCCGGACTGAATCCGGAAGCGCCGGAATCTTTGGTAGAACCCGAAGTCAGCCATCGTGGCCGCGACGTGCTCTATGTGATCGGTGGAATTATCGGACTTGGTGTCGGTGCCAATTGGATGGTCAGCTCTGCTGTGATTATCGCGCGAGCGATGGGGCTGTCCGAGCTGTTTATCGGCATGACCATTGTAGCGCTCGGGACGAGTTTGCCCGAGCTGGCAGCCTCATTGATGAGTGCCGCCAAAGGTGAGATGGAGATCAGTATCGGCAATGTCATCGGCAGTAATATTTTCAATATCCTCTTCGTTTTGGGCGTTTGCCCTTTATTTCAGCCGATTACGGTTGAACCGGCGATTATGCGCCTTGAGTTGCCGGTGGTGATGTTATTCAGTGTCGCTCTGGTGCCGTTGTGCTGGCATCGCCATATGATCGGCCGTTGGAAAGGGGTCGTGTTGCTTGTTTCTTATGTTCTATTTATCGTTGCAATGACGTTGCAATGACGTTGCGATGATTCGTTCGCGTTTCCTTTTCTTTGTCATTCTCTGGATTGTTGTTTGTTCTGACGTGTTCGCGGGGAATGACGCCATTGTGACAGAGCGATATCGTTGTCAGCACCTTTTGTTTGGAACCCTTGGTGACTTGTCGCTGGAAACACGCTGTATCGACGGCCAACGGCTGCAGGTCGAACTGGCGGGTGATGCACTGGGGATGATGGCGTTGCTGGATGGGAATCGCCGGCAATGCTATACCTCCATGCTTCAGCATGACAACCAGGGGCGTGTCGTGACGTTGTCGCATCGCCAATCCACCCAGATTGACTCACGTGGTCGGAGGATTCAGTACGGCTGGGTGGCGACTTTTGATAAAGGGGGCCGCGTTACGGCGCGGCGCCTGTGGGGAGGCGACATCGTTGAAACGCGCGATTTCCAGATCCCCGCGAACTGCTACGGCGATTTCCTCAGCGTTCTTTATGCCTTCCAGCATCAGAACGAGCCACTGCAAATGGCGCAAGTGTTTCGTTATCCTTTCTTTACCGTGCAAGGGATGGGGCGTATCGTTGTTCGAGTTGAGGGCGTTGAAGTGCAAGAACCTATGGCGTCTTCAGAGACTCTATGGCGTTGCCGAATCACCTCTGCGGCAGGTCGCCTGCCGGGACGTTGTTCCTCGCTGACCGTCTGGTGTGACGACCGGAGACGGGTGGTCAAAGCCGAGGCCCCTTTTTGGTGGGGACTCGGTACCGTTGTTATTCAGAGAATAAGTGAGTCATCATGATCAAACCCGATTATGGCCAACCGGCCATGTTGAAATTCCTTATTTTGCTGACCATAGCTTCCGGCATGGGATTGCAGACCTGGATGATCCTGTTTAACAACTTTGCGGTTGATGTGGCCGGGCTGAACGGTCAGCAGGTTGGTGTGATCGGTTCAGTGCGTGAAATCCCTGGTTTGCTGGCCCTGCTGGTCGTTTATGTGCTGTTGCTGATCAGTGAACATCGCCTGGCAGCGTTATCCGTTGTGGTGATTGGCCTGGGCAGTGTGGTTACCGGGTTTTTACCCAGTTATGGCGGTCTGATCTTTTCCACTCTGGTGATCAGTTTTGGTTTTCACTACTATGAGACCACCAATCAGTCGCTGACCCTGCAGTATTTTGATATCCACACCTCACCGTTAATTTTCGGTCGTTTGAAAAGCCTGACCTCAGCGGTCAATATCGCCATGGGTGTGACCGTCTTTGTTCTCGGTTTGTTTCTAGAGTATCAGACTATTTTTATTCTCATCGGTGTGAGCGTTGCTTTAGTCGGATTGTGGGGGCTGCGGCAAAATCCTTCGAGTGCCGACGTGGTACCGCAGTGCCAGAAGATGGTGTTTCGCCGCAAATATTTTCTGTTCTATTTTCTCACCTGTATGGCCGGTGCGCGGCGGCAGATTTTTATCGCTTTTTCGGTATTCCTACTGGTCAAAGAGTTCCATTGCAGTGTGACGCAGATTGCCGCACTGTTTGTGATCAATAACCTCATCAATTATTTTGTCAGCCCGCTGATTGGTCGCGCTATTGTCCGTTTTGGCGAACGCAAGGTGCTGTCGTTGGAATATGGCAGCCTGATCGCGGTGTTTCTTGGCTATGCCTGGGCGGATTCGCTGTGGGTGGTGGTGAGTCTTTATGTCATCGACCATATCCTGTTTTCTTTTGCCATGGCCATACGCACCTATTTCCAGAAAGTGGCCGACCCGCGCGATGTGGCTCCGAGTATGGCCGTCGGTTTTACCATCAACCATGTTGCGGCAGTGGTGATGCCGGTGATTGGTGGTGCGCTGTGGATGATCGACTATTCCATTCCGTTTATTGCCGGCGCGGTTATGAGTGGGGTCTCGTTGTTGGCGGTGCAATGGATCCGCACCGATGTTTCAGGTAAAAAAAATCCCGCTTAAGAAAGCGGGATTTTTTTTTGTAATGCAGGGTGGGGGGAGAGTCTTGTTACAGTTTTTCTGCGTGCTCGCTCAGGTATTCAGCAACACCTTCCGGAGAGGCTTTCATGCCGGCGTCGCCCTTATTCCAGCCTGCCGGGCAGACTTCACCATATTGTTCAAAGAACTGCAGAGCATCAATCATGCGCACCATTTCGTCAATATTGCGGCCCAGAGGAAGGTTGTTTACCACCTGGTGCTGAACCATACCGTTCTGATCAATGATAAAGGACGCGCGCATGGCCACACCGGCTTGAGGATGTTCAATGCCGTATGCCTGGCAGATCTCATGTTTGACATCCGCGACCATGGGGAACTCAACCGGACCAATACCGCCATCTTCAATGGCAGTGTTACGCCATGCCAGATGGGTGAACTGGGAGTCAATGGAGATGCCGACGATTTCAACACCACGCTCTTTGAGCTGACTCACGCGATGGTTGTGGGCAATGATTTCAGACGGGCAGACAAAGGTGAAGTCCATTGGCCAGAAAAACAGAACCACATATTTTCCTTTGAGGTCGCTCAGTTTGAATTCGGGATTGATCGTGCCATCAGCCATAACTGCGGGGGCGGTGAATTCGGGGGTTTGTTGTGCAACCAGTACACTCATGTTCATTCTCCTTGTTTGATTATTGTTAGTGATAGCGTTATTGCTTCGTTTTAATTGTTGAGACGTTTGTAGTTCTATCAAATATAACCAAAATGGTCAACAATGAAATTGAAAAAAGATTTCAATACGCAACGACGTTGAATCAAAAAATCAGGAAAAGGTATCGATTACGGTGTTTCGGCCACTTTGTTTGGCCAAATAGAGGGCGCTGTCTGCTTTGCGCAGCAGGCTTTCAACATCAATGTCGGCTTCATCAAACCCGGCAACACCGATGCTGATGGTGACGTTAAACGTGATGTCTTTAAACAGGAATGGGCTGTTACAGATTTGCTGGCGGACCAGTTCAGCGACCTTGATGGCTTTGTCCGGAGCGGTTTCCGTCAGCAAGCAGCAGAATTCATCGCCACCATAACGGATGAGAAAATCGGTTTGGCGTATTTTTGCCGAAATGCGCTGGGTGATCTCTTTTAAGGCAAAGTCGCCACATTGATGACCGTAGTTGTCATTGACGTTCTTAAACAGGTCGACATCAATCATCAACAAGCTGAGGTTGTGTTTGAAACGCTGACAGCGGACCACCTCTTTTTCAAGCTGTGATTCCATAAAGTTGCGATTGTAAACGCCGGTGAGCGGGTCGGTCTGGTTCATGCGCACCAGTTTTTTCTGGTAGGAAACAACTTCACTGACGTCCTGAACCGACAGGTATAAGAATTCGATTTGGCCCTCGGCATTGCGCAATGGCCCCATGGAGCAGCTTTGCTGCATATAGTCGAATTCTTCGGCCAGAGATCCGGCGGGTGTCATGGGAAACAGGTATTTGTGCAGTTTCTGCGAAAAAAAACAGAAGTGACCAAAGGCCAGAACGGAACGACAGTTTCGCTGAAAGTGGGGGCGATCAAGCGCCGGGAAAAATTCGAACAGATTTTTTCCGACGATCTCTTCCTTGTCAATCTGGCTGTGCAGGGCCATCCAGCGGTTCCAATGGCAAACCGTCATCTCCTTGTCGAGAACAACCAGACCAGTATTGATGGTTTCAAAAATCTGTGAAAAAATCACCCGAACGACTCCAAAAAGGCCAGCAGAGCTTTTTTCAACCAGTCGATGGATTTCTGGTTGGTGATGAGAAACAGATAGCCTTCGACATTCTGTTGTTCAAAGCGGAACACGGTACGGATCGAGATGACGAAGCTCTCTGCCGCAACCGGTGATTGGTTGCAGTCATCGAAGCACAGATCTTTGGCTATCAAACGTGGTGGATCATAGGTAACAACATCGTCCAGCAGTTCGGCGATTTTACCGATGCAGGCGCCGATCAGAATATTGCCCACTTCGATCAGGGTTTCCTGTTCCAGAGTGTCCATGTCAACATCGTTTTCACTCTGGATATAGTCCTGGTCGGAATTGAACAGAGTCAGCAGATCTTTTTCTGCGCCCGAGGGAAAAATAAGCAGGGCCTGCCCGGCAAACTTGCCGAGAAAGCTTTGTTCAATAATGTTAACTGTACTGTTGGATTGCAGCTCACCGCACAAGTAGTCAGGCAGATCGCTCCCCTTAAGAACCTGGATGTCAGGCACGCTGAGAATAACGAAAATATCAATAACTTCAGCCAATTCCGCTGAGGCTTGTCCAAAGCCGATATTCATGACCTCCTGAAGAATGTCTTTTTCATCCTGCGCAAAAATATTATTGAGATTTTCCGTAGTCATGCGGATTCTCCTTTACGAAGGCAGGGCGGATTCGGCAAGATCCAGCGCCTCTTGCAGCGCCGACTTGGAAGGGGGCTTTTTGATGGTATGAAGCGCGCCGAGAGTGGCAACCCGACGCAGGACTTTTTCCTGAATGTCCGCTGTGACAACAATGACCACAGCCTGTGGATAGTTCTGCTTGATCTTCGCAAGCGCCTGAAAGCCGTCCATCACGGGCATGGTCAAATCCATGAACGTCAGGTCCGGTTTATGGGTTTCGTATTGGGAGATCCCCTCCTGACCATTGCCCGCTTCATAGATGGTTAAACCATGATCAGCCGGAAGGCATTTCTTCATGATCATGCGGGCAACAGGGGAATCATCGACGATCAAAATGGACTTAAGCATGATTCGGTATCCGTGTCATTTCGGGTCTAGGGGGAACAGGGGCAAGGTTATTCTGTGTATTGCGTGCAGAACAAGAGCTGACCTTATTTTAATCTGGCTAAACTATATCATGTGACGGGAGTCATTGACGAGACTTTTTATAGCGGAATTAAATGGTCAATTCATGGCTGCAGCAGACCATTGTGGGTGGTCCGTTGTCGCGAAAAGGCGCTGTTGCTCTTAAAAATAATAGCTTAAAAATACGGAGGCCAGATCACCCTGATTGCCAAACTCACTCGCAGGCTGCGACACGCTGCCTTGGTGGCCTTCAAGCCAGGCATAATGCACATCCAAGCTCAGGTTGTCAGACAGCGAGACACTCAGTCCCGGGCGGATCATGACGGAGTGGTCACCGAGGTTGAGCAAACTAAACAGCTCAGCAGTCACTAAGGGGTGAACTTCGGCGGACAAGACGCTGATCAGATAATGGCGACCACTCAGATAGGCGCGCTGTTCCTGATAAAACGCGCTGGCGAGGATCGCAGTGGCATCTTCAGGATCATCACTGCCGCAGCCGTTAAACAGGTAATCGACGGTTAGATAAACATCATCAAACAGGCGGGCATCGCATTCAACTGCGGCAATCGTAAACTCATCGTGAGGATCATCGCCGTCGCGATGTGGCTTCCGCCCGTACGTCGTGGCTTCCAGCTTGATACCGATACCGCCCCATTGACTGGCAATTCCTGCCCCTGCCAGCGGCCGACCAGCGAGTTCACCACCAAGCAAAAGCAAATCCCCCCAATCAAACAGGGATTCGAGTGCAAGCAGTGAGCTGTTTTCACGATTGTCCGGTCCCCAGATGTGAATGGCTTGTAGCTGGCTGGCGGCGGTGAGGTTGATATTCCAGCGCACCGCATCAATACCTGGCCGCACATCGGTGATCAGAGCGTCCGGGGCAAAAGGGGCGATAATGTCGAGTGGAGAGTAGAGAACAATGCGGCCGAAACCGATAGCCTGACGACCAACCGTCACCTGATGACGACCGATATTGGCGTGGAGGGCCAGGCGGTCAATTTCACTCTGTGTGGTGCAGTGGTTCGCTTCCCCCGTAACCTTGGTCAGATCGATCTGCTGATTGGGGCGAACAGCCTGCCAACGTGTCGGATGCTGGCGATACCAGAGTGTCGCGGTCGCCCCCCACTCAAAAGAGAGGGCCGAGGTGAGGGGCTGTTTGTCGTGAAGGCGCAACTCAGCAGCACTATTCCATTGGCTGGCGGAGTACGCGGTAGTGTCCTGCCATGTGGTCAGTAGGCGGGTATGGCCTTGTACCGCTATGGCAGACGTTAGAGGCCATAAACAGCCTAGAAAGGTCAGCAGGATTAAAAGGCGAATCATGGCTTCCGGCGGGTATCGTTGCGCAATTGGCCGTCATGGAGCTCAATCACCCGATCGGCCTTGTTGATAACAAGGGGATCGTGGGAGCTGAAGACAAAGGTTGTGCCCTGCTCATGGTTGAGTTGGTGCATCATCTCCAGCAAGTGTTCACTGGTTGCCGAGTCCAGGTTCGCCGTCGGTTCGTCAGCAAGAATCACGGCAGGAGAACTGGCCATGGCGCGGGCGACAGCGACCCGTTGTTGCTGGCCGCCGGACAGGTCAGACGGTTTGCGTTTTTCCAGTCCTTCAAGTCCCAGAGTGGCAAACAGCTCGCGAACACGTTGGCGGCGTTGTTCAACCGGAATCTTAAGCAGCATCAAGGCAAAGGCGGCGTTTTCTTCAGCGGTGAGCACCGGGATCAGGTTGTAGGCCTGAAAGATAAAGCCGATGTTGTGCAGGCGGAAGTCCGCCAATTCTCGGACGCTGCGCGAGCTGGTTTCCTCACCATCAAGGCAGATGGTGCCGGAGGTGGGTTCATCGAGGCAACCGATCAGATTGAGCAGGGTGGTCTTGCCGCTGCCGGAGGGGCCGGCCAGCACGCAGAACTCACCGGCTTCGATGGTCAGATCGACATGGTCGACGGCTTTGATCTGTTGCTCGCCGCTTTGGTACGTTTTGCACAGTTGGCTTAGTTCGATCAGGGCCATGGTATTTCTCCCGTCCGCTGTTTGTAGGTATTATCCTGTTTATCGCAGGCTGTTCAGCTTTACTGCCCGTGGGGTGGCAAAGCCCACTCCCTCTTTGTCGTGGTGCCAGCACAACTTGGTTAATCAAGATTACGACGGTTATCACCGTCAATGCCGTCGCTGATGAGGCGCACGATTCGTTGACCTAAAGGGCGACGAGCCGAATCCGTGAAGCATAGCGGAAAGCGATTCATCCTATCCTGGTCAAGAAATCACTGTGAAATCTTCAGCTGGCTTTTGCATCCTTTTGGGCGGCTTGCCAAAAGGATGTCGCCTGCCGGGGCGAAACCCGGCGACCTTGACTTTGATCTTGGACGCTTGTGGTCCGCATCACGAAACAAATCGCTCTAGCGCACTTCATCCATTCTCATTGTTGGTACCCACGTGACGCGGGCTTCCGCGCCCACACCTCAGGTCCCTTTTGCGTCGACAAAAGGGACGCAAAATCGACTCCCGATAGGGGTTGGTATCAATCAGATCTCACGGTGCTGTTGCGGATCTTTTTCGAGTCTGCTGCGTTATCCGTCGTCGCCATAGAATAACTATGGCTCCTTTCTCTGCCTTGCTGACCCAAAAAATCTCTTGGAACAACCCTCGTCCATCTGATTAATAACAACCCCAGGCGTCTTACGGGTTCCCTCACTCCATTCACTTACCCCGCGATGTCGGCAAAACTCGCCCTATCTGCATCAGTCCTCAAACAGGTTGCCGACGATCATCGCGGTGACGCTCATTGCGTTCAGCGCTGCTGAACGGGAGAGCTTAGTGCTCTATTCTTAATCGCAGGCTGTTCAATTTCATTGCCCGTGGGGTGGGCGAAGCCCGCTCCCCTGTTGCCGGGGTGCCAGCACCGCTGGGTTAATCAAGATTATGACCGTAATCAACGTCAATGCCGTCGCTGATGAGGTGCACGATTCGTTGACCTAAAGGGCGACGAGCCGAATCCGTGAAGCATTTCGGAAGGAGACTCATTCTCTCTAGGTCAAGAAATCACTGTGAAATTTCCAGCTGGCTTTTGCATCCTTTTGGGCGGCTTGCCAAAAGGATGTCGCCTGCCGGGGCGAAACCCGGCGACCTTGACTTTGATCTTGGACGCTTGTGGTCCGCATCACGAAACAAATCGCACCGGCGAACTTCATCCATTCTCATTGTTGGTACGCACGTGACGCGGGCTTCCGCGCCTACACCTCAGGTCCCTTTTGCGTCGACAAAAGGGACGCAAAATCGACTCCCGATAAGGGGTTGGTATCAATCAGATCTCACGGTGCTGTTGCGAATCTTTTTCGAGTCTGCTGCGTTATCCGTCGTCGCCATAGAATAACTATGGCTCCTTCCTCTGCCTTGCTGACCCAAAAAATCTCTCGGAACAACCCTCGTTCATCTGATTAATAACAACCCCAGGCGCCTTAGGGTTCCCTTACTTCACTCGCTTACGCCGTGATGTCGGTAAAACTCGCCCTATCTGCATCAGTCCTCAGACAGTTGCCGACGATCATCACGGCGACGCTCTTTGCGTTCGGCGCTGCAGTACGGGAGGGCTTGGGTAATTGCCCGAGCAGTGATTTTCTCTCCATCAGTTCACTTGTCTCTAGTGATGCCGGATCGCATCTACTACTGTCAGCCGCGTGGCCTTCCACGCCGGATACAGCGCCGCAATCAGGCATAACAGGATAATATACAGGGCAGTCTGCGTCATCCATAAAGGGTCCCAGGACGCGCGCATGATCGGATCGAATACCACGCCGCCAAATTCCATGTCTTCCGACATGAAGTCACGTAAATCAATGCCGACGATAACCAGATACCAGGTCAACAGACTGCCGCAACAGGTGCCGATGATGGCGGACAGGATGCCGAGCAACGAGGCTTCGCAGGCCACCAACTGTACCAGCCGTCCGCGTCCGGCACCTACCGCCAGCATGATGCCAAATTCGTGAATTCGTTCCATGACCGACATCAACAGCGTGTTGACGATGCCGATGGTGACGATCACCATCATGATCCCCAGAATGATATTCTGGCTGGCGTAGTCGAGGCGGATGGCGTCGGCCAGATTGGGCATGGCCACCTGCCAGGGGACAACTTCCAGTTGTGGCTGATCGCGCAGCTGGTTGGCCAGTGTGGCGACCGTATCGTTGATGGTGTCATCGTTGTCAACGAGCAGGGCCAGTTCGTGGATGTGCCCGGGACGACCGAGCAGTTTCTGCGCCATGGCCAGATTGATCATGATCAGGCCGCTGTCCACCTCATTGACGCCGGTTTTCAAGATGCCGCGAATGCGCAGCAGTTCACTGACCATCTCGCCCTCGGCGTTCTGTAACGTCACCACCAGTTTTTGTCCCGGTCGCAGCTTCAATTCGCGACACAGTTTTTCTCCGACCAGGGCGTCGCGCCGTTCGTCCGGTCGCAGGTATTCGTCTGCAGGTAATTTCTTGAGATACGGGTTGAAGGTACTCTCTGTGGCCATATCGATGCCGGTCAGGGCGACGGCGCGGCTGTCATAGCTCGACTGGGCCAGGGCGCTCAGGTAGATGCGCGGCGCACTTTGCAATGCGGGGATGGTGTCATGGACCATCTGTTCCACAGGTTGACGGGCAAAACTGAGTGATTCGCTGCGATCCTGCCTATACTCGGTGTGGTAGACGGTCAAATGACCGGAGCCGGAGCGCACGCCGCTGTAGATCATCTGCTGATAACTGCCGATGGCCAGATTATGCATCGCCTGGGTCAGCATCAGGGTCAGGCTGACCGCCGCCAGGGTGATCAGAGTGCGGCGGCGGTTATGCCATAGGTTGTGCCAGGCAAACAACAGGGCGTCCATCTACAACCTCCTTAACACATCAACGGGTTGCAGACGCGAGGCACGCCGCGCCGGCAAATAGCTGGCCGCGATACTGACCAACAACAGGCACAACGACGGGATCAAATAATTGTTCCAGTCATGCACCGCATGCAGCCGCG
Organism: uncultured Desulfuromonas sp.; assembly: GCF_963678835.1. Taxonomy (NCBI): domain Bacteria; kingdom Pseudomonadati; phylum Thermodesulfobacteriota; class Desulfuromonadia; order Desulfuromonadales; family Desulfuromonadaceae; genus Desulfuromonas; species uncultured Desulfuromonas sp. The sequence continues at coordinate 1,724,840 of NZ_OY787469.1, forward strand.
GTGGGATGGTGCCACCGGCATAGGTGACGGCGCTGAGTTGATGGCTGAGGTCGATGCCGTAGCGACTCATCCACCAGGTCAACACGCCGCCGAGCAACAAGGCACCGACCAGAGCCAAGGCACCAAGCAGCAGGCTTTCCAATACCACCAGCCAGCGCAAACGGCGCGGCGGCATCCCCAGCGCCAGCAATACACCGAACTCGGTAGCCCGCTCCAGCACCGCCATATAGAAGGTGTTGAGCACGCCGAGGGCGGCGGCGCTGTAGAGAATGGCGACAAAGATCAGGCGGCTGATGTCGTAAGAAGCGATCACCTCCTGCATCTGTGGCAACCGCTTACCCCAGTCGAGCACTTCCAGCGTGTCGCCCAACTGGTGCTGGAGGGATGCGGCCAGAGTGGCCGCCCGTAGCGGCTGTTGACAGCGCAACACGATTTCATGCACTTTGCCCGGCAATGCCATGGTGGTCTGTAGCCAGTGCAGATCCACCAGGGCCAGCCGGGTGTTGAGGATCTGGTCGCCGCTGTCGAAAATACCGCTGACCGTGAGCAGGGCATTGGCAATGGAGCCGTCCGCAGCCTGGGAGACCAGCACCAGTTCATCACCGACAGTCACGCCGAGTCGGCGGGCCAGGGCGCTGCCGATTACGCCTTGACCGGCAGCGCTATTGGTCGGGAATGTCCCGGCGATGAGCTTTTGATTCAAGGTGGTGACCTGCGGTTCCTGAGCAAAATCGACGCCGAGCAGTTCGGCGGGCCGACTCTGGTCACGGCCACTGAGCAGGCCGAAAGCACGCAGTCGCTCAGAGAGACCGGTGATTCCGCGAGTGTGCTGCAGTTGGTCGAGTAGGGCAGGCGCGGGACTGAAATTGAGATACAGATCGTGTTCTTGCTGGTAGTCGGGGCGGCTGATGGTGATGTGACCGGTGTAGTTATCGGTGGCCGACGACAGCATATCGGCAAACATGCCGGAGAAAATCCCCAGCGACAAAATGAGCATAGCTGCTGAGATTACTAGCGAACTCAGGGTAAGCAGGGTGCGGCGCCGGTTGCGGCCGAGGTTGAGAAACGCCAGTTTGATCAGCATGGCTAGCGCTTTTTCAGGTTGCGCAGAGAGAAGTACTCGGGCGTCAGGCCGATGTCGAAAGCGATCTCTTCATAGATTAATTCGGTGGATTCGCCGGGTTTGTCCACCGGCTCGACGCGCATGCGCATGGGGATGGTGCGCTCGCCGATCTGCTCGATGCGGTCAAAGTACAGATGGCGCACCAGCTTCAGGTCTTCATCAAAATAGTCGATCTGCGCCGGGGTCATGGTCGGGCGGTCAATAGTGTAAACCAGCTTGCCCCACACCGTGACAGTATCGGGTTTGGGTAGGCAGTCGATGACGATCTCCGCCTCATCAGCCCGCACCAGCGAGAACTCGTACTCCTTGTCTACCTGACTCGATTTGACCAGATCATCATTGGTGATGTGGCTGCCCATCCACGAGCCGCCCATCATCGACGACGGAATCTTGATGGTGCGGTCCACCTTGGGCAGGTAGTTCCAGACGTCACGGTCAATCTTCAGCGTGGCGACGCCGCGCTCTTTGGCCGGTGCCTCAATGCGGGTGAGAAACCGCTCGCGCTGCCACGACCACATCTCCATGGTCAGGGTGCGTTGCCAGTGTTCGGTGGCAATCTTCATGGTCATGCGGCCATGAGCCGAGTTGCCGTTGTACTGGGTCTCTACGTGGCGCACCAGCGCTTGCAGGTCAGCAGTCGTGAATTCTGTGTCCGTGTGATTTGTGGACCAAGCTTGGATTGTCGGCACCAGCAACCAGAGCAGAACCAGCCCGTAAAATGTTTTGTTCTTGACGCATTTCATGAATCCAAGTATACCGTGCTGCCGGTCCACGTCCAAAAATAAATCATTTTTCGTGCTGTTCCCTTGACCCACAAATCACGGCGACCTACATTGGGCATAACCGTGAACGACCAACCAACAGGATCTGCTATGGAAGACCAAACCCCTCAATCTCTTGCCACACTGCCCTCCTCGGACCCTTATCTGCAACAAGTTCAGGCCAGCAGTGGCCGGCAAAAATATCAACTGATTCTCAACGCCGCCAACAGTGCCGCCCTGGTGCGCAGTCTGCCTGCCCAGGAGGTCTTCCTGCTGGTCAAGGAACTCGGTGCTCTCGATGCCGTGGAACTGATTGGCCTGGCCAGCCCGGAACAGGTGACCCTGTGCGTGGATATGGATTGCTGGGATGGCGATCAGCTTGATGCGGAAAACGCTCTGGTGTGGCTGCATCTGCTGCTGATTCAGGACGAAGAGGAATTTTTACGTCTGATCGACGATTTTGATTTTGAATTGTTGGTGATGATGGTCAAAAAGCAGCTGACCATTACTGGTGGTTTGGAATCACTGACGGATGATGACGAAGACCTGCTGGCCAACCGCAAGCGCTTTGACCAGGTGTACGAATGCGACTACCGCAACAGCGATGTTGCCAAGTTGATGGACGCGTTTCAGGATGTGCTTTTTCGCGAGCGTCAGGAGCTGTACCTGCGCCTGATGGAAGCCGTGCGCCATGAGTTTGACCTTGCGTTGCAGGAAGATGTTTATCAGCTGCGTAATGGTCGCCTCGGCGACCTCGGCTTTGTCGAGCGCTTTGAGGCGCGTTCGCTCTATGACGTGATCGATCCGCAGCGCTTTGACCCGCAGCAGCATGTCAAACCGCAGGGCATTTATACGAGCCAAAGCACCGGCGGGGTGGCACCCGGCTTCCTGGTGACCACGGTACAGCCGCGTGACTTGCTCGCCGATGTCATGGCCGGAGGATTGAATGAAGACCTCGCCCATGAACTGACGTTCCTGCTCAATCGCGCCATGAGTGCCGACGGTGTTGATTATGGCGAACCGAACGAGGTGCGTCAGACCATGGAGGATGTGTACCATTACCTCAACCTCGCCTTGGGTTTTCTGGCCGGTACCGATGCCGAAAAAGCCACCGAGTTGTTCCACGGTGTTTATCTGCAACACCTGTTTCAACTCGGCTACAGCCTGACCGCCTCCCTGCGGCAGCGGGCGCGCACGATTTCTCAAAGTGTGTTGGGGCCATATCTCGATGGCCCGGATGCCGCCGTGATCACGGCGCTGTGTCAGGATAAACCGCGCTTCTTCAACGGCCTGATGGATGAAACCCGCGCCGACCAGCGCCCTTTTGCCACCATGGCCGAGGTAACACTGGTGGATGAAGAACTGCAATGCATCGACATGTTGCAGGCCGTTTTTGGCGAGCAGGGGCTGCTGCCGCTCGGCGCACCGGAGGATATTGACCTCGACGGCTGCGTGCCCGATCAGGGCAGCGAGTTGACCCTGTCGGAAATCTTCCTCACCGCGCTGGCCCAGCGCATCATGGGCCGCGATTTTGCCTTCCGACCATTGCCGATTCAGGAACTCAGTCAGTTGCACGCCACCCTGACGCGCAACGACGAAGCCATGGCCGCATTGCGCGATGAAACAGGTCGCTGGCTTGAATCCCAAGCTCCAGGCACCACACCGTTTGTCCACTACTGTCTGGCCATCTGGGAAAGTGAGCTGTGTGAGCTTGAGGCCGATGATCTGGTGCCGGAATATGTTGATGGGTTGGTGTTGCGAGTGGAATAAGGCGGCACTCTCCCTGTGTTTAGCGCTGTTGAGCGGGGAACAAAGGTTGCAAAATATGGAACCGTGGCGAGGGTGATGCCACGGAAGAAATAGAGAGCGCCGCAAACACGTTATCAACGTTTTACGCCAGCGTTGAGGGGTTGCACGATTCGCTGGACTGACAGATGGTTACAAACCGTTTGTGGAACCCACGGATGGGCGACCACCATCAATAGATGGTGTAAGCAAGACGGAAATCGCATTTTCGGCGTGCGCCGTTGAAAAGCCCCAGGATGGGACTTTTCAACACTCTGCTAGTACCTCAGCATCATTGAAATTGTCTCTTGTAGGAGCGGCTTCAGCCGCGAATTCCCATCCTGAAACGGATCAATGACCAGAACAATTCGCGAATAAATTCGCTCCTACAGGTGGTCACTCCGATGACAAAATGTGAGTGAGGTCAAGTACTTGTTCTCGGCGACAGAACTGAATAATACATCCGATATGGTGTGCTTCAATTGAGCGAAAAACAAATTTTCATTACCGGCATCGCGGGTTTTTTAGGGAGTCATATTGCACAACGCTGTCTGGCCGAAGGCTACAGCGTTGTCGGATGTGACAACCTGACCGGTGGTTACCTCGACAATATCCCCGATGGCGCCGAGTTTCATCAAATCGACTGCAATGATTTTGCCTCGCTGGCCCCTCTGCTCAAAGATGTCGATGTTGTCTACCATTGCGCCGCTACCGCCTATGAAGGCCTTTCCGTCTTCAGCCCCCATCTGGTCACCCGCAATGTCGTCACTGCGACCACGGGCGTTGTTTCCGCGGCAGCGGCCGGGGGCGTGGGGCGCTTCGTGCTCTGTTCGTCCATGGCCCGGTACGGCACCAATCAGGTTCCGTTTACCGAGGAGATGATCCCGGCCCCTCAGGATCCTTACGGCATCGCCAAATGGAGCGCGGAACGGTTGCTGGCCAATATTGCCGAAACCCACGGGATGGAATGGGTGGTCGCGGTTCCGCACAATATTATCGGGCCTCGGCAGCGCTACGACGATCCTTATCGCAACGTGGCGGCCATTTTCATCAATCTGATGTTGCAAGGGCGGCAACCCTATATCTACGGCGGCGGCCAGCAAAAGCGTTGTTTCAGTTATGTCTCCGATGTGGTCGACCCGCTGCTGCGGATGGCCACAGACGACCGCTGTGTCGCAGAGGTGATCAATATCGGCCCCGACGATGAGTTTGTCACCATCAACGAACTTGCAACGATGATCGCCCGGCTGCTCGATTTTGACCTGCAGCCGAACCGGATCGATGGCCGCCCTCAGGAGGTTTTGTTTGCCAACTGCTGCGCCGACAAAGCCCGACGACTGCTCGATTACCAGCCCAAGGTGAAACTCGAAGAGGGCTTGGCCGTGATGATCGACTGGATCAAATCCCGCGGACCACGCCCATTTTTACATAATGTCGAGCTGGAAATAGACGGACCGCTCGCGCCGAAAACCTGGTCGAAGAAGATATTGTGATGAGTGTCCAGTGCGGCTAATCCTATCCTTTAATTCTGGCCCTTTTGCCCCCTGTCTGCGTTGCGCCTCTTTGACTTAACGCACGCTAGGACTGCATCGGCGCGCCTTGACGGAAAACAAAATGACTCAGAATGATGCGTCACGATTAACCACACGGGACACGCGACTGCTCGATAGCCAAGAGGTCGCCACCCTTTGGGCGACAGCTAAGGCATTAGAGGGAAAACTGCACCTGTCCGGCGTGCGCGATGTCTATCGATCCCGGTTGGAGCAGGTTGTTCTGCTCGGCACCAAAGCGTTGGAGAACGGGGTAGATGACCCGGACGTAGCCTCACTCCAATGGATTTTGCTCCAAGCGCACACGGCCAGAGCAGAGGATGCGCGCTATGGTGCCGGTCAGCTCTCACGCGGATCGCAGCGGGCGCCCACCTTGGCCGATTGCGAAGACGGCTGGCAGCGCGTCGAGCAGATCGTTTGTACGGCCGAAGAGGCGGCATCGGCGGCCGCAGAGCTTGCCCGGCAACTTGATACGGCCAAAGCCCAAGCCCTTGCAAATAAAGCCGAAGTCGCCGCAACAGAAGCCAGGGCAATCGTCTCAGAGCGCAACCGTGCCTACACCTTCCATGCCGATCCCGGCTTTTCCTTTGGCGAAGGCTGGTATCTTGCTGCCGCAGCATTATTAGCTGGTGTTCCCATCCAGATCAGACCTGAAGCCGCCCAGGAAGAACAGGCCAATCGATTTTTGCACGATGCCGGATTGGCAGACTCTCTCCGCCCTTATCGCCCCCGACCGGCAAGCCCCAAGCATCTGACCCATATCATCGCTCAGGCTTTTCGTGCCGATGCGGCAGGAGCGCAGCGCACCCTTCGCGCAGCGTTCCTGGGCGACGAAGCACCTGCGGGTTCTTTAACCTCATGGATCGATTGTCATGTGGGAGGGCAGCCAAGCAAAAAGGTGTTGCTTTGGGTCCGAACGGGTGATCACGATGCCGAGCGCAATACCTGTTTCGATGAACTGCGCCAGCTTGCTGAGCTGGTAGTGAATGCCGGGCTTACCCCCATTTTTTTCGGCGATGCTGTTCCTCTGGAGTGTGTTCCGCCAAGCGCAATCAACCTGACCTTGTGTTGGAAAGAGCCGCTCTTCCAAGGGTCGGAGATGCGCCGCGCGCAATTGCAACTGTTTGAAGCGTTGAGATGCCGCCATAGCTTGCTGGGCCAGATCGGTGTCACCACGGCTGGCATGGATGGTCCGGCACTGATGGGATTGCCCACCCTTTATCTCACCCAGGAACCCAATGTCCGACTCGGCCAGTGGGTGGGAGCTGTACCGGGATATCAGGAAGTCGTGAGGGAGCCGGGTTGTTTTGACGTCATTCGCGCCATATTACACCAGTGGCAGCAGTGATCAGTTGGCTAAATCATTGAAAGGGCGCCGGTAAATAGAAATTGCTCAACCGTAGATTTGACCTCTTTCGCCTTCTTAGGTGCTTCTGCTCCACTTTGCCAATACTGTTTCATATGGTCCATCGTGTTGTAACATGTTTATGAAATACTTTTTTTCATCACGCGGTAATCCTGATGCCCCATAAATTACTGCCATCTTTTGCCATGCATCCATCTGGTTATAAGATTCCTTATGCTCTCGCAACCAGTCAAAAGCACCGTTTTGATATGCGGCCAATAAAATCTCTCTACGCGCAAACGGATCGCTAGATTGATACCGTGACACCAAAGAAGCGAAATGATTAATATGTTTATTTCTGGCAAATAGACTGAGAATAGAAAGCCTGAAAAATTCACTTCCAGCAATTTCCTCGGTATCAAGAAGGGCGATAAGCTTTTCGCCAATCACTTTCCATTCTTCTGGTTCGATTGATTGTATAGATGCGATATACGAGCAGATATTTGCCAAGCAAGGGCCGAGTTTCTCAAATTGCTCAATAGAAATATCTAGGGCGCCGGGGTGACCGACTTGGGCAAGTCGTCTGTAAAACCATCGCAATCGAATGTAGTCAACTTCATCTCTGGACAGATAGTCGTTGATTATTTTTCTGACCACCTTGTCTGAAAATTGCTTCCAGTCCTCTGGGCTGATTGAATTGTAAGATATTGACTGGTAGGGATTCCCTCCAGTATATTTAAAAATAATGCCTAAAAGTTTTTCTTCACTTCTATCTATCGGTCGATCCTCAATCATTCCAGAGCAAATGGCCTGAAATTCAGTTGGTGTGTAGAATTTCGTTTTGTGTCTTTGAAGGGTCAATCTTTGTTGTTTATCGAGTATAGATGCGAGTGATGACAATGCTGAGTTCGCTTCTTTTTTTGAATCACAGAATATAATGATGTCGTCGGCATATCGCAAAAACTGAAATCCGTTTGTTGACATGCTATTGTCAATAGGAATGAGTGTTGCTTCAGCAATTAAATGAACTGCATGTGGACCGATTGGGACCCCCCGTGATACACCAGCAGTCGTTGATTCAAGTAACGATATTACCCATTGAATTGCTTGGTTGGGAAATCCAGATGCAATTAATTGATTCTCAACAGCGTGATGGTAAATCTGGTTATAGAAATCGGCAATATCGCAATAAAGGATATATGAGGAGTTTTGACTTTTTCTATAAGCAGTCGTCCAGAATGCATTCCAAGCCGTTTTTGAGTTATAAAGCCCCTCTTCCATCGTAGGAGAGAAGCGATAACTAAACACTTGATTGCTATTAAGTCTTCTATCTTCTATACCTTTTCCGAATTGGTAAACCAGTGCTGATAATAAAATCGAATCTTGCGGGTGCAGTTGAGTGGCCTGACGGTAAGATATTTCGTCTTTTGGGACTATAAAACGGCGGCAAGGCTTGGGCTGAAAGGAGGTTAAAGGCTTACCCTCAACCAATGCGACGAAATCATCTTTTCTATCATAAATTGCGTGTAACTCACGAATTTTTGGAAACAAGTCACCATCTGAATGTTTTTCGATAAATTCGATACTCCATTCAATTGAATCCCTACTTAATGTCATCCTATCTTCCTTTTACACATAATGCGTTGTTAAGAGGGACGGAGCTATATTGCGGCGGAGCGTCCCAGTGTGCATAGAGAACAATTTGAACAAATTGTCACTCAACTCTTCGCTGCTTCAATATTTCCCCAATTTCATTAACAACATTTTGTTCTTCACGTTGAAAGGCATTTTGTTCAAATGTAGCTTTGAGAGACTGAAATCCAATAAATAGAGATGCAGCCCCCATAATCAATGAAGCGAGGTCCGTTTTGCCATTCAGGTTTGCCCAAACAGCAGCGGTCACGAACAGTATTACACTAAGCGCATAAAACGGTTTCAACCGTTTAACTTTCCTCTCTTGCTCAAGCCAAATGTTTTCCTGTCTAAAAGGACGTTCCTGCAAGAGTTCTTCGTTTGAGCAGTGAATCAGCAGCTTGTGCTCTTGGTTGTGTGAATTGTCAGTGACATTGAAGTCCCCACTGACGTTGATTTTCCCATTGTTATTAAAGTCGCGCAATTTCACCACTCCTAAGTGCAGATAAGTATTTTGAACAGGGACCTAGGGTCACCCATTAAAAGGCTGCTGTCAATAGCACAGACGTTCCCCATAAGCATTGATATGCCTTGCTTTTTACTTGGTGTTATTGATTTTTTACTGTTGCCGTATCTTCACATGCAAAGGGGTCAAGTCTACATGCAAAGGGGTCAAGTCTACATGCAAAGGGGTCAAGTCTATGGTTGACGTTTTAAGCTTGCACATGCAAAGGGGTCAAGTCTATGGTTGACGTTTTAAGCTTGTGAGGTAGTCTAAATTCATGTCGAGACTGTCTTGGTTCAGCGTGAATTGGAGAATTGCCTCGTTTGAGTTAGACTACTCGAACGGAGAAATTCACCATGCGAAAAAAACGTAAAAATTACACGGCTCAAGAGAAAGTTGCCATTCTCAAGCGCCACCTTGTTGATCAAACACCGGTCTCAAACCTGTGTGATGAATATCAGCTTCAGTGCAAAAAGTGGGATAGGGGGACATTCTATTTTACCCCGGTCAATAAAAAAATATTTCTCAAGTAAATCAATTAGTTAAAGCTTGAGCCTGACTTTTCACGCACCTGTCCCATTGTGTCTATACCGGCGTTGTCCCACATCTTGGCGAATCTTGAGTTTCATCGTTACGAGTATCCGGCATCCCCTGCCCGCAGTGGGAACAGGGCCGCCTCAGCATTCCTTATCCAAGCTTCAAGATTCCAGTGAGAGGCCCTTGTTTGTCCCGCCCGAGGTCCATTGCCTCAACGTTCTTGATCGGGCTCTTCTCGCCGCCGACTGTTTAAGGAGCAATCACGTCCTTGTGAAGCAGTCGGAATCAAACGCCTGGTTCCGTTTCATCAGGGTCCAGGCAATAATCAGCATTTTGGCCGCCAACTTGACCCGCATCTTTAACTTGATGCCGCGTTCCATTTCCCGCCCTTTGAGCAGGCCGGTAAAATAGGTACGGATGGTTGCATCTTTGTAGCTGGCAATTTGTGCCGCCTGCACCAGGGCATAGCGCAATCCGGCTTTGCCTTGTTTGGAGATGACAGGTATCGCGCTGTCGCTTTTCTTGCCGCTTCGTGAAGCGCTGAGGTCCAGTCCCGCCAGACGCAGGACCTGCTTGCGGCTGGTAAAGCGATTGGCATCGCCAATGGCCGCCAGGGTCATGGCTGAGACGATGGGGCCAAAGCCGGGGATTGTCAGCAGACAGGCGTAGGCCGGGAACGTTTGCGCAACGTCCTTGAGTCGTTTTTCCAAGTCATGCTTGATCTGGCGCACCTGACGGAGCTGTTCGACCAGTGCGCGGCCCTCCCAGGCTGCCGAGTCGGGCAAGGCGCAGCCGACGGAAAGCTGACTGGCCTGCCAGATGGCCTCTAACAGGCGTTCTTGAGCCATGGAGCGTTTTTGCATCTGGTAGCCCCGGCGAAAATCGTCAAAGGACATCGCGGCAATGCGTGCCGGGTCGAAATCGTTGGCAATGAGATCGAGAATGAGGCCATCTTGCCCGCCTTGGGGCATCTGCTTGTCCAATTCCGGGAAATACTGGGCCAGTAAATTGTTGCGGATGCGCATTCGCAAGCCGTGTTCCTGCTTTTTTAACTTGGCCCGATAAGCGAGCAAACTGCGTAATTCACGGATCGCATCCTCGCCGGGATCATAAAATTGGCAGCGCCCCTGACTAACCAGATCAGCAATATTCGCGGCATCCTTGGTGTCGTTTTTGTCCCAGCGGCCATCCAGCAACGTTCTGTTTTTGGCTACGGCAACATTGGAGACATAAACAACCTGCTCGTTGTTGCGAATCAAATATTCAGCCAGTGGTTTGTGATAAGAAGCCGTTGGTTCGACACCATAGACACATTTTTTCAACGTGTGCTTCACCATCAGGCTATCCGCCATGGCCTGAAGCTTTTTAAAATCTTCGATGGTATTGTAAAAGATCAATTTTTTCCAAAGCGTCCTGCCGTTTGCATCGCCGAAAAAAGCATGATGTTTATCCTTGGCAATATCAATCCCGACCACCAGTGTCGTTTTGCAGCCGCGAATGGATTCGCGCAACTTCCTGAACTGTTGTAACCTGTCTTGTGCTTGCGTCATAAAATGCCTCCTTTGCGTAAACGTTGCATTCGTTGACCATTACACAAAATGGAGCAGGAAACAGGCTGTTGTTTTACTATGTTTTTTTATAATTTCCGGGGAGTTAATTCGCTTACAATGTTAGATATAACGTAGTTGATATTTTGACATTTCTTGTTTTTCGTTGCATTTGCGATGCAATCCTAAAGATTGCTTGGGCATTTACCCTATATGCTTGTGTTTTGCCTCAGTCGGAATTGGAAAAACAGCCCTGTTGAGTTAGTGGGTTAAAAGTTTCCCTTTCCGGGACGCTATGGTGTTGGGCGGGCCGGAGTTTTTCCAGCCGCCGTTTTTGCTTTCGTGCTTCTCGTGCTGCTTCGAGCTTGCTGTCTCGTTCTTTGAATATTTGTTTTTCCCGGCCTTCGAGTTTGATTTTGGGAGCCACGTAGCCCAGCGCACTGTGCAGTCGTTCGTCGTTGTAATAGCGGATGTAGTCCGCAACTTGCTTTCTGGCTTCATCAAGCGACAGCGGAACCTTCGGGCGAATGCATTCCTGCTTAATGGTAGCGTGGAAACGTTCCAACTTGCCATTGCTTTGTGGGTAGAAAGGCGATGTCCGCACATGCGTCATGCCTGCTACCCGGATAAACTCTTTGAAGTCCTTGGCGATGAATTGAGGGCCATTGTCGGAAATAATCCTCGGTGTGGCGGCGGGATACTTTTCCCGGGCCCGCTGCAAAATAATTTCCACATCTGCCTCAGTCATCGCCTCGCGCAACTCCCAGTGGACGATGTAGCGGCTACAGCCGTCCAGCAGGCAGCACAGATAATAAAAGGTGCCTCGGATATTGATGTAGGAAATATCAATATGCCAATGTTCATGGGGCCTGAGCGGCTGGACAAAACCGGTCCCTTTTTTTGATTGTTTGCCGTTCCAGCGCCTGAGTAGTCCGGCGGTACTTAGAACACGATAGACGCTGCTGGGGCTGACGGCAACAATATCCTGATCGAGCATCATGAACGTCAGGCGGCGGTAGCCCTCCTGAGGCGTGTGCTGATAGAATTTGATGATCGCCTGCTTCTCCCACTTTTCCAGCCAGAAATCGCGGGGGATCAGGGCGTTGTGCTCGTTGACTTTGCCATAGCGCTGCTGCCAGTAGTAGAATTTGCTGACAGCCAGGCCCAGCCAGCCGATGATACGCGTCACTGCAATGCCGGTGCGCTTTGTCCAGCGCTTGACGAAGTCAACCACGGCATCACGAATATCATGGGGGACCCAAGACGCTTTCAGAGTTCCCCAAGTTCCTTTTTTAACTGAACGTGTTCCTCCAGCAATTCCGAGAGAACCTCGTTCTTGGTTTGCAGCTTCGCTTCGAGCTGGGCAATGCGTTTCTCTTCAGCCTTTTTCTGGCGGGAGTTGTCTTTTTCAAAAGCGGCGGCACCATTCTCGAAAAACTCCTTCTGCCAGCGGTAAAAAACCGTGGGCTGAAGCTGATATTCATCACACAGGTTTGAGACCGGTGTTTGATCAACAAGGTGGCGCTTGAGAATGGCAACTTTCTCTTGAGCCGTGTAATTTTTACGTTTTTTTCGCATGGTGAATTTCTCCGTTCGAGTAGTCTAACTCAAACGAGGCAATTCTCCAATTCACGCTGAACCAAGACACTTGTTATAGGAAACGAACGTTGCACTATTGGAACACCGAAGGGGTATCCCACCATCTGCTAATTCTGATGGTAGACCCCTTTAGGAAAAAAAACACTATGGTAAAAAAGAGATTTTTTAGAGAGCCAATTCCAGAAATTTTTGACGCAGCACGCTACCTTGATGCTGCCGTTTCAGCACATTTAAATGGCCAACCGGATATTGCTGATAAACTGTTTGAACTGGCAAATGATAGAAAAGTTTGGGAATGGACCGATTCGGTTTGGGGCAAAAACAGTCCGTACGTAATCGTAAACAAGCAACCTCGTTTGCACACCGCTCCTAAGGTAGAAGCTAGGATGCCCACTACCGAACAAAAAAATGAATTACACAAAAGAGACGGTTACCATTGCCGGTTTTGTGGAATCCCTGTCATTCGAGCAGAAATCAGGAAAATAATTCATAAGGCATATCCCAACTCAGTGCCATGGGGCAGAACAAATGCTTCCCAACATGCTGCCTTTCAATGCATGTGGCTACAATATGATCACGTTGTTCCTCATTCAAATGGTGGCACAAACGATCTTGATAACCTCGTTATCACCTGTGCTGCATGTAATTTTGGGAAAATGGAGTATGCCTTGGAAGAGTTGGGCTTACTGGACCCAAGAGAGTTTGCTCCAATTCAATCCCAATGGGATGGACTGGAGCGTATAAGTCAAACTTAATAAACGAACCAACCGGTCGGAAATACGTCTGCGCAAAATCTAATGCGTATAGAAGGGGTCACCCATTAAAGAAACTAAAGGGGTCAAATCTACGTTTGACTTAATTGTCTCAGAGAGGAGCCGGTGGCATAAATACTCAGGATATACTTTCGAAATGACCAAGATAAGTTCTGTCTAGATGCCCTGAAAGAACATAAAGTAAAAAAAATACGAGCACCACTGACAAGGCGCTGTATCCGACCCAAAAACGCTGTGCGGATTTCATCGTGTGGAGGTGGCGTAAAAGAACATGAATTTTGAACTTGTGAAGATACCAAGCATCATTCCCGATTTGCTGAAATTATGTCCGGGCATAGACCCTCGCTGGCAAGATCATCTTGAATGTTGGGCGGATGATGAGTGCAGTGAATATAATGACATTTTTGTTATTGTCGACTTTGTTGTCGATTCATTTACAGAAGATCATTCTCTCTTCTTCACGGATCTATTCAATAAGATCGAAGATGTCATTGCTGCGGGACACCCCAAGCAGAAAGAGTTGGCGATAATGGGTTTCCTTGAAACGTTACAAACGGTTGCTTCAAATGAAGCTTATGGGTATAAGCCTTTTGAGCGTTGGCTTGGCCCGTTATCTCTTCAGGAATGGCACAATATTGAAAAGCTCTGGCAAAGCAAAACACGTTTAAGCGATGTAATACGAACCGTGAAAGTAAATCAAAGGGGTCAAGTCTACGGTTGACGTTTTTGGCTTGTGAGGTAGTCTAAATTCATGTCGAGACCACTACGTATAGAATATCCGGGGGCCTGGTATCACGTTATGAACCGTGGTCGAAGGCATTGTGATGTTTTTGAAGGGGAGGAGGACTTTCATCTCTTTATCGATATTTTGAAAAACACATCAAAGATGTGGAACCTGAAAGTCTCGGCCTACTGCCTGATGTCAAACCATTATCATCTTTTGGTTCAAACACCGGACGGCAACCTGTCACGCTGCATGCGTCATCTCAACGGGGTTTATACTCAGCGCTTCAATCGACGACACGACTATGACGGCCAACTTTTCCGTGGCCGCTATAAAGCAATCCTGGTCGAAGAGGATCATTACCTGCTGGAGTTGCTGCGCTATATCCACTGTAATCCAACAAAGGCTGGACTTGTCAAAGGTATCGACGCTTATCGTTGGTCCAGCCATCATGGATATGCTGCTGATCTGAAGAGCTGGGATTGGCTGCATCGTGAGCCTTTGCTCAAGATGTTTTCCGATGTCAGGTGTAAGGCATTTGCTGAATATCGCGATTTTGTTTGCCAGGAAGAATCTCAGGAAATTCAGCATTTCTTTTCCCTGAAAAATCTTCCTTCTATCCTTGGCTCTGAGCATTTTATCAACACGATCAAAGAGACGTTCGGTTTCCTGCATAAAAGTCTGGAGCTTTCAAATCGTGAAGTTTTATCTGTTGACGGACAGGCGGTGATTCAAGCCGTCTGCACTGTTTGCAATATTGACGAAGAGCAACTGTTCGCGGTTCGGCGTGGTGTTGTCAATGTCCCAAAAGACTTGGCAATGTACGTATTAAGAGTGCATAGTCAAAAAACGCTGAAAGAGATAGGTAGCGTCCTTGAGTGCAACCGCTACAGCACGGTTTGCACGGCTATTTCAAGATTTGAGTCTATGATGGAGGGGGATGGTGCTGTCCGGGAAGTGTATGAGCGGGTGTGTCGGGAGATGAGAATTGGTTAACTGTAGACTTGCCCCCCCCCCCCTATTCTCCTCTTTTTCAACGATCAGATGGTGCTTTCTTCGTTGAGGATCGTCTCCAGTACCTCCATTTTACGTCCACTTCCGGTTAGATAAAAAAACACATGCACGGGCGAGGGTGACCACACAAGTTTAGACCCCGCAGGACCGCCATGATGATTGACATCAATTACTTCCCGGCCCAGAAATCGTTGAATTTTTAAGAAATGCCTTCCGTCGCTTAATCCTACGTGATATCCGACTTTCGAGCTTTATTCTTGACTTTACGCATTTCCATGTGATTTCTTGGTAGCCATGTTAGGGATGTCTTATTTATATATCGTGGTTAGCAGGTGTTTATATTTTTAGTGAACAAACTGATAAACTTGTTTCTACCGACTGCGTTGGCGTGAATCGCGGCGTTGTTTTCGTTCAGCCCCTTGCTGCCTTACGCCGGGACAAGACACTGGATCAGACAGCCGAAACCGCGTAACCAGACTATGCTCGCTTGCGTTGCCCACGGCGCGGTTCAGCGTCGCGATTAAAGTGTTTATTTTGTCCGTAAGCCCGGTGTCTTTTTGAAAAGACAAACGGATGGCGTATTGCGGTCCTGATTGATTAACGTTGCCAAACCATAGGAGGTATTACAAATGATTGTTAGGTTCGTCAAACTCTCTGGTGGAGATCTTGCCTATCTGGAAAAAAAATGGAGTTTAGCAAATATTTTCGATGTCACAGCCTATGAACTTGCGCTTGAAGGATTGAAAACGAGTCAAAGTGATCCTTTACCGATGGAAGAGCCCAAAGGGGTCGCATATGATCAATCTCATTTGGATCATGTGAGCGCAAAAGCGGACTTGGTCATGCCCTATATCGAGGGTGAGAGCCTAGTGAGTGACAGCTTTAAAGTGTTGACGGAACATGCCGCAAGTTTCAGCAAGGGAACGGTCTTGTTGCACCGTATCACAACCCATGCCGAGTATATCTTTTTTATGCCCTGTATGAGGCTTGTGGATGGAACGATCTATATCATCAAGCCCCAAGATGAAAATGAGATGGACCTGATATCGACCATGGGCGCAGTTGTGTTGGAGAGGGACACACAGGGGCCGGAGAACAGCGATGGCATTTGTCCGCCGCCAGCATCCAACGAGGCCTTTACAATAGGGGCGATTGCCTCGACAATTGCTTTGGGTATTATTAGCGGAGCGGCTTCACAGATCGGTTCCAAGGCCGTGTCATGGGCTTTTAAAGAGCTTGGTATTGATGACATTATGCAGACGAGTGAGCTCAGTTATGATCAACTCGTGGATGCGCTTAAGCTGCAATCGCGTAAAGATTTTCGCCAGACGATCAGTGCAAAGATGAAAAGTTTCAGTCGACTGATTGATGATTATAATCATCATTTTGATTTGGCAACATTAGATGATTTGTATCGTGAAATTCGAGATATCGTGAGTTATTTAGAAGAGGATTATGCCGAAGTTGATCGCGTCGAGTTTTTAGCATTCGCTCAAACCCAATATTTAGCGATCATGCAGGAACGTGCTGAACAGTGGCGTGATTCTGATCCGGACAAGCTCAAAGATGAATATGGCGCAATTGTAAATAGGGCCCAAAAAGAAGCGGATGTGTTGAAGAAGATCAAGCAGACTGCGACGGATAATCGACTTAAACACATAACCGGTCTTCATTATCGCCCGGATGTGACGAGTATCATAGATTATAATGTCGCCTATTTCGAGGATATCGAAAAGGCCGATGAAACGATGTGGCTAAGGTATCAGGTTACGTGCGCCAAACGATCATATGTGGGGCACTACTGCCAATGCGATGAGTATGAGATCACGGATAAAGGAGAGGCCTCTATCGAAACGCTTCAAGGGCGTATGAACCGTCATAAGAATAAAATTAAAAACAAGATCAAAGACACCTTAAAAAATGTGAATGATTGTATTCACAATTTTGAAAAAATCGCTGCAATGACGGTACCGCCTGATCCACCCAAATAGGTTCTGTTTAAAGAAAGTGTTTTTCTAAATGAGGAGGCTTGTTTCGCAAGTCTCCTCTGTTTTTGATCAATGGGTGACCCTACTAGAAGGTCTTCTACGCTCGCTGCAAATTGCGGCATCAGGTTTCGCTATGGGAATCAGAACAACGACCAATGCATTTACTCAAAAATAAAGATCTATAAAAAATGAGCAGTGCGAAGGGGGAAAGCCTGCTGTTGACTAATCTCTGATGCGGGGTTAGCCATTTATACTCTCAGAGCACATAGCCAAAAAACGCTTGCTGAAATTGGCAATGTGATCGGGTGCGAGGATTATAGCACTGTTAGTTCTGCCATTGAGCGCATGAAAAAATCGTTGGATAATGAACTGAAGATGGAAAAATTGTATAAGAAGATTTGTTTAGAACTTAAGGTTAGCTAAGGGAAGGTTTGTCCCCCTTTACTTCTCCGAATTCGTAACGCCCGGGGGCGAGTAAAACCGTCGATCCTGTCAAAAAGTCGAGCGGTGTTCTTTTTCATCGTCTTCACCGAAACACTGCTGCCGGTCCTGCGTAACGGAATGTTGTCCTCGCTACGGAAAAATTTTTACGAGAGAAACAATATCCGCAGTATTCATTTCTATTTCCCCAAATTCTTTTGAAATCAGAACTGTACTATCCGTTGTACTTTTGGTTCGTTGACCTTTGATTTTTCACCAGAAGAAAAAGACACCTCATATTCATCATCAGTTTCTCGCTGCGCTATCTTAAGAGCCTGAATTGTAATGGCCGAGCCGTACTTTGTGTTGAAAACGCAGAGTCCACTGTCCAGTGTTGCCAATTGGCCCGAAATGATGTCGCCGTTTTTTAGGTGGATAGTATCCGCGCATGTGTTGGGTGCCAAGATTGTGATGATAGATGCGAATATAAGTAAAAATACCGTGAACAATTTCATTCGATTCTCTTTTTATATTAGGACGTGAGTGTTCCGGGGAGGATGTGGGGCATGGCAATGCGCTGATCTAGTAAAAGCTTCAGGGGGTGACAATTGTAAGCTCTTACAATTAAGATTTGTGAACTTTGTGCCGATACAATACCCATCGTTAGCTCAGGGAAGGGCAAACTCTCAACGGAATGGATTCCATTTCTCAATAAAATAGGGAGGAGGAAGAGACATGAATGTTGCAGGAGCGCAATCAGTACAAACTGCCTACGATATGTATGATCGACAAAGCCCCAAAGCTGCAACTCAAGAACCCGTTGGGAACACTTTTCAAACCGATCGCGTAAATATCTCAGATGAAGGAAGAGCTGCTGCTCAAGGCTTCAATATAAGATTTAGCACAGACGCTGAGGCAGGTGTAAAAAGTATTTTGGCGCAGGGAGGTTACGCAAGGATTGTCGATGTCGGCAATGGCAAAGCGGTCCAGCTTCTCGATGCCGAAGGAAATCAGCTCCCCATTGAGGACTACGCAGCCTTTTCTGCAGAGTACTCGAGCTTGCTACCACAAGCTTCTTTTTATTTTGAAAATGGAAAGATTGATCAGAGACGAGCTTCCGACTTCTCTTCGCTATCTCAAGAAGAACACCATAGCTATATGGAGTATTTATCAACATTGGGTAGAGAAATTAGCGAGGAACATAACAGCAGAGGAATAATTAGCCATTCGGAATACAACAAGATGACAGATGAAATGAAAGATAATATATATCAAGCAGTTTTTGACAGGCTATCCAGTGATCCACGTGCTAAGGAACTTATGGAGTTATTTAATAAAAATATTTATTGATTTTTTGTATGTCGTGGAAAGTCTGACCACAGGGTAGAGTAGAGAGCAGGTCTTAGGCTTTCTGACCGACCCTTTTCTGACCGACCCTTTTCTGACCGACCCTTTTCTGACCGACCCTTTTCTGACCGACCCTTTTCTGACCGACCCTTTTCTGACCGACCCTTTTCTGACCGACCCTTTTCTGACCGACCCTTTTCTGACCGACCCTTTTCTGACCGACCCTTTTCTGACCGACCCTTTTCTGACCGACCCTTTTCTGACCGACCCTTTTCTGACCGACCCTTTTCTGACCGACCCTTTTCTGACCGACCCTTTTCTGACCGACCCTTTTCTGACCGACCCTTTTCTGACCGACCCTTTTCTGACCGACCCTTTTCTGACCGACCCTTTTCTGACCGACCCTTTTCTGACCGACCCTTTTCTGACCGACCCCTTTCTGATCGACCCCTTTCTGATCGACCCCTTTATTCGATCTTATATATAAGCTATTTAATCCAACAATTAATGTTTAAAGGGAATTGTTACGTATTGCCACGATGACATTTGTCCCTATAGTGTCATGCATGGTATAAAATATCATAAATATACATTGGAATAATATGTTAAATGTCCACAAAATTATTAAAAACAATATGGATAATGGTGTTGTTGATTGGTTTATACTTGTATTTTTAAAAAATGTATTTATTGTTCCAATAGTATGTGATGTAAATGTGATTAAATATCATGTATGCTAAGTGCTTAGATAGCTAGGCGTTAAAAATAAGCAACTTAGACAAGTCTACTGTTGACGTCTTGTGCTTATAATGTAGTCTAAATCCATGCTAAGGCCACTACGTATAGGATATCCAGCGCCTAGTATCATGTTATGAACTGTGGTCAAAGGCGTGGTGCTGTTTTTAAAGGAGAGGATGACTGCCATCTCTTTATCGATGTTTTGTAAAACGCCTCAAAGTTATAAAACAGATTTTCAAGGGGGAACCTATGGTGAAAATGCAAATGAGTGGTGTAACTGTTGTTGAGTCCAGCCCTTTATGTTCAGTGAGAAAGGCCCGGCTTTTGCCAAAGATAGTCTTGTTGGCTATGATCTCAAGCCTCGTATTCCCGTTCGGGGTTAATGCCGCTGATTTGAATGTAGGAATCTCCAGTAATGAGGTCTATACGGTTTCAGGCAGTGAAGCGTATGATTCTTTTGCCATAGGTTCAGATTCCGGAAATCAAGGAACGGTGTATGTGGGAGCCGGTGCCACCTTGTCCGGTTCGGCGGAAGCTCATGTAGGTGTTGGTGGGGGGCAAGGGTCTATCAATGTCACTTCGGGTGGGACGCTTCAGACGAACAGATCGTGGATCGCGAGCATGAATGATACGAATCCTTTAACCACCACCGGGACGGTTGTGGTTAAAGGAACAGGCTCTAGCTGGACCGACAACTCCAGTATTTTGGTTGGCGCGTATGGTACAGGTACGGTGACAATATCAGACGGCGCAACACTGAATACGTATCTCTTAGGCATTGGTAAGGCTCCTTGGGCTGGTGGTGAGAGTGGTACAGGAACTGTCACCGTCACCGGAGACGGAACCCGTTTGTCCAGTTCGGGTGGGATTGATGTGGGGATCGATGCTGCATCGCCCGGTAGTCTGACGATCAACGACGGTGCCGCTGCTACCATCGCCACCAGCACCGGGGGGTTGTATATGGGGGGTGGAGGTACACTGTCCGTCAGCGGTTCGGATACCAGTCTGAAAATATATAATACCACTTACCCGGACGGCAGATCATGGCTGTCAATGGGGGGTGGCACCGCCACATTTGAAGATGGGGCCACTGTAAGCTCTGATGGTGGCTATATCGGCAGCGGCAGCAGCAATATTGCGCAAATGACCATTACAGGCAAAGATACCTCCTGGACGTCCAAGGTCAGGGTCTATGTGGGAGGTTCATCGGGGGAGATTGGTGACGGAATCGGCTATCTTACCGTATCAGATGGCGCGGTCGTATCCACTGCGACAGGCGGCGTAGGTCTCGACGACAGTTCTCAAGGCACCATTGTTCTTACCGGGAAGGACACAAAGTTTTCGGCGGCAGCCGATTCACAACTCGAGGCATTAGGTAATTTCTATCTTGCCTATTTAGGTACGGGTAACGTACTTGTCTCAGACGGCGCTTTACTCAATGCGGATAATCATATCAGTATTGCGACGGAGGACGGCAGCAACGGTACGCTTTCCATCGGTGCAGCAGCAGGGGATGGAGCGGCCAATGCCGGTACGATCACCACGTCAAGCATCGACTTTGGTTACGGTACCGGCACCATCGTTTTCAATCATACCGACACTGATTATATGTTCGCACCGGATATCACAGGTGCAGGTGCTGTGGATTTGTATTCGGGATCCACCACTTTCACTGGCGACCTTTCTGGTTACACCGGAACGATGAAAGTTGACGGCGCTACTCTCTCTGTTGCCGATGGCCAGACCCTTAGTATTGGCGGTGATTACCAGCAAACTGCCGCTGGCAATCTCAGTATCGGGTTGTCGTCAGACATCAGCTTTGGCAAGCTCGCAGTGGCCGGTACTGCCGATTTTGCCTCGGACACTGGTCTCTTTGTTGACGTTTCTGATCTGAATACGCTGACCCCTGGCGAAACAATTTCGGAAATTGTCAGTGCGGGCACCCTGAATGCGAGTACCTTCACTTTACAGGACAACTCGGCCCTTCTTAATTTCTCAGCACTGCTGTCTTCAACAGGCATAAGTCTGGTTGTGGAACGAGGAGTCAGTATTGAGACGAGCGTCTCCACCGCAGGGAGAACCGCTTATCTCGGGCTGGCCAGGACTCTTGATAACCTTTCCGATACCTCAAATCCTGAGATAGCTGATTTTATTGGTAATCTTAATATCATGCCTACCAATGATAAGGTAGCGTCCAGGATATCCCAGGCTGCACCTGTTTCTGCGGTACAGGCCCCAACCATATCCATCGAGTTGGCCAATACCATGAGTTCAGTGGTCCAGGCGAGGCAGCAGAGCGTCAGAGGATTCAACTCCGGAGATCCCGTGTTTAGTGACAGAACCCTCTGGGTGAAGCCCTATGGCTCGAAAATTGATCAGGACGATGTGGATGGTGTGAACGGATTTGACGCAGATGTCTGGGGCTTGGGGCTCGGGGCTGATGGGGAATATGCTCCGGATAACCGTCTTGGTCTCGCATTTTTCTACACAAGGTTTAATGGAGACACCAATAATATCCCCCAGAAAAGTGATATGGACATTTTCAACCTCTTGCTTTACGGTAGTCGCCCAATTACCGATGCAACGACCAATTTCTTTTATCAGATCGGAGGCGGTTTCCAATCAACGGATACACGTCGGTCCATCCAGGCTATAGGAAAGACGGCCAAAGCTGATTTTACGTCTAAAACGATTTTTGCTCAGACGAAAGCAACCAAAACCTATGAACTTGCCCCATGGCTCAAGTTTGTTCCGGGTACCTCGCTCACCTATATTTATTTTTACAATCCGTCCTACAAAGAAAAAGGTGCTGGCGGCATGAACCTGGATGTTAAAAGCTTTGACACCAATTCCCTGGTGGCTGCTCTGGAAGGAGACCTTTCTTGGAGTCTGTCCGAAAGCTTTGAGATTATTGCTTCGTCGTCGGTGGGGTATGACCTGTTCAACGAAGATACTACGGTGGATTCGTCCTTTGCAGGTGGCGGTGCTGTTTTTAGGACACCGGGGCTGGACAATTCCCGTGTCGTTTACGGAGCCGGTATCGGTTTGGCTAAGAAGATGACAGATCTTCTCTCCTTTGATGCCAAATATGACTTTCATGGTCGGGGGTCCGATTATCAGAGTCACCTGTTTTCTGCTAAGTTAAACTGGAAGTTTTAGCCAGTTTGATGAAACGATTGGGGAGAATGGCTTGGGGATTCCTCCTGATACTGACTGTTTCTATGGGGTGCGCTGGCCGGGTCCCGGATCCGGACCAGCGCACTCTTCAGGCCAAGAAGAATTTTCCTCCCGGAAGTCTCATAAAGGAACAGGTCTATATCGCCAATCATTTCAATATCCTTTCCTGGCGTAGTTTTTCGGGCCAGTGCTCAGGCAAGATTATCCATATTTATATTGAAGGCGATGGCCTTGCCTGGCTCACATCTTCGATCCCGTCGGATAATCCCACCCCGCTGAATCCTACAGGCCTTAAACTTTTTCTGGCGGATCCAGAGGTTTGTAAGCTCTACCTGGCCCGACCAGGGCAATATGCGCAAGGTCAGGTCCCGGACCGGATGTACTGGACAAGTCACCGGTTTTCGAGTGAGGTCATCCGTGCCTATGGTGCAATTCTGGACGAGATAAAGATTGAATACTCACCCGATTCCTTTGTTCTTTTCGGATATTCCGGCGGTGGAGCCGTGGCAG
The DNA here is from genome assembly GCF_963678835.1 of uncultured Desulfuromonas sp. NCBI lineage: Bacteria > Pseudomonadati > Thermodesulfobacteriota > Desulfuromonadia > Desulfuromonadales > Desulfuromonadaceae > Desulfuromonas > uncultured Desulfuromonas sp. The sequence continues at coordinate 1,747,915 of NZ_OY787469.1, forward strand.
CAATTCTTGCCGCTCAAAGAAGTGACATCTCCGGCCTTGTTACCGTGGCTGGTAATCTTGATACTGACAAATGGACTGGTCTTCATTCTCTTACTCCCCTTACAGGCTCCCTGAATCCGGCCGATTTTGCCAGTGACCTCGAAACGATTCCCCAGATTCATCTTATCGGGGGGAAAGATCATAATATGGATGCGGCAGTATTCTTCTCCTTTAGAGCACGCTGTTCCAGCCCCGGTACGATAAGGTATAAGATCTATGACCAGTTCGATCATGGCTGCTGTTGGGATAGGGCCTGGCCTGGGATACTTTCGGATATTGGCTACGGATTGTAGATAATCGTATATCTGGTTATTGCTTTATTTCTGCTGGCAGCACTAAAATACCACCAATGGGGTCAAGTCTTGCTATTGCCCAATGTCTGATGCGGGGTAAGCTGTTTCTATGTCGAGACCATTACGCATAGAATTCCAAGGTGCTTGGTATCACGTGATGAATCGTGGGCGACGGCGAGAAGATATTTATCAGGACGAAGAGGACTTTCACCTGTTCTTGAAAATATTGCAAGATGCCGTAACGATGTGGAACTTGGAGGTGCCTGCTTATTGTCTGATGTCTAATCATTATCATCTGTTGGTGCAGACCCCGGATGGTAACCTATCTCGCTGTATGCGCCATCTTAACGGTGTATACACCCCAGAGCTATAATCGCAGACATGGACTACGGCCAATTATTCCGTGGCCGCTACAAGGCCGTGTTGGTCGAAGAGGATAGCCCTTTGTTGCAAACTTTTGCGTTACGTTCACCGCAACCCTATAAAGGCTTGTATTGTTTCAGCGTTGGATGCGTATTCGTGGTGTAGTCATAGCGGTTATTTTACGGATGAAAAAAGACAGCAGTGGTTGCATCGCCGCCCATTGTTGAAGATGTTTTCATCAGCAAAACAAAAAGCTTTTAGCTGTTTATCCTCTCTGAGCGCATAGCGAAAAAACGCTTGCTGAAATTGGCAATGTGATCAGGTGCGAGAATTATAGCACTGGTAGTTCTGCCATTGAGTGCATGAAAAAAACGATGGGTAATGAACCGAAGATGAGAACATTGTATAAGAAGATTTGTTTAGAACTTAAGGTTAGCCAAAGACCCATTGCCCGATGCCGCCCCAGCAGCTCATCGCGGCCGTAACGCGGAAGCTGCGTGGACACGACAACTCCTTTGAGGTGCCGAGTAACTCACGGACTCTTTGTGAATATCACCGAAAAGTCCTGGCGATCTTCAAGTGGTTGCAGCGCCGCAGCAGACGGCATGGGATGAATGGTTGGCGATTTTACGAACTGGTGGACCGGTTAGAACTATTGGCCCCGAGGATCGTGCCATATCCACGACACAAAAGTTTGATAGTGGTTTAGGTGCTTTCGCGAATTGCGGAGGTGAATATTCACGAAGAGCCTGGTGCGGTAATTGCGCACGCCGGGATCTCTGCCGAGGCGGTCGGCTAACTGGCCGCGCCTACGGCGGCGAAGGCAAAAAAAATATGCAATTTTTTGATCACCCAATTGTATTAATCGTCGTCGGCATTTTAAGTTTGCCCCTTTATTTCACGCTTGCACAAATATTTTTCGGAGACAAATTTGAGTCTTTAGGCGAAACAATAAAATACCTTATTTGGCCAGACTGGTATTCACTCCTCAGGGGTAGGTTTTGGGAAGACTATTTCGCTTCAACAAAATTTTACATATTTATTTTTATGTGCTTCGGGTGGGCAGCATCAGTAACAGAACTTCTCGCTCGACACGTACTGTAAACACCTAACAAACTAATGTCTTTAGCAGGATGTTGAAAAAGTTCCATCCGAGGATTTTTCAACGATGCAAACCGAAAATGCGATTTTCGTCTTGCTCACAAAATCAAGGACTTGAAAACCTGTCCTTGATTTTGATCGCCTGTCCATGGGCTCCACAGTCTGTTTTTCAACAGCCTGTTAGACAAATCAAGCGATTTTTCACAATAGAAGACATCGTTCTCTCTTTTCCTGAGCTATGGGGGCTTAAAAGTGGCGATAATGTCTCTTCGGCTCTTCAGTTTGAGCGTGATCAAAGGGAGCACGTCTAGGTTTGACGTATTGTGGTCATCTGGTAGTCTCAATTCATACGAGCAGTGGGGCAGGTCTTGAATTTAAATATTATTAGAGAAAATGCTGTAATTCAAGACTTGGCCCTGTGGGGGGGCTGTTCATTGGCTCAGCGCAGCCTGGTGGCCCGACTGAACGGCTTAACTCCCAAGTGGGAAAGTTTGCCGGCCTGAGCTGTCATATTTTCAACAATGTCCCGCAGGCTGTCGCGCCCGGTCAGTTGTGCCGTCATTAAGGCAACGAACTGTGACCAGCGGGAAAACGAGCGGAATTTCTGCCCGACATGATGCTTATTCGCCAGGGTCTGAACTTCATGTCTCGGGAAAATTCGTACTATCTGAGAAAGAACAATGTTACAATGCACTATGGTATTTAACTTGTTGTTTTTAATGTTTTTTTTGCGAAAATATTGATTGATCAAACAGTGAGACAGCAGTGCTCAGTACTGAAGTCAAGGTTTCATTAACATGTAGGGACGTGCTTAGAACGCCAACGTCTTGAAAAGTAATTAAAAGAGGAACTCATAAATTGGTTGATCATACTGTCATTGAGGCCCGCTTTATCATCCTGCTGATACCGCCCGACACCGCACAGGTGTTATCTGTCCGTGACGATATCGAATCCCTGCTGGGTTATCAGCCTGAGGATTTTATCTCTGGAAAAGTTTCCCTCAAAGATCTGATCCATAGCGACGATCAGGATATCGCTGATCGACTTTTTGAGCCTGACTTAACCCATGACAGCAACGTTTTCAACATTCGCCTCAGACGGGCGAATGGACAAATTCGTGTTGCCAGAGGTGAATTCAGTAAACAGACCTCAGACAGCGGAACGAATGTTGCGCTAGATCTGTTATTGCAAGATGTCACAAGCTTGTCTCGCTCATTAGAAAATAATGTCAGAAATTTAAATTTCCAAACACTGATGAAGAATACCGATGATTTCATCTTTTTTAAAGACCGTAACCATACATTTACCGACGTCAGCCAGACCCTAGTTGACATATGTGATGCTGGGGTTGAATCCTGGACTGATCTGATTGGGTTGACCGACTATGAGGTGTTTCCAGAAGAGCATGCTGACGAGTACTACCGCCTTGAAAAACAGATATTTTTGGGGGCTGAAGTGGTCCACGAAGTTCAGGAGTTCCTCAAAGAGGATGGCTCTACAGGCTGGGTTGATAACCGCAAATACCCCATACATGACAACGACGGCAACATCATCGGTCTATTTGGCGTCGCCCGTGACATCACCAATGAAAAACGTGCTGAACAACGTCGGGTTCAATTGATTGCTGAACTTAAACGCACTAACGATGAACTGAACAATTTTGCCTATGTCGCCTCGCACGATCTTAAATCACCGTTACGGGGTATCGATCAGTTGGCGAGCTGGATCGCTGAAGATTTGGGTGACACCATTAATAGTGAAACCCTATCTCACCTGAGACTGATGCGCAGCCGAATCAGCCGGATGGAGTCACTCCTTGACGATCTGCTCACGTACTCCCGCGTTGGTCGCACCGATGACGAAGTTAGTGAGGTCAATACGGCCACGTTGGTCGAGAATGTTTTTGAACTGGTTGCTACAAATGATAAACAGATATCACTCAATATAACGGCCGATATGCCGATTCTGATGACCCCAAAAGCGCCGCTGGAGCTGATTTTTCGTAACCTCGTCGGTAACGCTATCAAACATCATGACAAAGAGCACGGCACGATAACCGTCTCAGCCCGTCCATTACCCAATGCGTTTGAGTTTGAAGTTAAAGACGACGGCCCCGGCATTCCGATTGAAAGCCAGGAACGCGTGTTCGGCATGTTCCAAACGCTTAAACCCAGAGATTTGGTTGAAGGAAGTGGTATGGGGCTGGCGTTGGTCAAGAAAGCGGTTGAACTTGTCGGCGGCATCATCAGCGTAGAGTCCGATGGCAAACAAGGCTGTTGTTTTAAGTTTAGCTGGCCAACCACAATTTCCAGAAAGAATATCTATGACAACTGACAGCAGTACTTATGAGGAAGTGACGATCTTTCTTGTCGATGACGATGATGTGGACGTCATGGGCGTACAGCGAGCGCTGAGAAAATTGAAGATACTCAACCCGGTGGTCAGGGCTCATGATGGTCTTGAGGCCCTGGAGCTATTACGCAACCCAAGCACCGTGAAACGCCCCTATATCATCCTTCTCGATCTCAATATGCCTCGTATGAACGGATTCGAGATGTTGACGGAACTACGTCAGGATAAGGCGCTTGCCAGTTCTGTTGTATTTGTTCTGACGACATCAAAAGCGGACGAGGACAAAGTCGAAGCCTATCAGCATAATGTCGCTGGTTATATCGTAAAAAACAAAGTGGGTGAAGACTTCATGGGCTTAATCGAAATGCTGGATCGCTACTGGCGTGTTGTCGAACTCCCAGCACAACCGACCGGATCAAAAAAGTGAACCCGCCAATGCGTCTGTTGCTCATTGATGATGATGAAGTCGATCGTATGGCTGTGATTCGGACTTTGAAAAAAGGAACGACCAATGTCAGTGAGGTTATCACCGCAGCCACGGCGGCTGAAGGTTTGGAACTGGCATCCAGAGAACAGTTTGATGCCATACTGCTCGACTATCGATTGCCGGATCAGGATGGCCTCGCCGTTTTACAAACCCTGCGCTGTGGAAACTTCGAAAGCGGCACCGTGGTCATGCTCTCCCACCAGGAAGACGAGACCCTTGCTGAACGTTGCCTCGAAGCAGGCGCGCAGGATTTTCTCCTCAAAAATGAAGTCAATGGACGCCGGCTGTTAAGGGCGGTACGCCAGGCACGCCAACGCTATCAGATACAGGAAGCGCTGAACCGCAGCCGGGAACAGCTATTGGAGTTAGCCGTACATGACCCCCTGACTGGTTTGCTTAATCGTCGCGGTTTTGATAACGCCATGAAAAAGGAGTTAGCCCGGGCACAGCGTAGCGACAGCACTGAACTTGCCCTGCTGTTGCTTGATCTGGACGATTTTAAAAGTGTCAATGATATTCACGGGCACGCCGCAGGAGATCTCTTGCTGATCGAAGTTGCGCAGCGATTAAATACCGTCATCCGCGATAACGACTATCTGTGCCGACTGGGTGGCGATGAGTTTGTCATCGTGATGACCCTTCTCGAACACGAAGAACAAGCCGTCGAGCTTGCAGATCGTATTTTTTCAATACTGCAGCAGCCGATTCAAATCGGGACTGAAATGGCTGATCAGAGTGTCACGGCCAGCATTGGTATTGCGCTGCTGGATGGAAGTGACGACCACACTGAAGATCTGCTGAGGTGTGCCGATATCGCGATGTACCATGCCAAGAAAACCGGCCGTAACCAGTGTCAGTACTACTCTTCCGCCCTTCAGCAACTGGTGCAATCGAGAATCCGCATCAAGAACGATTTAAGTGTTGCACTGGAGCGAAATGAGTTCAAAATCTTTTATCAAGCCCAATTCAACGCCTCAGACCGCAGTCTCGGAGGTGCCGAAGCGCTTTTAAGATGGCAACACCCTCAACTGGGTCTGTTGTCGCCCGACGTGTTTATGCCCATCGCCGAAGAAACCGGACTTATTGTCAGTATTGGAAACTGGGTATTACGCGAAGGTTGCAGGCAACTCAAAGAGTGGCAACTAAACCACCCTGAACAAGCGGGCGACATGACCATCGCCATTAACCTGTCACCCGTACAGATAAAACAACACTCGTTGTCGGCAGCAGTCCATGCGACCCTGGACGATCATATTCTTGATGCCGAGTGCCTTGAGCTTGAGATCACCGAAAGTGCGATGATCGAGGACACCGCAGCAACTGCAGAGATTCTATCGGCAATTTCTCACCGTGGGATTTCCTTTTCTTTAGACGATTTTGGTACCGGATACTCGTCACTTGTTCATCTCAAGCAGTTTCCTATCAGTGTCCTCAAAATCGACAAAGGATTTGTCTCATCAATTGAGAACGATGATAAGAATAAACGCCTGCTAATCGCCATTATTGCTTTTGCTAAAGGGCTGGAGATGTGCGTTGTTGCAGAAGGGGTAGAAACTAAAGAACAAGCGGAAATCTGCACTCAATACTCTTGTGATCGACTGCAAGGCTACTACTTTGCGCGGCCAATACCTGCAGACCAGTTTGAAGCAACCTTCTTCTCGGGTTAAGTGGATCGGTCTGGCTCTCTTGGTTCGTCGATGAACCTGTCAGCAGAGAACGTGACGGGCAGACCACGGCGGCCTCTCATCAGTAGATTTCAGCTATGATTCTAGCTCAACTCCAGGCTTTTTATGGCTTCAGCCGCGAATTCCCATCATGAAAAGGATCAATGACCAGAGCAATTCGCGAATAAATTCGCTCCTACAAGTGGTCACTCCGATGTCAAAATTGACTGTGTTCAAGTACGAGCTAAAAGCAGACTGGGTCCCTTTTATCTCTTTTTCCTCCAAGTCAGCTCTCGGCCGTGTTGCCCAGAGCAGTACAGAGTTTGTCGGTCGCCAGGTATAGCTTGCGTTGCGCCTCGGCTAAATCCTCCCCCGCCAATCGCGTGGCGGCGGCGGTAATCGACAGACCCGCCACGACAAGACCGCTCTCATCCCGTACCGGCGTTGCAATCGAACGAATATTTTCATCCAGCTCCCGATCATCGACAGCCAGGCCGTTGTTGCGGATCTGGGCAATCATCGCGCGAAACTCAGCCGGATCGGTCACGGTTCTGCGGGTAATGGCTTTCAGTTCGGTCGTCGCCATGTAGCGCTCGAAACTCTCCTCGTCGAGATAGGCCAAAAGGATCTTCCCGAGAGCGGTACAATAGGCCGGCAACTTCGCTTTGACGATAATTTTGACGTTCTCGTCATCCGGGGTGAATCGCTCAAGGGTCAGCATTTCGTTATTCTGTAACACCCCAAGGTTGACCGCAGCATTTACCTCAACCTGCAAACGCCGTAAGATCGGCGCGGCAATTTTTGAGATCCCGAAGCGGTTTTTGACCTGCACTCCCAACTCATAAACTTTCAGGCTGGCGCTGTAAAGGCCGGTTTCGTTATCCTGAACGACATAGCCCATTTCCATGAGCGTATTCAGAAATCGGTGAATTGAGCTTTTATTGAAACCGAGCTCACGGCTCAACGTCATCGCCTTAACAGGCCCACCCTGACATAAGAGTTCCAGAACCTGAAATAATTTAACGGATGACGCCATCGCCATTGCATTCTCCCTGCAACGAAAAAGGGGATTTATTTCCCACATCAAAGTAGATGATAATCTGTCGGCAATCTTGCATTAACCGGCAGACAATTCCAACTGGAAAAATAAAAAAGCCGGGCAGAACCCGGCTCGTATTCTATTTGTGACGGAAAAATAAATGGTAATGCTCAGGACACTGCGGGTATTGCCTGGCAGGCTGTTGAAAAACAGACTGCGGAGCCTATGGACGGGCGATCAAAATCAAGGACAGGTTTTCAAGTCCTTGATTTTGTGAGCAAGACGGACATCGCATTTTCGGCTTGCGTCGTTGAAAAATCCCCGGACGGGACTTTTTTCAACATCCTGCTAGGCCGCAAATTTATCGCTTGTGCGTTTATCCAGAATCCGGAACGCTGCCGCAAAGATCAAACCAGCAAGGTTGACGCCCAGTGCAATTAGAAATGCATTGTCGTAAACGCCCGTCGCAACCCGCACCTTGGCTGCGGTCAGTGGGCCGGTCAGTGCCGCCATGCTTAAGCCGATAAAAGTGATACCGTAATTGACGCCGAATCGCTTTAATCCGTAACGTTCGCTGATGATCGTCGGCATGGTCCCCATAAAACCGCCAAAGACCGCCCCGACTCCGATGCCGGAAGCAACAAAGCCGGCAACAGTTCCGGTAAATGTCAGATTAAACAGTGAGAGGGCCGAAACGATGTACATCACCATAATGGTGTTGGAACGGCCAACTTTGTCGGACAATGCACCAAAACCGATCCGGCCAAGGGCGTTGGCCAGAGTAATAATACTGACGAAGAAAGCCGCTTTCATCGGAGTCAGTTTAAACATCAACTGACCGATTGGCGAAGCGTGGGCTAGAATCATCAAGCCGGACATTGTGCCGCAGAACATCATCATCAATACCATCCACCAGACGATATCCCGTACCATCCGATGCCAGATAACATCGACAGAACCGCTGCTGTTGACACTGACCGCGGGTGGGGTCCAACCGGCAGGCTGATATCCGGCCGGGGCTTTTTTTACGATTGCAGTACAGGCGGCGATAATAATGAAAAAGGTTCCGCCGAGGATCTGGAAGGTTTCCAATACCCCATATTTAATAATCAAAGCGCTGGCAATTGGGGCGACAATCATTGCTCCGCAGCCGTAACCGGCGGCGCAAAGGCCCGATGCCAGTCCACGCTTATCGGGAAAGAATTTGACCGTGTTGCCCAGGTTGGCGCAATAAATGATAGCGCCCCCGGTTCCGGACAGAACGCTGTAAGTCAGGTAGAGAGAGCTGACTTGCGCTACGGTTCCGGACAAGTACAGGCCGATGGTGAACATCAGACCACCGATGATCATGCCATTGCGGGCCCCCATCTTGTCCTGAATGAACCCCCCAACAGTCGATGCGACCGGACTTAACCCATGATTTATGGTAAAGACCAACGCCAGCGCTGGTCCTGCCCAACCGAATTTCTGTCCCAGCGGGTTGGCGAACACACTCCAGGCGTAAAGCGTTCCAATACAGATATTGGATACAATTGCCGCCACCAGAATGGCCCATCGGTTGTAATGTTGTGTTGGCATCTTTCTTCTCCTTTGTCATCGTTGAAAAGCAACTCATCATGAATTGCCTCTGGACCAGAGGTCCCCGTCGGCACGTAAGGATGGAGAAACCGCGCCGCAGGGACCTCAGAAGATCTGTTTACGGAAAGAAAATAGCTGTTTTTTCGCCAAGCTCGGCAGCTCTGGCCGCGAGTTCCTCAGCACTGCCATATTCGATACATTGAGCCAGACAATGATGGACACAGGACGGCTTTTTCCCTTCCTCCACGCGATCAGCGCAGAGGTTGCACAGCTGGGTCGGAACCGGGATGTAATCCCATTCAAATTTCTCGGGCGTCACTTCCCATGGGCCGTTCTCAAGTAATTTAATCCCCGATTTCCCACGAGGGAGTTTAAGGGCATTTTTACAAGCCACTTCGCAACTGTGACAGCCTGTACAGTATTGGTAATTGATCAGCAATCCGTTTGTTGCCATTTGCGTATGCTCCTTTGCTTTGTTCGTTTTTTCTGCTTACAAAACCGGACCTTACGAGCGCCTCAGGAAAGCTCTGGTCCCTCGACCCGCTTCGCTTTGCAGATCATCTGCTTATAGGGGGCGCCAAAACCAAGAGTACCGATGGTTTTATGCGGGATCATGGTGTTGAGGTTGGCATCCCACACCCCGAATAAGCTTGGTGCTTCGCCCTCTTTTTCCGGATACCACCAGCCGTGTTGGGCGTGGCAAACCTTTGGATGAATCGTCGTTGTCAGGTGCGCTTTCATCCGGCATTTGCCGAACATATTCTCCAGTTCGACCCAATCGCCGTGATTGATATTCAACTTCGCGGCCGTCTCGGGATTTAATTCGACCAGCGGATCGGGATCGATATCGCGCAGGGTTTCGATCTGGCGATGCTCGGAATGGAACGAAGTCGTCCGCCGGGCGCCGGAAGTGAGAATCAGCGGATACTCTTTGAACAACTCCGGTGTTGAGACCGGTCCATAAGGAGGCTCTTTGTAGTAAGGCAGCGCATCATCTCCCCAGTTTTCAAACAGAGTGGATGACAACTCGACCAACCCGGTAACGGTGTTGAAACCCGGCTCGCCATCCATGCGTAGCAGGCCCTTTTCGTACTTGCGATAATCGTAGGGCGGTTGATAAACACCCAGTTCGCTCAAACCTTCGAAATCGATTCCCAGTTCTGGCTGGAGTTGGTTGGTAAAAAAGTCCTGCACCGTTTCGAACGGCCACATGTCCGGGTGCAAACGCTTGCCCAGTTCCATACAGACCTCAAGGTCTGATTTGGTATCACCGACCCGCAGCGCCTCATTCATTGCCCCCAGGGTGATGGCGTTGCGGCCGTAATTGGTAATGACGACGCCGTTGTGCTCAGCGAAGGTCGGCAAGGGCAGGAAGATGTCGGCTAAGGCCATGGTTGTCGGGTTGTGGAACAGATCCTGAGCAACGATCAACTCCATCTGCTGTAATGCTTTATACCAGCGCTCCGGCTGCACCGCGCTCGACGGAGCCAGCACATTGGTACTGTTGATCCAGGCCATGCGCAGTTTGTACGGCTTGCCCGTTTCAAGAGTGTCGAGGGTTTCGTCAGGGTGGGTGGTCGCCATAACGGCACCAACCGCCGGCCATTCTTTCGCGCCAAGACGTTTATCCCAAAGTTCGTCAGACAGATTGCTCCGCGTCTCCATGCGCCATTTGCCAAGCAGAGACGATGGCGGTCCCAGGGTCAGACCGCCTGGGATATCCAGGTTGCCGGTGATCGCAGTCAACGCCAGGATGGAATGCCCCAGTTGAACACCGTTCGGGTTCATGTCGACCGCCAGACCCCACTGGATTGAACACGGCTTTGCCGTCGCCATGGTTCGGGCCACCTCGATAATCGTTGACTCCGGCACCCAGGTGATATCAGCGACCTTTTTGGGCGGATACTGCTGGACCCGCTCTTTCAACTCGTCAAAGCCGTAACACCACTTCTCGACAAACTCTTTGTCATACAGCTCTTCATTGATGATGACATTAAGGAAGCCCAGCGCCAGAGCGGTGTCGGTTCCCGGCCGCAGGCGACACACATACTCAGAACGCGTCCCCAACCAGGTCATCCGTGGATCGATATGGATAAATTTGGTGCCGCGCTTCTTCATGTCGATAATGGAGTGGCCAAAGAAACCGTCGGGGTTTGAATAGAGCGGGTTCTTGCCCCAGATCACGATATATTTGGGGAGTTCGAAATTCGGATTGTCATAACGGTCGGGGTAGTTGCCGGCGAAATCAATCTCCGGGTAACCGGCGCCGAGAATAAAATCGGTAATGGCGCAGCGCGGTCCATAGCAGGACCAGCCGCTGATCGGCTGGCTGACGTTGGGTGTACCGATCGAGGCGAACGCCAACGGGTAGTAATAGAGGCAGGCCTCGCGCCCGGTACCGCCGAAAACGATGATCGACTCAGCACCGTGATCCTGTTTCAGTTGATTGATTTTCGGGATGATAATATCCCAGGCCTCATCCCAACTGATCGGCGTCCATTTGTCCTTACCACGATCCTTGGGATCACGCTTCATCGGCGTGGTGATACGGTTCGGGTGGTGGACATATTCCGGCAACGTCAGGCACCTGACGCACAAGCGCCCATTGGTAATAGGGTGCTCTGGATCACCTTCCACATCCACCAGCTGGCCATCTTTGACCGTCAATTTCATCCCGCAGCCGACCGGGTGTTCTCCAGGGGGCGACCAGCCGCAGGTGCGAACGGTGTAAGAGCCATCAGCGTTTTCTACTTTCCACTCTTTTTTCATGCTGTCTTATCCTTTCCTAAGAGTTTCATTTACAAACCATGGTCCATATTGTGAATCTTTGGTTCATAATGTAGACAGCAATAATTGGACCAATTCATTGTTTCGCAATTTTTACCAGTAAGTGCTTGTTTTTAGATGTTTTTTCAGGGTGATTTTGGAAGGTGCGTGGAGGTGTGGAAAATCTCAAAACGAGAGACGGGTATAAAAACTTCTTTCAAAAAAAGACGCCATCCTCTTGCGGCAACAGAATTTTTTCTTTTCTCTGGCTGATGTCAATGTGCTACAGGGCTTCGTTTTCAACTCATGAGTCGGTCTAAGCTGCCAAAAGAAAAGGGGGGGCAAGTCCAGAATGGCACTAAGTTTAAGATGAAGGAGCAGCAAAAACGGGACTTTCCCGAGGTTACGACGCAATCGTTTAAACTAACGCTCAGACAACACGAAATCTTCGGGTCTGGCTTCGCCTCGCACCCTTCCCACTGCGTTGCAACATCTTGAAGTGGAGTGGCCACTTCGGCGATTTCGCGCCTTGTGTGAATGGCACGATGCTGTGCCATTCACTCGAATTTTTAGCATTGACAGAACACTAGCGCCATTCGGGCAAGTCAACGGTTACTCTGTTGTGGTTTTGAGGTCGTTGAGATTTATGTCGAGAGCACTGCGTATCGAGTCTGCGTGGAGGTGGTATCACGTGTGATGTTTTTGAAGGGGAGGAGGATTCCAACTTTTTATCGATATTTTAAAAAGTACATCAAAGATGTGGAACCTGAATGTCTCGGTCTATTGCCTGCTGTCGAACCTTGACCATCTTTTGGTTTAAACGCCCGACGGCACCCTGTCGTGCTGTATGCGGTATCGCAACGGGGTTTAATGCCCAGCGCTTCGACGATGAGGGGCAACTTTTCCGTGGTCGCTATAAAGCAATTCAGGTCGAAGAGGATCATGACTTGTTGGAGTTGCTGCGCTATAGCCACTGTAATCCAACAAAAGCAGGACGTGTCAAAACTATCGACGATTATCGTTGGTGCAGCCATCATAGCGATGCCACTGATCAGCCGATGAGAGATTGGCTGGATCGCGAGCCTTTACTCAAAATTGAGTGTGTCCGAGCACTGATCAAAGGCAAGCAAAGGGGGGCAAGTCGAAAGCGCCGGTAAGAGCCGGCATGGAACGGGAGGTGTGAGTCCTCTACATGGTAAAGGGTCGCGACCAGCCATGACCTCGAATCATGCGTCGCCCTCTCGCAACAGAGGCGGCGAAGCGTTGAGTGAAGTTGCGTTTCAACGTTAGCACGATGTCAAAATTAGACGTCTTTTTCTTCGTTGAGGATCGTTTCTTTTACCTCCATTTTACGTCCGCTTCCCGTCAGATAGAAAAACACATGCACGGCAGGTTCCCGGTTCGGCAGGCGCTGAAAGCGAGCAGCAAAATGCTGTAGCTTGATTCCCTGGCCCTGGATGCGTTGCAACTGCTCAGCCACACATTGTTTGAGGTGTGCCTGCTGAGCGCGGTCGAGATCCAGATCAAAAAAATCCGGCGCGTTGCCGGGAGTCAGTCGTTCGGTGAGGGCGCAATCACGGGCGAGGATGTCGAGCAGGATGGGGTGCTGCTCTTCATCGGCCTGGCGGCGGATAAAGGCCGCCAGCTGTTCAAACAACTCCTTTTGCCCCAGCGGAAAGCGCAACACGTTGCGCTGCTGCCAATCTTGGGCAATGGCTAAAAACGCCTTGCCCATGCTTTGGTAGTGGTTGCCCAGATAGCGCAGTAGATTGCGAGCCCGGCCGCAATTCCAGGTCAGATCCAGCACCCGGCTCAGGGCGCGGATTTCTTCCAGATCGTTATAGTTCATGGTTGGTGTCGCCAGCACCCGGTAGGGCGGGTTGGGGTCGAACACCAGTTGATGGTGCTGGGCCTGCTGGCGTAGCGGTGCGCCCGGTAGCAGCTTGACTGTTTCGATTTGAAGATGATCGGGATTGAGGGCCATCACCTGGTCAAATCCCTTCACCATTTGGGTCATATCTTCCCCCGGCAATCCGGCAATCAAATCAAGATGCAGGTGGACCTGGGTGGTTTCAATCAGGGCACGAATATTGTCAAACAATTGCTGCTGCGGGGCATGACGTTTGATGGTTTTTAACGTTTCCGGCAGGGTGGACTGGATGCCGATCTCGAACTGAAACATGTCGTCCGGCACCGTCTTGAGCAGTTCCAACGTGGCCGCATCGAGCAGATGGGCGCCGATCTCAAAATGGAAATGGCTGCAGCGATTGTGCTGGAGGATAAAGCTGAAAATGTGATAAGCGCGGCGTGGGTCGTAGTTGAAGGTGCGATCCACCAGTTTGATTTTGGGAATCTCCCGTTCTATCAGCCACAGCAGATCCCGCTCAATGCGCTCCATGGAAAACGAGCGGACCCGCGTATCCAGAGCGCTCATGCAGAAGGCACAGCTGTAGGGGCAGCCGCGGCTGGTTTCGTAGTAGACGAAGCCGCGCTCACAGTCCATGTCGCCACGTTCAAATGGCGACGGGATGTTGTCCAGCGATTCCAGCAACGGGCCGGTGCCTCCATCGATAATCTGTTCGCCATTGCGTTGTTCGACGCCGGGGATTGGTTTGGCTTGTTGTTCTGCTTGCCAGGCATGGAGCAGGGCGCGCAGCGGTTGCTCCCCTTCGCCATGGATAATGGCAGCAATTCCTGGATGAGGTTGCCACAACGGCGCAGTCTCGTAGCTGACTTCCGGACCACCGAGGATAATACGGGTATGCGGTGCCGCAACGTGCAGGGCGTCAACCAGCTCCAGAGTGGCGATGCGGTTCCACAGGTAAACGGAAAAGGCGATCACATCCGGCTGCTCCTTGAGCAACTCGTAGAGCACGTTTTCTTTTGGTTCGTGCAGGGTGAACTCGCGGATCAGCAGCTCGCCGCAGTCGATAGTCGCATTCTGCTGGCAATAGGCGGCCAGGTAGGGCAGGGCCAGACTGGGGTGGATGTATTTGCTGTGTAGTGTGGTTAACAGGGTTCGCATGGCGCTCAGTCTAGCCGAGGGCGGTGTCTGAGAAAAGGGAAAAGAGGCTGAAAAAACAAATAAATGGTGTTGTTAGCGCAGATTTTCGGGTAGCATAAGTCTTTAACTTTATAATAATTGCAAGGTGATTTTATAGATGGCAAAACAACGGTTACAGCCGACAGCACAGGGGAAAACGATTTACATGGTGGTGGCCACCGCCGACGGCGAGGTGTTTGAACATCCCGATCTGCTCATGGCCGGTATGAATGGTATGACCCTGTGTCGACCGCTGGACGAAGAGCTGATTCCGCTGCCGGAAGGCAGTCGCCTGTTTACTCTGCCACAGACACCGCCGGTGGGGTTTGAGCCGCGTCAAAACCGTTTTGTCACTGCGGATCGCCTGCCACGGCGCTGGGGCGGCGAAAAGATCGAAGCGGTGTGTGCTTTTATGGCCCCGGCGTTTACGCGGACACTGTTGCCGGCTGCCGCTTATGGCAAAGATCGCGAGACCTTGCCGTTGTGGGCGTACACGGCTGTTGGCTGGTGTCTGGAAGAAGAGCGTTTTTACGTTGCCGCGCAAAAGGTTGACCGCAATGTGCAATGGCAGCCGGAGCGTTTTGATGACCGTGAAGTGGCGCCCGGTGTCGAAAAAATTCTTGACCAGTATCCTGACAACCGTCTGCTTGACCAGTTGTCGCGCTGTGCCTTGGACTATCACTGCTTTGCAGCAAAAAACCTGTTTCTCGGTCGCTGGGAGGCACCGTTGCCGACGTCACCGGTATGTAATTCGCGCTGCCTGGGCTGTTTGTCCTATCAGGCGGAAGAGAACGAATGCTGTCCGTCCAGTCAGGAACGCCTGACCTTTGTACCGACCGTTGAAGAGTTATGTCAGACTGCTGTGCCCCATCTGGAGCAGGCGGAGAACGCTATCGTTTCGTTTGGTCAGGGCTGCGAGGGCGATCCGATCCTCCAGGCCGACACCATTTGCGAGGCGGTGCGCGCCATGCGCCAACAGACCTCGCGCGGCACCATTAATTTCAATTCAAACGCTTCGTTGCCGGATAAAGTGGTTAAACTGGCCGAAGCGGGAATCGATTCGATTCGCGTCTCTTTAAATTCATTACGTGAACCGTTTTACAATGCCTATTATCGACCACGGGGCTATGCGTTTGCCGATGTCCTGGAGTCGATCCGTGTCGCCAAACAAAACGGTTTGTTTGTCATGCTCAATTATCTGGTCTTTCCCGGCATTACTGATCAGCCTGCGGAAGTTGAAGCGTTGCTTAAGGTGATTGATAATCGCCAGGTCGACCTGATCCAGATGCGCAACTTGTGTCTTGATCCGCTGATGTATCTGCAGGCCATGCCGCAGGGTGAACCGGGGATGGGCATGAAGGCGATGCTTGACCACGTTAAGCAACAGGCACCGGCCATTCAGTACGGCTATTTCAACCGTACCCGGGAAAATTTTTATCCGCCCGGTTATGAAACGGACTGGCCTTTGGATTAAGGGCCGGTCGACGCAAACGGGAAAGATCCTGTTTGTGGCCTGTTAAAGAAAATTCGTTCTATTGACGATACGTATCCACTGTAGAGATGAATCACACTGCAAAGGAGTCTGTTGATGAGATTTCACGGCTTGATCGTGGTGCTATTATTGTTGTTGACCGGCATGACCAGCGCCTGGGCGGAAACCCGTTATGTCTCCGACCGTCTGGTGATTACCGTGCGCGAAGGGATGGGCAATCAATACCGGGTCATAAAGACGCTCCCCTCGGATAGCGCTGTCGAAGTGCTTGAGGAACAGGGGCGTTATCTGCGGGTTCAATTGAAAGACGGAACTGAAGGCTATGTTCTCAAGCAATACATTTCTCGGACGGTTCCCAAAACAACGGTGATCGCCAAGCTGAAGCAGGATGTCGCCAATCTGGAAAAGAAGTTGGCGGACCGTCATGGCTCGGTGAGTACGCTCAGCGAATCAAATGCCCAGCTCGAAGAATCCCTGATCCAGACCCGACAAGAGCTTGAGCACGTGCAACAGACGTTGCAGCAAACTCAAAAAGAGTACAGTGATCTGCAGGATAAAGCGGAAAATATCGTTCTGATCGATAAGGAACGGCAACAACTGAAAAAAGAATTCACCAAGCTCAGTGAAAAGGCGCAACATCTTGAAGAGCAAAATGCCGCAGCGCTTAAAACTGCGATGATCAAGTGGTTTGTTGCCGGTGGCGGTGTGTTGTTTGTCGGCTGGGTTGCCGGCAAGTTTTCCCGCAAGAAACGCCGGACCCTGGGTGGTTTTTAACGGGTGCTAGAAAATAGAAGTTGCTTCCTTCACGCAGGATGACTTGCCGATGCTGAAGTTGCTGTTATATACACACGACCCTGAGGTGCAGAAACATTATCTCAAGGCGTTGCCTGAGGAAGGCGCCATGGCTGTTGTGGTGTCGGACTTCAAGGAATTCTTCAGAGAATCCAACACCATCCCCTGTAGTGGTGTCCTGCTTGATGTGGTCAGCAGCATCCGCGCCAACCAGTTTGACCGGGAAGTGATTAAGGAGCTGCTGGAGGTTTATCCCTCCTTGCGGCTGCGGCTTGATCCGGCAACAGGAGAGATCCGTACCCTGATGACCGGTGCCGGCCCCGGCCAGAATATTTCCATCCGTCAGTTTGTTGAAACCTATTGCTCAGATTTTCTGCCGCGTTGCCTGCGGATGTGCCAGCGCAAACCGATTCATTGCAATGTGCTTTATTCCTTTCACGATCAGCTAGCATCCGAAGTGGTGCAGCGTTCCGTCACCATGGACCTGTCGATTGGTGGATGTTTTCTGGTGACGACCGAGATTTTGGAGGTGGGCGAGCGTTTGTGGATCCGTATCATTGAATTGATGGATAACTCGCCGATCATGGTTGAAGTTCGCTGGTGTCGTGAGTGGGGCCAGACGATGCTGGTTCCTGGTGTCGGACTCCACTTTTCCGTTATTTCGGATCGACAACTGGAGGAGGTTCGCACCCTGTTGGATGGGGACTGAGGCGCTGGGAGGCCGTTTCGCGCCAGGAGGCTCGAATGACATCTTATGTTCTGGCCGTTGATCAGGGAACGACTGGTACGACGGTTCTGGTTTTTGACCGCGAGGGGGCCGTGTGTGGCCATGCCTACAGCGAGTTTGGTCAGTCCTATCCTCAGCCGGGTTGGGTGGAGCATGATGCCGAAGAGATCTGGGCTGTCACCCTGCGTGTCATGCGCAAAGCCCTGGATCAGGGGCGGATCTCACCGGAAAAGATCCGTTCCATCGGCATTACCAACCAGCGTGAAACGGTGGTGGTGTGGGACCGCCTTACCTCGCGACCCATTGCACCGGCCATTGTCTGGCAGGATCGACGCACCGCTGATTTTTGCGCGCAGCTTAAAGGCGAAGGTCTGGAAGCGGATTGGCAGCAGCGCACCGGCTTACGCATTGATCCCTATTTTTCCGCCACCAAACTGCATTGGCTGCTCCAGCAGTCGGAATCCTTGTCTGACCGTGCTCGTCAGGGTGAACTGGCGTTTGGTACCATCGACAGCTGGTTGTTGTGGAAATTGTCCGGCGGTCGTTACCATGCCACCGATGTCACCAATGCGTCGCGAACACTGCTGTACGATATCCATCAAGGCTGCTGGAGTGACGCCATTCTCAGACGTCTGGACATTCCTGAAGCGATACTGCCGCAGGTCAAACCATCTGCCGGATTTATAACGGAAACGGCTCCCGATTTATTTGATGGGGTGAGCATTCCGGTTTGCGGTGTTGCCGGTGATCAGCAGGCGGCTTTGTTTGGCCAGATCTGTCACCAACCCGGCATGGCTAAAAATACCTACGGCACCGGTTCATTTTTGCTGCTTAATACTGGGACCACACCGGTAATCTGTGATCACCTGTTGACGACCATTGCCTGGCAACTCGAAGGCGGCCCTGTTACTTACGCGTTGGAAGGGTCTATTTTTGTCACCGGCGCGGCGGTTCAATGGCTGCGTGATGGTCTTGGTCTGCTTGACGATGCAGCGGACAGTGCGGCTCTCGCCGAGTCTGTCGCCGGCAATGACGATGTGTATTTTGTGCCGGCGTTGACCGGCCTTGGTGCTCCGTATTGGGATCCTTACGCCCGTGGTGTCATGGTCGGGTTGACCCGCGGCACAACCCGCGCCCATCTGGTGCGGGCGGTCTTGGAGAGTATGGTGTATCAGGTGACGGATGTGGCGCGGGTGATGTCGTGTGAATCCGGCGTCGCGCTCACGGAACTGCGTGCCGATGGCGGTGCAGTCAGCAATGCTTTCTTGATGCAGTTTCAGGCGGATATTCTCGGGGTGCCGGTTATTGTCCCTCCGATCAGTGAGACCACCGCCTTTGGTGCGGCGGCTTTAGCTGGTCTGGCCGAAGGCGTGTGGACGACATCCGGCGATCTGCAACGGTGTCAAAAAGGCAGACAATGTTATGAGGCTGTCATGCCCCGCCGTCAGGCCGATCAGTTGATGACGCGCTGGTCCGAAGCTGTTGCCCTGAGCCGTGGCTGGGCACGCTGAGCCATCGCTCTTAGGCTTTTCCGCAACGCAGGATTTTGCTGCCACCTTCAAACAATACCGTGGCCTTATCCAGGCCTGTTTTTCCTGTGACCTGTCCCAGCCCAAACGTCGGATGTTGGACAACATCTTTGACTTTTAATGGCGCATCAATGTTGTAGATTTTAACGTTCGAGCGTGATTCCAGATTGAGCTCCTGCCATTCTTGTTGATCGCGTTGCTCGGCACTGAGGCGCTTTTTAGCCGGTGCTTTTTTCTGACTCGCAGTTGTTGTGACCGGTTTATCAGCTTTAGGTGCCCGATATTTGTGGCGGCCCTGACAGGTGTTGCACATCACCATGGCGGGTTGATCGTCAACCATGGCAATAATGGTGTGATTGGTGATTTCCCGGCACTTGGTACAGCGTGCATCAATAGTGGTTCCGGCACTGAGGGTGGTGCTTTTCATAAGGGATGATTTCTCCAGAAAGATGTCGATGAAATATCGTCGGATTACATGATTCATTGAGGCCGAAGTTTTGATCAGAACTTCAGCAAAGGCTGGCGATCATAGCATTGATCAGTAGGGAAGTGCAGCACAATGTGATTAGATATTTTTAGGGGCGAGACGGTGTCTGATCCGGCGCAAGCATGGCTTGGTCAGTTCAACGTTAATGGCCTGTGCAGATAAAAGGAGGGCGCGCGGCTCGGCCATATGTCGCCGGTGTCGGCCGATTTCTCAGCCCACAAGCTCTGCACAGGCGGCTGGACCTTCATGATTTTTTTTTCTTGCTGTCGGGGGTCTTTGGGGACATTTTCGGCGTGATTTTTTCTCCACAACAAACATTTTTTTTCTTGTCGGTCAAGGCGCCACAACGCTCACATTTCACCTTGGCAGCGTTTTTCTTTACCGTGGATTTTCCTTTCAGACATTTTCCCATTGTTTTTCTCCTCACAACGTTTTTGTTTAAGAGCGTGATGGGGTAACGAACGAAGCGTCACTGAAACGATGGACCTCAATGGTGATATGGTGCAGGTTTTTAATTGAATTCAACTGTTCTTTGTACACCTGAGCTGCTTGAGGTTCGTTGCTGACCAGAGAGATTTCTGCCGAAAGAGCGTGCGGACTGATGTGTCTGACGTGCAGATCAGCAATTCTGGTGTGGTCACTTTCGAGGGCTTCGCGGATCTGTTGGTTGATGTCGGCGGCGGGTTGTCGGTCCAGCAGAATGCTGCTGGTGTCTTTCATCAGTCCCCAGGCCCAGATGCCTATGATCACGGCACCGACAATGCCCATGGCAGGGTCCAGCCACAGCCAACCAAAATATTTACCGCACAGCAATGCGACAATGGCCGTCACTGAGGTTAACGCATCGGCAAGAACATGCAGGTAGGCGGCTTTCAAATTGTGGTCGTGATGATGGCTTTGGCCGTGATCGTGGCCACCGGTGTGCAACATGGCGGCACTGGCCAGGTTGACAATGAGGCCGATGATGGCAACCAGCAGGGCTTCATTGAAGTGGATAGCGTTAGGGTGGAGCAGGCGGTCAATGGATTCACCGACCATCAGTGCGGCAACGCCCGCCAGCAGAATCGCGCTGGTGTAGCCACTGAGAACGCCGACCTTGCCGGTTCCATAGCTGTAGCTGGTGTCTGTTGCGTGCCGGCGACTGTAGACATAGGCTGCCGCTGTGATTCCCAGGGCAAAAACGTGTGTCCCCATGTGAAAGCCGTCAGCCAATAAGGCCATGGAGCCGAACAGCCAACCGCCAAGAATTTCAATGATCATCATCACCAGAGTCAGCAGGATCACCCGGTGGGTATTGCGCTCCGCTTGACGGTTATCCTGGTGAAAACTGTGGTCGTGTTGCCAATGGTCGATGGGGGGCGGATTCATGTAAAAGCTCCTTTGGTATTTAAAACTGCTGGACCAGTCGGCTGAGCAGTTGTTGCAGCATGTTTTTTTCCTCGTCGTTAAATGTTGTGGTCAACTCTCGTGTCAGCAACTCGTGTAATTTGTGATGTTCATTGAACAGTTGCTGCCCTTTGTCGGTCAGAACGATCACATAGGAGCGGCGGTCTTTCGGGTTGGGTTGACGATGCAGCGCTCCGAGAGTCTCGAGCCGGTCAACCATCACGGTCAACGTTCCGGTGGTGATGCCCATGCGCTGGGCCATCTCTTTCATGCGCATCTCCCCATGATGGCCGACAATTTCAACCGCATGCATCTGCGCCGGTGACAGGCCGCTGTCCTTGACCACGGTTTGCTCCCATGAGGATATTTTGTCGTACAGTTCAATCAAGACATGTGTCAGGTCGTGGGGGATCGGCATGGGGAAACTCCTGTTGTTTGTTTTTCAAACTATTTGACCTTAGTTTATTTTGAATGTCAAACAAAAAGCACCGCGATGCTGTGGTGGTATCCGGTGTTTTCATGTACAGGAATTCGTCGTTGTGATACAACACTGGGTGGTGGAAAAAGAGAGAAGTTTTCCAGAAATTTTTACAGGATGCGGTCGGGCTAAGGCGTTCGCTATGGCGGCGTTATGGGCGTGTTACGGCATCGTTGTGATAGAAATGGACCGATTATGATCAAAAGCATGACAGGTTATGGCAAGGGGCAGGTCAGCGGGAACGATGCGCACTACAGTATCGAGATAAAAACGGTGAATCATCGTTATGCCGATATCACCGTTAAGGTGCCGCGAACTCTGATGTTTCTCGAACGTGATCTGAAAAAATGGACAGGGGAGCGTCTGACCCGCGGCAAGATCGATGTTTTTGTCAACCGTGAATCCACCGAGCAAGCCGTGGTCACTCCGGTGGCAAACGATGCTCTGGCCGCAGAATACGTCCAGCTGTTTCGTACCATGAGTGAGCGTTATCATCTCAGCGACGATATTCCTCTGTCGTTGTTGGTTGGCCAAAAAGATGTTGTGACCCTTCAAGAAGCCAATCTTGACGAGGAGTTGGTCCGAGAAACATTGCATCAGACGCTGGAGAAGGCCATTGCTGCTGTTGAGGCGATGCGTCTCAAAGAAGGTGCCGCCTTGCAGGAAGATATTCAGGAGCGCCTGAAGGATATGGAGAGCTTGCTGCAGGTGATTGAAGAACGTGCCCCACTGGTGGTTGAGGAGTGGCAACAGAAGTTGCAGCAGCGTCTCGATCGTCTGCAGGGTGATGTGGAGCCAGATCCGCAACGTGTTGCGCAGGAGATAGCCATTTTTGCTGACCGCTGCGATATCAGTGAAGAGGTGGTTCGTTTCAAAAGCCATCTGGTTCAATTCCGTCAGTTGTTCGAAAACGAGGATGCCGTGGGGCGTCAGATGGATTTTCTGATCCAGGAACTCAATCGCGAAACCAATACCATGGGGTCCAAATCCAACGACGCTGAATTGACCCGCCAGGTTGTGGCGATCAAGGCGGAATTAGAAAAAATCCGTGAACAGGTACAGAACATCGAGTAGGGAATGACGAATGAAACGTGAAGGGGTTCTGTTTGTTGTTTCAGCACCGTCAGGAGCCGGAAAAACAACACTGTGCAAGCGGATGATTGACTTATTTCCCAATTTGGGGCACTCTATCTCTTTTACCACGCGTCCGATTCGGGGTGGTGAAACCGATGGGGTGGATTACCATTTTGTCACCATCGACACCTTTCGCCGCATGATTGAAGACAATGCTTTTGTCGAGTGGGCTCAGGTTCATGACAACTACTACGGAACAGCGCTGAAAACACTGGAAGATGCGCGACTCCAAGGTCATGATGTGTTGCTGGATATTGATTTTCAGGGTGCGGAACAACTGAAGAAGCAGGCGACTGAAGCGGTGTTCGTGTTTATTGCACCACCAGACATGGCAGAGCTTGAGCGGCGCCTGCGTCAGCGTGGTACCGACAGCGATGCCGTGATTGCCCGGCGCCTTGACAATGCGGCCGGTGAATTACGTCAAGCACAGTGGTATGATTATATCGTCATCAACGACGATGTTGATCATGCCGCGAAGCAGTTGCAGGGGATTATCGAAGCGGAGACATGTCGTGGACGGCATGTTTATCCCTTTGTTGAACAGATGATCGAACGGCGATAGGTGAGATTCATGCCTCAAGCCGTCAGCGGCCTTTGATGCGCAGGTTTTTGGAATATGTGATTTTCAAAAATCTCACAAGGCACCAAAAAATAAGAACAAACGGCGAAAGCCTTTTAGGGAGAAATCAAGTCATGGCACGTGTTACTGTTGAAGACTGTTTGGAGAAGATTGATAACCGTTTTTTGCTGGCGATGGTTGCGGCAAAACGCGCTAAGCAACTGTATCGCGGTGCGACTCCGTTGATTGAGAACGTGTCCGGCAATAAGAAAGTCGTTCAGGCTTTGCGTGAGATTGCCGCCGGCAAAATTGAGTTTGACGCTCCCGACACCCGCACCCATTAACACTGGAGGCGGTGCCTGGAGGTACCGAATGCAACTGTTCACGTGGCCGTCCTGCCAGGGGCGGCTACTAACGTACCCTGTTGACCGTGATGTGCTTCATGGGAGACGGGTCAGAGTGGTTAAAGGGCATCATTGAAGTCACTCGAAGATATCCTCAATACCGTCAAAGAATACCTTCCCGATGCGGATCTTGACCTGATCCGGCGAGCCTATCCTTTCAGCCAGCAACTTCATCAGGGTCAGGATCTGCCTGGTGGCATAACTGCGTTCAGCCATCCCGTGGCTGTGGCGGAGCTCTTGTTGCGTCTGCGAATGGACGTGCCGACCGTTGCGGCAGGACTGCTCCATGATGTTCTGCAGAAAGAGATGGTGACCTCTGCCGAGCTCAAGGAGCGTTTTGGCGATCAGGTTCATATGCTGGTTGAAGGTCTGACCAGAATCAATAACATCATCTTCAAGCGCGGTGAAGAGCGACAGGCCGAGAGCTTTCGCAAGATGCTGCTGGCGATTGCCCGCGACTTTCGTATTATCCTTATCAAGTTGGCCGACCGACTTCACGGCATGCAGAACCTGAGCTGTCTGCCTGAGGCACAACAGCAGCGCATTGCTCGTGAAACGATGGATGTCTACGCGCCGTTGGCTAACCGCATGGGGATCAGCTGGATGAAAAGCCAGCTCGAAGACCTGTCGTTTCAGCACCTTTATCCCGACGAGTATGCCGAACTCAACGGCAAAGTCATGGCGTTCAAGACCGATGCCTGTGATCAGTATGTCCAGCGGGTCAAGGATGAGCTGCATGCCATTTTGGCCAAGCAGGGGATTCATGGTGATGTGTCGGGACGCTCCAAGCATATCTATTCCGTGTACCGCAAGTTGCAACGCCAGAAGATTGATCTCGACCAGATGTACGATCTGATCGCCTTTCGCGTGATCGTGACCTCGGTGCGTGAGTGCTATGCGGCGCTGGGCATTGTTCATGCCGAGTGGAAACCGGTGTCAGGGCGGTTTAAAGACTACATCGCCATGCCGAAAGCCAATATGTACCAGTCGCTGCATACCTCGGTGATTGGTCCGTATGGCAAGCGTATGGAAGTGCAGATTCGCACTGAAGAGATGCACCGCATTGCTGAAGAGGGGATCGCCGCCCACTGGATGTATAAAGAGGGCAAGTCCACCGGTTCAGGAGAGGACAAACGCTTCAGTTGGCTGCGCCAGATGGTCGAATGGCAAAAAGAGATGGATGATTCTCTGGCCGTCACCACCGACAACCATATTGATCTGTTTCCAGAAGAGGTCTACGTCTTTACTCCGCAGGGCCATGTGCGCGAGTTACCCAAAGGGGCTTGTCCCATTGATTTTGCCTACGCGATCCATGGTGACATCGGGCATCGCTGTGTTGGGGCCAAGGTCAACAATAAAATGGTGTCGTTGAAGACCGAGTTGCACAATGGCGACGTGGTGGAGGTGTTGACCTCCCCGCACCAGAATCCGAGCAAGGACTGGTTGAAGATCGTTAAAACCTCCAAGGCGCGTAACCGTATTCGGCATTGGGTGAAGACCCAGGAGCGGGAAAAGAGTATTGAGGTTGCCCATGGTCTGCTCGATAAAGAGTTGCGCAAATACGGTAAAGGGCTCAACAAGACGTTAAATGATCCGGTTATGGCCGAAGCTGCCAAGGACCTTGGTTTTAAAGAGGTGACGGAACTGCTGGCCGCTGTCGGCTACGGAAAGCTGTCGGCAGGCCAGGTTGTCAGTCGTATTGTGCCTGCGGATCAGTTGCGCAGCCATCGCTCTAAATTGTCCGGCCTCGGACGGGTGATCAACAAGATCCGTAAGAAGCCGTCGCACAGTGCGATCCGTATTCAGGGGATTGACGATGTGCTGGTACGTTTTGCCAAATGCTGCAATCCGCTGCCGGGAGATGACATTGTTGGATTTATCACCCGCGGCCATGGCATCACCGTTCATGCGGCAGACTGTCCACATCTTCTTGAAACGGATCCACAACGACGCGTTGAGGTGGAGTGGGATGAAGGCTCTGTTTCGTCGCGCAGTGTGCGCATCAATGTCTATTGTCACGACCATAAAGGGGTACTGGCGGAGATCACCAGTTGTATCACCAAGTGTGAAGCCAACATTACCAGTGCTCGCGTGAATGCGTCGTCCGGCAGTAAGGGGCTCAATGAGTTTGAGATCGATGTCAACAATGTCGATCATCTCAAAGAGGTGATGGCGGCTCTCAAGGCTCTCAAAGGGGTTTACCGGGTGGAACGGGTGCGTGAGCGACGTGGTTAGCCAGCTCAGGCCGGTGTTGTCGTCGTGCCGGGATGAAATGGAAAAGAGATACGGAAAAAGGGGAGTTGACCTTGATGTCAGCTCCCCTTTTTGATGGAATTTTTTGCCGTTGGGCGATTAACCTTTAACAACAGCCCCGGAACGGATGCAACGGGTGCAGACCTTCATGGTCTGAACGTTGCCATTCTTCACAGCCCGAACCTTTTGCAGGTTGGGATACCATACTTTACGGGTTTTATTATGTGCATGGCTGACGTTGTTGCCGGTTACCGGTTTTTTGCCGCAAATTTCACATGTTCTGGACATTGTTCTAGACCTCCTGAATATTTGGAACGCGTATAAGTAGCACGATTCAATGGTTGAATCAAGGACTAATTGAGGTTTCTCTCGAAAGTCCTCAACCGCTTTGTGGTAAATTTTTAATTGCCGAGATACTCTCTTAATTCGTCCAGCTGCTCTTCGCTGAACAGGTGGAGTTTCTCCTGGTGGAGCAGGGCTGCTGTCACGCCTTTGCCACAGATTTTTTCGCCTTGACAGTGGACGGTATGGCTTCCGCACGACGGGCTGCGCTCTTTGAGCAGGGCGGCCCGGCAGTGTGTCATGCGGACAATCTTTAATGTCTCCTGTGCCCCGCGACAAAAGGCCTCGGTGACGTCATTGCCCTGGCTGTTTTTTAACTGCCCTGTTCCTTGCCATACCTGTTCGCCGCTACCTTGGATAAATTCACAACTGGGTCGCGGTGTACTGAATCCGGCGAGCTGCTCCGGGCAGACAATGATTGGTATAATGTCCGCTTGCTCAATGAGGGCGACAACCTGGGCGTTGGTTTTTGTTTCAGCATTGTAGCGGGTGTTGAGACCAAGCAGACAGGCGCTGACCAGAAGCGGCGTCATGATGCCGGGCTGAGCGGCGGATTGATCAACGCGTCAGGTGCCTGTTGGGCGTTGTCGATAATGACACGCCGGCCGTCAATCCGGATAGCTCCCTTGGCAAACCATTGGATAGCCTGGGGGTAAATTTTGTGTTCCTGTTCAAGGATACGGGCGCTCAGGCTGGCTTCGTTATCATCCTCCAAAATTGGAACAACCGCCTGCAGGATGATTGGTCCGGTATCAACACCGCCATCAACAAAGTGGACGGTGCAGCCGGAAAAGCGCGCCCCGTAATCAAGTGCCTTCTGCTGAACATGGAGGCCGGGAAACGCAGGAAGCAGGGCGGGATGAATGTTCATAATTCGGCCGGGGAACGCGTCGAGAAAGCGTTGACCGATGATGCGCATGAATCCTGCCAATACCACCAGTTCCACCTTGGCATCGAGCAGGGCTGCAACCACGGCACTGTCAAAGTCGTCACGGCTGGCAAACTCGCGGTGGTTGATGCACTGGTGCGCAATGTCTGCTTTGGCTGCTCGTTGCAGAGCGCCCGCGTCAGGGTTGTTGGACAGGACGGTGACGATCTCTACGTCAATTTGTCCCGACCGGCAGCCGTCGATGATCGATTGTAAGTTGGTGCCGCCGCCGGAGGCGAGGACACCGATGCGCAGTTTTGAATTCACGCCGTTCTCCCGTGGGTTGATCAGTCGAGCAGGACTGACGGCGGTTCGTCAACGTTCTTGCTGATCTCGCCGATCTCCCAGGCTTTTTCATTGAGACCGGAGAGGCGGAGCAGGATGTCTTCACATTGCTCGCTGGGAACAATCAGTACCATCCCCAGGCCGTAGTTGAAGGTGCGATGCATTTCGGTGTCTTCGATATTGCCGCCTTTTTGCAGAACATCGAAGATAACCGGTTTTTCCCAGCTGTCACGGCGGATTACGGCGTGGCAGTGTTTCGGCAGGACGCGGGGAACATTCTCCAGCAGGCCGCCACCGGTGATGTGCGCCATCCCCTTGATGGTGAAGTCGCGAATCAGGTTGAGAGCGGTTTTGACATAGATACGGGTCGGAGTCAACATCTCCAGGCCGATGCTCTGTCCGAATTCCGGCAGGGTGTCGTTGACGTTGAGGCCCATGTGGTCAAAAAACACTTTGCGAGCCAAAGAGTAGCCGTTGGAGTGGAGACCGCTGGAGGCGATGCCGATAATTTTATCTCCGACTGTGATGGCGGAGCCGTCAATGATGCTGTCGTTGTCAACCGCACCAACGGTGAAGCCTGCAACATCATATTCCCCCTCACTGTAAAATCCGGGCATCTCGGCGGTCTCGCCACCAATTAATGCACAGCCTGCTTGTTGGCATCCTTCGGAGATCCCTTTAACGACTTCAGCGGCTTTTTCCGGAGCCAGTTTGCCCGTGGCCATGTAGTCGAGAAAAAACAGCGGCTCAGCGCCCTGAACAATGATGTCATTGACACACATGGCGACCAAGTCGATGCCCACGGTGTCGTGCTTGTCCATCATGAACGCCAGTTTGAGCTTGGTGCCGACACCGTCGGTTGAGGAAACCAGGGTCGGTTTTTTATATTTGTCAGCGTGGAAGGAGAACAGCCCGCCAAATCCGCCAATGTCGGTCAGAACTTCAGGACGGGATGTCGCCTTGACCATCGGCTTGATCATGTCGACAAAACGGTTGCCAGCATCAATATCTACACCGGCATCTTTATAGGTAACGCTTTTCTTTTCCACGGTTAAAACTCCTCGTTAAAAGTGGCGTCAAGTAATAAAACATGGGCAGAAAGATGTCAACGCCAAACTCCACCAAAACCGCGGGATTGTCGCTTTACACGGCGCGGGGGCTGGCTTAGAATGCAATCAGCTTTCATCCTTGAAGCAATGAGTGGGGTGCCATCGGGCTGCTCAGACCGCGGAATTGTTTATATTTTGAAAAAGCGTCGCCATGCTGTTAGGGGGTGTTCGGCTTTTTCAGGTCCTATTCAATTCGGGTGCTTAAATTTTTGTTCGCCGCCAGCTCACTGTTCAAGAATTGACATTTTAACACTTTTTGGTCGTCTGGGTTACTTGCGGAAGTAATTTTTCCGCTCGTGGCTGCGATGGCCGGTCAGGATATGGTTCATGACCCCCTATGCCCTTCGGCCGATGGTGGCGGACGATTTGACTGCCGTGGTGACCATTGAGCGGGGCTGTCATCAACATCCATGGAATGGCCACCTTTTTGAGCGTGAATTGACCAATCCGGTATCACGGATGTCGGTGGTTGTGGCCAAAGAGGAGATTGTCGGCTATCTGTGTGTGTGGGTTGTTGCCGGCGAAGCGGAAATTCACAATATTGCCACGGCCTGCCATTGGCAACGTCGCGGGGTTGCCTCTTTTGTTATGGAGGTGCTGTTTCGCCAGTTGCGTGAAGAGGGGATTGAGCGTCTTCTGCTCGAAGTGCGCGTGTCTAATCTGGCGGCAATTGAGCTCTATCAACGGTGGGGATTTGAAACGTCCTGTCGCCGTAAAGGGTATTATCAGGATGGCGAGGATGCTCTGTTGATGCATTGCGATCTGTCCGTATCTTCCAGTTGATCGTTGTGCTTGTTGAGGCACTGACATGAAAGGCACAGTTTTATGCAAAACCTGAAAACGGTGGTCCTGCATAACCGTGAAATCGCCCCTGGTTATTTCCGTATGGCGATTCTCGCTCCCGGCTATCCGCAGACGGCGAAAGCCGGACAATTCATCATGCTGCGGGTGCAGCTTCAGACCCAGCCATTGCTGCGACGCCCCTTCGGTATCTTCAAAACCGGCACGTTGCCGCCGGAATGCAGTGGCATGCCGCCCCGCGAGTTTGTCGAGCTGGTGTATAAGGTGGTTGGCAGCGGTACGGAACTGATGGCAACGCTGCAACGTGGTGACCAAGTGGAGTTACTCGGTCCTCTGGGCGAGGGGTTTGTTGCCACCGAAGATGAAAATCCGATTCTGGTCGGCGGTGGTATTGGTCTGGTGCCGCTGTTCAAGTTGGCCGAAGACCTGTGTCGGCAGGGGCGTAACGTTCGTTTACTGATGGGCGGTCGTACCCGTGACGACATTTTGGGAATTACCGAATTTGAACGTCTCGGGGTGGAAACCTATGTGTCCACGGATGACGGCAGCCTCGGAGAGGAGGGCTTGGTGACGGCGGTGCTGGAGCGTAAGTTGGCCAAATATCCCGGTGCTCAGGTTTATGCGTGTGGACCGACGCCGATGCTCAACGCGGTGCAGGCAATCTGTGCGGCAAACAACGCGCCGTTGCAAGTGTCCCTCGAGGCGCTGATGGCCTGTGGTGTTGGTGCTTGCCTGGGATGCGTTGTGCCGGGCAAGGAGCATCGCGAAGAAGAGCCGGATTATTTGTGTACCTGTCGGCAGGGGCCGGTCTTTGATGCCGAATTGCTGCAATGGCCGGAATCGGGAGGTGCGGCATGAGTCAACCCACACCCTCTTTGGCGGTCGATCTGGCCGGACTGACCCTGCGTAATCCGGTGATGCCTGCGTCGGGAACTTTTGGCTATGGCCGGGAGTTTGCGCCCTACCTTGATCTGGAAAAAATCGGCGCGGTGATGACCAAGGGGATCTCCCTGCAGCCCAAAGCCGGCAACCCGACGCCGCGCATCGCGGAAACCTCCTCCGGAATGCTCAATGCTATTGGTTTGCAGAATGTTGGCATTGATGCCTTTATCCGCGATAAAGTGCCTTATCTGCAGACGATCAACACGCCGGTGATTGTTAATTTCTTTGGAAACCAGTTGCCTGACTATATTGAAGTTGCTGAAAAGTTGTCGGACATTGACGCAGTGGATGCGGTGGAGCTGAATATCTCCTGTCCCAATGTCAAGCAGGGGGGAATTGTGTTCGGTACGGAACCCTGTGCGGCGGCCGAAGTGGTCAGCGGCGTGCGTAAGGTGCTGAATAAGCCGTTGATCGTCAAGCTGACTCCGAATGTCACGGATATCACCGTTATGGCGCGTGCTGTGGAAGAGGCTGGTGCCGATGTGATCAGTTGTGTGAATACCTTGACCGGCATGGCCGTGGATATTGAAAGGCAACGTCTGCATCTGGCCAATGGCACCGGCGGCTTGTCCGGACCCGCGATTAAGCCGGTAGCGCTACGTATGGTTTATCAAGTGGTGCGCGCCGTCAAGGTGCCGGTGATCGGGGTCGGCGGTATTATGACCGCCAAGGATGCCCTGGAATTTCTGCTCATAGGTGCTACCGCTGTTCAGGTCGGGACAGCTAATCTGGTCAATCCCGGTGCCATGACCGAGATCGTTGACGGTATTGAGCTGTTTTGTCGCGATAAAGGGATCGACGATATTAATCAGTGGATCGGTTCGTTGCAGGAATGATCGTCTTTGACCTCTCTTATGGAGAAGCGGACCCCGGATGGATGTTGTAACCACCCACATTAATGCCGATTTTGACTGCCTGGGTGCCATGGTTGCGGCACGGCTGTTGTATCCTGAGGCGCGTCTGGTGTTTGCCGGTGCTCAGGAGCCGGCGTTACGTGACTTTCTGAAACACTATGCGCACGGCATCGAATTCACCCGTTTCAAAGAGCTTAACCCGGAGCGGATTCGGCGCCTGATTCTGGTGGACGTCAACCGGGCTTCACGTATCGGCCCCTTTGAACCGTTGCTGCAGAATCCGGCCATCGAATTTCATCTCTACGACCATCACCCTATTGCCGCCAATGAGCGTGTCCCCGACGTTGAGGTGGTGCGCCGGGTCGGGTCGACGGTGACCCTGATGTGTGAGTTGCTCAAAGAGCGGGGTCTCATTCCCGATGCCCGTCAGGCGACTATGATGATGCTTGGACTCTACGAGGATACCGGCAATCTGCTGTTTTCATCGACGACGGTGGCCGATTATGCTGCAGGATCTTTTTTGTTGGAGTGCGGGGCTCAGCTTGATGTGGTGTCTGATTATCTCAACCGCGAGTTATCCGCAGCACAGGTGGACCTGCTCCACCAGTTACTCAATTCACGCCAGGTCATGACCATCAAGGGGGTAGAGGTTAATCTGGCCCATGCCTCTATTGATCGCTATGTCGGTGATATTGCTGTGCTGGCCCATAAAATCCGCGACATGGAAAATCTTGACGTATTGATCGTGGCCGTTCGGTTGGAGGACCGGGTGTTTCTCGTGGCCCGGTCACGTTTGGAGCAGGTGCATGTCGGTCAGGTGATGGCGGCGCTGGGCGGCGGTGGTCACGCAACGGCCGCTTCGGCCACAGTCCGAGACAAGACTCTTGTGCAGGTGATGGATGTTTTGCCGACTCTGCTCGATGACGTGATTGCACCACAATGGCAAGCCCGTCACCTGATGTCGGCGCCGGCGCGCTCCGTTGAAGGACTCGCCTCGCTGAGCAAAGCACGCGACTTGCTGACCCGCTACACTATTAACGCTCTGTTGGTTGTTGAAGGGGCCGAGCTGAAGGGGTATATCACGCGTCAGACCGTGGAACGGGCGATTCATCATGGTTTGAGCACCAGTGCTGTGCGTGACTATATGTCAACGGAGTTTGGCCGGGTTGCCCCGGATACGGCTCTGTCGCAGGTGCAGCAGCTGATTGTTGAGCAGCGTCAGCGGTTTGTGCCGGTGGTCGATGATCATGCGGTGGTCGGTGTGATCACCCGAGCCGATTTGTTGCGTCATCTGGTGTCCGGTGGCCGGGCCTTGCGCCAGCCCTCGGATCAGGTGTTGGCCGGAGACGGCATCGGCCTGCATCCCCGCCATGTTCAACGGTTGATCCAGGCCCGGTTGCCGAAGCGGATTCAACAGCTGCTGACGCAGATCTCCACGGTCGCTGATGAAGTGGGGTGCCCTGTGTATGCGGTGGGTGGTTTTGTCCGTGACCTGTTGCTGCACAAGAAAAATCTTGATGTGGATATTGTCGTCGAGGGCAATGCCATCGCCTTTGCCCGCCGCTTTGCCGAGCAACATGCCTGCCGGGTGCGTGCCCATGAGAAGTTTGTCACGGCGGTGATTATCTTTGACGATGGCTATAAGCTGGATGTGGCCTCTACGCGTACCGAGTATTACCTGGAGCCGGGGGCGTTGCCTAATGTCGAGGAAGCATCAATCAAGCTTGACCTGTACCGGCGTGATTTTACCATCAATACGCTGGCTCTGGCGTTGAATCATGACAGCTACGGTGAATTGCTCGACTATTTTGGTGCGCAACGCGACTTGCACGACAAGGCGATTCGCGTTTTGCATAATTTGAGTTTTGTTGAAGATCCGACGCGCATGTTTCGAGCGGTTCGCTTTGAGCAGCGGCTGGGTTTTACGCTGGGGATGCATACGGAAAATCTGTTACGCAGCGCCGTGGAGATGGACTTTGTCCAGCGCGTAGGGCCATTGCGGCTGTTCAATGAACTGACGATTATTCTCAACGAGGAAAATCCTTTTCCGGCGATTTCTCGTCTTGAAGCGTTGGGCTTGCTGGCTTGCCTATGTGATCAATGGCGTGTCGACGCCCGAGTTAAAGAGTCGTTTCGTCAGGCACAAAAAGCGTTGCACTGGCATGAGTTGCTTTATACCGGTAGCCGTATTGAGCGCTGGGTCGTGTATTTTTTATGCCTGAGCCAGCCATTATCCGATGACGCAATGACTACGGTTTGTGGTAAGCTGTCGGTTCCCCAACGCTGGCAGGATGTTCTGGTTGGTGAGCGCTGTCGCGTGATGAAGACCTTTCATCGCCTAGAGCGCGATCAAAAGAAATTGGCCGAATATCAACCCAGTGAAGTGTCGCAACGACTCAAGGGGATTGGGGATGAGATGTTGCTCTATGCCATGGCTCGTACCCATAGTGACGCTGTTCGGCTGATGATTTCCCAGTACTTAACCCAATGGCGCGATGTGAAGCCACTGCTCAATGGTGATGATCTGATTGCTCTTGGTGTTGATCGTGGGCCGCATATCGGCACCGTGCTTGGTCGTTTGCGTGATGCGCGTCTTGACGGGAAGGTCTCGTCGCGGCAGGATGAGGTTGACCTTGTTCGTTCCTGTCGTATGTCCTGTTGATATCCTGAAATAAAAGGTGGAGTGTTCCGCTGAGTTATGGAACAGATTTTTCTTAAAATTTCGATCATGCTGGTGCCGGCCTTGCTGGCAGTCACCGTGCATGAGGTGGCCCATGGTTATGCCGCTGATCGTCTTGGCGACCCGACGGCGCGATTGCTGGGGCGGTTGACCCTGAACCCGTTACGTCACCTGGACCCCATCGGGACGCTGGCGCTGTTGTTTGTCGGCTTTGGCTGGGCGCGACCGGTTCCGGTAAATGTGACCAATCTGCGTCATCCTCATCGCAGTATGTTGTGGGTGGCTCTGGCGGGTCCGACAGCTAATTTTACCCTGGCCCTGCTGTCGGCTTTGTTGCTTCACCTGGTTGGTTTTATTGAAGGACTCGGTTTTGCCTGGTTAAATGTTGTGACCCATCCGGCCTCGTTGATGGCGGCATTCAGTCTGTATATCAATGTGATCCTGGCCGTGTTTAACCTGATTCCGATTCCGCCGCTAGATGGGGGACGTGTCCTGGCGGCGATGCTGCCGATCCGCTATGCCGCTGTGCTGATGAAACTCGAACCGTTTGGTTTTTTTATCGTCATTGCCGTGGTTTTTTTTACCGATGTGTGGCAGAACCTGCTCGGGCCGATCATCATCGGCTTGGTCGCTTTTTTCGCCGGCCAACAGTGGAGTGTAGTTGAGGCGGTGATCCATTTTCTGTTCAGTCGTGGATAAATTGCTCGAAACCCCGCCTCCTGTTGCCTATCAAGTGCATCTGGAAAGTTTTGACGGACCCCTTGATCTGCTACTGCACCTGGTCCAAAAAAATGAGATGGATATCTATGATATCTCGATGGCCCAGATCACTCGGCAATATCTTGATTATCTTGACAAGATGAAGGAACACAATCTCGATATCGCCAGTGAATTTCTCGTCATGGCCGCAACGTTGATGTACATAAAATCGCGGATGTTGCTGCCGCGACGTGATGCGGATGAGGGAGAAGAGGACGAGATTGATCCTCGGGCTGAGCTGGTTCAGCGTTTGCTCGAATACCGACGTTACAAGGATGGTGCCGAGCAGTTGGAGGGCTATCCGCAACTCAATCGCGATGTGTTTGCACGTCCGGATGGCATTGAGGGTGTCGCTGATGACGATCCTGAGCCGATGGTTCACGATGTGGGCGTCTACGATCTGGTCAAGGCTTTGCGTGAATTACTTGAGGAGGCACCGCCCCCTCCGGTTCATGCGGTCAATACCTCGGCCCTGACTGTGGCACAAGGGCTGCGTCGGTTATTGGCTCGGCTGCGCCATGAGGAGATGGTGTCGTTTCGCGACTGTTTTTCACCCTCACCGCAACGTGATGAGATTGTCGTCACCTTTATCGCTGTTTTGGAACTGGTCAAGTTGCAGTTATGTCGAGTTGTCCAGCTTAACCAGAAAGGGACCCTCTATCTTTATCCGGCGGAATCTGTGCGTCGCGGCGAGGTGGGGCGGCTTGAAGGAGTCGATCATGAATACCAATGACAGCCTCCTCAAGGCGCGTCTGGAGGCGGTTTTGTTCAGTAGCGACGAACCGTTGCGATTTGATCGTTTGCAGGCCTTGTTTGAGGTTGAAACCACAGTTCTGCGTCAGGCACTGCAGGAGCTGATGGTTGAATATGCCCAGGAGAATCGCGGCGTGGTATTGCAGGAGGTGGCTGGTGGCTTTCAGATCCGGACCCGAGCTGAATACGCTCCGTGGATTTTGAAGCTTAATAAAAGTCGTGTGACCCGCCTTTCCAAGGCCGCGACGGAAAGCTTGGCGATTATCGCTTACCGTCAACCGGTGACCCGGGCGGAAATTGAATATTTGCGTGGTGTTGACTCCGGAGGTGTGGTGCGCATGCTGATGGAAAAACAACTGGTGAAGATTGTCGGTAAGAAAGATGTTCCCGGTCGTCCTCTGCTCTATGGAACCAGCCGCCATTTTCTCGAGTTTTTCGGATTGAAGGATTTAACAGAATTGCCCAATTTGCAGGAGTTTGCCGCTCCTGAAGACGGGGCCCTTTCTTTGGAAATGGATTTTGACGGGCATGGCAACAGCTGAACGTTTACAAAAATTGATTGCCCAGGCCGGATTGGCATCGCGTCGCCAAGCCGAACAGTGGCTCAAAGATGGCAGGGTCCGCGTCAACGGGTGTCCGGTGTCGCTTGGGGACAAGGCTGACCCGTCCGTTGATCGCATAGAGGTCGATGGAAAGCCGTTACCGCGGGCGGAACAGAAACTCTACCTGCTTCTGAATAAACCCCTAGGCTATGTGACAACACTCAAAGATCCCCAAGGACGACCAACGATCCGTCGTTTTCTCAAAGGCATTCCTCAGCGGGTTTACCCGGTTGGGCGTCTTGATGTCAACAGTGAAGGATTGCTGTTGTTAACCAATGATGGTGCCCTGACTCAGCATCTGCTGCATCCGCGTCATCAGGTCAGTAAAATCTACCGGGTCAAAGTTAATGGGCGAATCAGCCCTCAGGCCTGTCGGCAGCTTGAGCAGGGGGTGGAGCTGGAGGATGGTGTGACGGCTCCGGCCGTGGTGCGCAATGTTCATCATTCACCGCGCAACAGCTGGTTCGATCTGGAAATTCGTGAAGGACGCAACCGTCAGGTGCGGCGTATGTGTCGGGGAGTCGGCTATGAGGTGAGTGCTTTGAAACGGATTCAAATTGGTTTTCTTCAATTAGGAACACTGGCCAAAGGGCAATGCCGTTCTTTGACCCCCAAGGAAATTCAGGATCTTAAGTCCCTGTCCAGACAATAGTAATTTTAGCGGTTTATTTATTCATGAAGACAGCAGGTAACGTTAAAGAAAATGGTGTTTTTTATTGGTCTGTTGACGAGTTTTCCTTTGGGAATTCAATGGATTATGCACTTGACCTAAGCGGGTCTGTGCTTTAGCATTAGAAGATATTTGAGTGTTGTCAACGGAGCAAAGTCTCCACCCTTTGTGTTTAGAGGATCCTGTGGCAAATAAAGATAAAATTTTAGCGACAGCCCAAAAGTATCTGCAGAAAAATAATCTCGCCAGAGCGGTTAAAGAGTATCTGAAGGTGCTGAAAATCGATGAGCGGGATGTGCGCAGTCGCCAGAAGCTTGCGGAACTC
Source organism: uncultured Desulfuromonas sp. (assembly GCF_963678835.1). Classification (NCBI taxonomy): domain Bacteria; kingdom Pseudomonadati; phylum Thermodesulfobacteriota; class Desulfuromonadia; order Desulfuromonadales; family Desulfuromonadaceae; genus Desulfuromonas; species uncultured Desulfuromonas sp. The sequence goes on from NZ_OY787469.1 coordinate 1,784,931, forward strand.
TACAGTCGACTTGGAAAGACTGAAGAGGCATTAGCGGAATATGAAACCGTTGCAGCGCACTATGCTGAAAACACTTTCTACCTTAAGGCTATTGCGGTTTACAAGCAGATGCAGAAGCTTGACCCGCAGAATACCGCCTATACTCTGAAGCTGGCCAAACTCAATGAACAGCAGGGACTGGTTGGTAATGCCCTGTCTGAATACCGCGTACTGTTGCAACACCATCAGCACTATGAAGAGCATGATGAAGTGATTAAAGTTCTGCTGCGCATGCAGGAACTTGATCCCGAGAATATCACCATCGGCATGCAGATGGCCGAGTTCTACGCCAAGATCGATAAAACCGATGAAGCGATCCAGGCCTTTGAAAAGGTGGAACAGCGCATTCACGATCTGGGCAATTACAAGCAACTGCAAAAATTTTACGAGCGTTTCTCCCAGGTGTGGCCCGACAATCTGGGCGTCAAGGTGAATTATGGCGTGGCCATGATTGAGTTTGGTGAGCCTTTGGTCGGTGTTCAGTTCTTGAGCAAACTGCAACGGCAACATCCTCAGGACCTTGCTGTTTTGTCGGCCCTGGCTCTTGGTTGTCATGCCTGCAATGAATTCTCCCATGAACTTGAATGTCTGCAGAAAATGGTCCAGGTCGAGCCAGACAATCTGGATTATTGGTTGCGCCTTTATCAGGCCAGTGTTGATGTTGAGCAATACGAGCTGACCCTGAGCTCTCTGGAGAAGAAACGTGAGGCGTTTTTTGCAGCCGAACGTGTTGCCGAGCTGAAACCGTATTACGAAAAGATGTATGAGGTTTTTCCAGATAACAAAGACCTGCTGTCCTCCCTTCACGCGGTTTATGAGCATCTTGGTGAAGGGGAAAAATTGTTTAATGTCCTGTCCGGCGAAGACTCTTCAGCAGACGATCTTTTTGCCGGTGGTGGCGAAGACGACTTCACTCCGAGCGAAGATTTTGCTGCTGGCGATGTGAATGCGGTTGATACCCTCAGCTTTGACGATATGACCCCTGCGGCCAATGACGAGAGTGCTTCAGGTGACCCTGTTGAATTTGAAGAACTGGAGTTTGATCTCGTCGACGATGTCCAGGGTGAAGCGGACGAGGCCTCCTTCGATGATATCAGTTTTGATCTCAGTGATGATGACAGTGGCGGCTCGCTACCTGTTGATATTCAGACCGATCTGGAAGAAGCGGACTTCTACCTGCAACAAGGACTTCTTGATGAAGCCGATCAGGTTTGCAAACGTCTGGCTCAAGCGTGCCCCGGTAATGCCGATGTTCAACAGCGTCTCGACGCCATCGCATCACGACGCCAAGGGAGCAAGCCGGAAACTGCAGCCCGGACTGAACCGCAGCCGGGCACGTCGCCGGTTCAGGCGCAGGCTGCGGACAGTGAGGAATCATTTGATCTCGACATGGTGATTGATGATTCCTTTGTCGCTCCGTTGGAAAATGTCGACCTCAACATGGGTGAGGAGGATATTGACTCCAGCCTTGAAGGAACCTTGGGGCAGTCGAATGCTGTGGATGAGATGCCTGCTCTGGCGGATTCTCAGCGCGGGGTTCAAACGGTTATCGGTGATGAAGATACCGAATCGGCTTACAACCTCGGCGTAGCCTATAAAGAGATGGGTCTTTATGATGATGCTATTGCTGAATTTGATAAGTCGATCCGCAGTCCGCTACGTAAAATTGACAGCTTGGCCCTTAAGGCGGCTTGCTATATTGATCAGCAGAAATTTGATCAGGCTGAAGATGTTCTGACGCAGGGGCTGTCTGACTCTTTGTTGAGTACCAAGGACCGTGTTGTGCTGTATTATGAAACCGGTCTTCTTTACGAGGCATGGCATCGCTATGCTGATGCTCTAGCCAGCTATCAGGTGGTGGCGGATAACGATGCCACGTTCCGTGATGTCAGTATCAAAATCATAGAACTCAAGGAGTTGGTCGACGACGACTCTGGTTCAGCACAAGGTGAATCACGTGTTTCGTATTTATAACATCTTGACCTGATCATGTCGGCTCGATGAGATTCGAGTCGACATTGTTTGCTTGGAATTGTGCTATGAGCTATACCGAATATTTCGGCCTGGAACGAGAGGCCTTTTCAAATGCCCCGGATGCCCGGTTTTACTTTGACAGTGAACAGCACAGTCAGGCTCTAACGCGTGTTTTAAGGGCTGTTGACTCCAATAAAGGTCTGGCCGTTCTGGTGGGCGGTATCGGCTCGGGCAAGACCACTCTGGCTCGGCGTATGCTCGATACTCTGCCTGTAGAGATGTATGAATCCTCGTTGCTGGTGATGGTGCATTCCGGGATTACACCGGAATGGATCTTGACCCGTATCGCCATGCAACTTGGTGTTACCAATCCGGCAGCGGATCGTATGACGGTGCTCAAGCAACTTTATGAGCGGTTGTTGGAGATTGACAAGCAGGGGCGTCGGGCTGTGGTGTTGATTGATGAAGCTCAGATGTTGCAAACCCGGGCTTTGATGGAAGAGTTTCGTGGTTTGCTCAATCTGGAAATACCCGGTAAAAAGTTGCTTAATGTGATCTTTTTCGGACTGCCGGAAGTTGAAGAATGTCTGCGTCTTGATGAACCCCTCGCACAGCGTGTCGCTATGCGTTATTATCTCCATTCTTTGAATGCAGAGTCGACTCTGGCTTATATTAAACACCGTTTGCAGGTGTCTGGAGCAAAAAACATGTTGTTTTCCGGGCCAGCCGTCAAGCTGATTTTTCAATACTCTGCTGGTGTCCCCCGCTTGATCAATACGTTGTGCGATAATTGTCTGTTTGAGGCCTATTTGCAGAAACTGACCGGAGTGGTGCCGCAGATCGTGCAAAGCGTGGCAGGTGATTTGGGTCTGGCTCAGTTGCCGATTACGCAGGCAACTCAAGGCGTGGATGCGCATCTGAGTAAAATTGAAACCACGTTGTCCAAGATGGAAAAGCGGCGTTCCTGAGTCACTTGCCGGATATTTTTAACCAGAAGGGCTGGCGTATGCTGGCCTTTTTTTGTCAGAACTCAATTGATGATGTTGTCTATGCCACCAAATAATCGAATCGCCATCCTCCCGGAAACCTTGTGCAATCAGATTGCTGCGGGTGAAGTTGTTGAACGGCCTGCGTCTGTTGTAAAGGAGCTGGTGGAGAACGCTCTGGATGCCCAGGCAACCGAGGTGACTGTTGATGTTGAGCGCGGGGGCAAGAAGAAAATCCGCGTCAGTGACAATGGTTTCGGTATGAGCAAGGAAGATCTTTTCTTATGTTTTGAACGCCATGCAACCAGCAAAATTCGCAGTGAGAACGATCTGTTCCATTTGAGCTCTCTAGGGTTTCGTGGTGAAGCTCTGCCGTCTATTGCTGCGGTTTCACGGCTGGCGGTGGTAAGTGGACAGTCTGGTGAGGAGACGGGCAATCTGCTGGAGCTGGTTGCCGGTGAGGTGCGTCACCATGAACCGCAAGCCGCCTCCGTGGGAACGCGTTTTGAGATTCGTGATCTGTTTTTTAATCTGCCTGCCCGACGCAAGTTTTTACGGCGTGATGAAACCGAATTCGGGCATATCGCCGAAATTATCACCCGTTTGAGTCTCGCGCATCCGCAGGTGCATTTCCGCCTGATCCACAATCAGCGAACGATTCTTGATCTCTACCGGCAAAAATCACTCAAGGCCCGCGTAGCTGACGTGCTCGGACGCTCGGTGGTTGAAAAACTGATCGATGTGGAGTGCGGTGATGACAGACTTCAGCTTTCGGGGTTTATTGGTGACCCGACGTTGAACCGTTCCTCCACGCAGGGGATCTACAGTTTTATTAATGGTCGTTTTGTCAAAGATCGGGTGTTGCAGCATGCCATTCTTGACGGTTATCGTCATTTGTTGATGAAGGGGCGTTATCCGGTGTGTGTTCTGTTTCTTGCTCTTGAGCCGGAAAACGTTGACGTTAATGTCCATCCGACTAAGCATGAGGTTCGTTTTCATGACCAGCGCGGGGTGCATGATTTTGTCAGCTCGTCTCTGCGTCAGCAGCTGCGTCGCCATCAGGAGGTGCCTGTTTGTGATGATGAGCTGCAAAGCCCCCCCGTTGTTGCTCCACCAGCAACGCCTGCGGAGCAGCCCAATCTCAATCTTCATCGTGTCAATACACCTCCTCCGGTGGTTTCGCCCTTCACCGGTGAGAGAAAAGCCGCTGTTTGTGTGCCGTCGCCAGCTGCCGGCCGGGTTCACGAGTCGTGCTCTGGTTATGAAGAGGACGTTAAGCCGGATTCCGTCATCTCAGTTCCACCCGTTTGTGAGCCTGCTGATGGTGAAAACACACTGGATATGGATAGATCCTCGGCGTATTTTTCCTCACTGCGTGTTATCGGTCAGTTTCATCGCAGTTATATCCTGTGTGAAGATGGTGCTGATCTGGTGTTGATCGACCAACATGCGGCCCATGAACGGATTGGTTTTGAACGCCTGAAAAATCAGCTTGCCCAGGGGAACATTGAGCAGCAGGAGTTGTTATTTCCCGAAGTGATTGAACTCAACCTACGTGAAGACGCTGAATTGCAGGAGTCCCTTGAACGCTTTGATTCGTTGGGGTTTGTTCTGGAACCTTTTGGCGGAACAAGTTGGGCCGTGAAAGCGGTTCCGGCTTATATTGAGAAAAAAGACATTAAAACAATGGTTTGTGACATGCTGACCGACTTTAGTACGATTGGGTCCAGTGACATTTCTCAGCAAGCTATAGACGAGGTTCTGATCAAGATGGCCTGCCATGGTATGATTCGTGCAAATCAGGCTTTGCAGGTGAATGAGATGGTCGCGCTACTACGCCAGCTTGATGATGTGGATTTTAACCGCCATTGTCCTCACGGCCGTCCGGTGATGCAGCGTTTAACACTGCATGACGTGGAAAAGATGTTCAGACGCATATGATAGACGATGTCCGGATTCCGCTTGTGGTGGTCACCGGCCCCACGGCATCGGGGAAAACCGATCTCGCGGTTCACATTGCCCGCCGCTTTCCTGCCGAAGTGATCTCGGCGGATTCGCGTCAAGTGTACCGATACATGGATATCGGCACTGCCAAAGCGACGGTGGAAGAACAGCAGGCGGTGCGCCATCATTTGATTGATGTGGTTGACCCCGATGAAAAATTCAGCGTGGCTAATTTCTCCGATCTGGCTCACGCACGGATTAAAGAAATCCATCAGCGGGGTCATTTGCCTCTTGTTGTTGGCGGTACAGGTCTGTATATTCGTGCCCTCACTGAGGGCTTGTTGGATCTGCCCGGTGAAAATGAAGCGTTGCGTCGGCGGATGTTGGATGAAGAAGCGCGCTGTTGCGGGATTCTATATCATCGACTTCAGAGCTGTGACCCGCAGATGGCCCAGCGTCTTCATGCTAACGATGTGACACGGATCGTTCGGGCTCTGGAAATTTTTGAATTGACGGGGACACCGCTGTCGCAGTGGCAGCTGGAGCACGGTTTTAAAGAACAGCCTTACCGGGTGCTTAAAGTGGCCGTCGGCATGGATAGGGCTGAACTGTATGACCGGATCAACCGCCGAGTGGTGCAGATGATGGATCAGGGGCTGGTGGTGGAAACGCGTCAGTTGCTTGATCGAGGCTACTCGCCTGAGCTCAAGTCAATGCGTACCATTGGCTATCAACAGGCGATCCGCTATGTGAAAAATGACGTCACACGAGAGGCCGCGATCGCAGACATTCAGCAGGAAACCCGTCGTTACGCCAAGCGACAGTTGACATGGTTTCGCAAAGATAAGTCGATTATTTGGGTTGATTACGATAGTAGGTTTGATAGTATCCTTGCATGGATTGAAGATTTTATTTAAATGCATTTATTGAAGGAGTGAAGGTCATGGCAAAAACACCGTTTAATATTCAAGATCAGTATTTGAACCAGGCACGCAAAGAGCGTGTTAAGATTACCGTTGTCATGATGTCGGGTGAACAGTTGCAGGGTTATATCAAATCGTTTGATAATTTCTGCGTACTGATTGAGAGTGGCGGCGATTTTTTGCTGTATAAACACGCGATTTCATCCATTACCTCAGCCGACGGCTTGTTCAAGTTACATGGCGGACGCGATTAGTGTCGACCGCTTCATACGTTAGCGACAGGCCCCCGACTGGAGTGCAGCGGGGGCCTTCTTTGTTTCAGGCCGACTATGTTGGAAATTGATTCCGTAGATCAAGGAAGTATTGCCGATCAGCTAGAGCTGTGTCGTGGCGATTTTTTGCTGGCAGTGAACGGCGAAGAAGTTCATGACCAGATTGATTATGAGTTGTTGCTTCGCGGGGAAGCGCTGGTTCTTGATATTGAGAAGCAGGACGGTCAATTATGGGAACTCGACTTTGAAAAAGATGAAGAGGAGCCCCTGGGCCTCCACTTTGATGCACCACGTCCCCGGCAGTGCCGTAACCTCTGTCAGTTCTGTTTTGTCCGCCAGTTGCCTGACGGGATGCGTGATAGCCTCTATGTGCGTGATGATGACTATCGTTATTCGTATCTGTACGGTGCCTATATCAGTCTGACCAACTTAAGTGAAGACGATATTTCACGCATTCTCCGTCAGCAGCTTTCTCCGTTGTATGTCTCGGTGCATGCCTCGGACAAAACCGTACGCAGCTCTTTGCTCGGTCGTCCCGTGGAGTCGCCGATACCGTTGTTGAAGCGATTGATTGCCGGAGGGATTGAGTTGCATACCCAGATTGTCCTGTGTCCCGGTGTCAATGATGGTGTGGTATTGGAACAGACCATTGATGCGCTGGCAGCCTTGTTTCCGCAGGTTAAGACGCTGGCCGTGGTTCCCGTCGGCTTGACTGGACATCGTCATGCCTTGCCGCAGTTGCAGCAGTTTACGGCCGAGCAGTGTCGCGAGGTGATTACTCTTATTAACGCTAAGCAGCAGTGTTTGATGCGGGAGTACGACAGCCGGTTTGTTTTTGCCGCCGATGAATTTTATCTGCAGGGGCAGGTCGACTTTCCCGACCTGGCGGATTATGAAGCGTTAGACCAGATTGAAAACGGTGTCGGCCTGGTTGCTTTGTTTCGCCATGAAGAGCAGGAAGTTCTGGCAGAACCGGCCGATTATACCGACTTCACTATGGGGATTGTTACTGGTCGCTCCGCCGCAGGTGAGTTGAGTCGTTTTTCTCATCGGTTCAATCAACATACGGGGAGCCGTTTGCAGGTTTTTGTCGTTGATAACCATTTTTTTGCCGGTGGGGTCACAGTGGCTGGACTCCTGACAGGGCAAGACCTTGTGGAGCAGTTACAGGGGCAGAAACTTCCTGAACTTCTACTGATTCCCGATATCATGTGCCGCGAAGGCCAGGATGTCCTGCTGGATGATATGACTCTTGATGATCTCGCTGAAACCCTTGATGTTGAAATAGCCAAGATTCCCCCCTCCCCATGGGGGATTGCTGATTTCGTCGCATATTATCAGGATGTGACGGCCTAACTACAGGATAACCACATGGAAACTCCCGAACAGATGATTGAACAGGCGACTGAGATGTTGGAGCAGGGGCAGGGGCGGCAGGCCGTTGAACTGCTGACGCGTGCCCATCGCCAATTTGGCGACAACGAAGAAGTGATTGTCTTGTTGGCCGAGGCCTACGCTGAAAACCGTCAGCCGCGTAAAGCGTTACAGTTGCTGGAACGCTTTGGCCGTGAGGCTGCGGCTGGCGCTGAGCTGGTGTTGGCTCTGGGGGATGAGTATTATGCTCAGGATCAGGTCGCCCCGGCGCGCAAAACCTATGAACGCCTTGTCTCTTCTGCAAATCATGCGGCGGAGGCTCTGGTGCGGTTGGGGTTGTTGTGTTTTTCCGAACAGGATTACGCTGCGGCAAAAAATTATTTTGATCAGGCACTGCAGGCCGATCCCTCTTGTGGGGCTGCGTTGAATTCGTTGGGCGATTTATGCCTTGAGCAAAATGATTCGATCGGGGCGAAAACGTGGTACCTCAAAGCGTTGGCCGTTGACGATGAAGATGTTGAAGCGTCCGGCAACCTTGCCGAACTAAGTTATGAAACCGGCCAGTTGGAGGAGGCTGAACGCTATGCCCGGCAGGCTGTGAACCTCGACCCGGGGTATGCCCCGGCTTGGCTGACCTTAGGCTATCTGTATTTAGATCAGGATCGTGAACGTGATGCGGCGCGCTGTTTTGAGACCTTTCTGCGCTGGGAGAAAAGTCCAGCCGCCAATGATATTATTATTGAAGTCAAAGCGGTTCTGGAGGCTCTTCGTGACTAATTCACACATCCGACCCGGCACGCCGGAGTGGGAAGAGCTGTGTCAGCGCTGTGGTCGCTGCTGTTATGAAAAACTCGATTATTGCGGCGAGATTTTTTATACCGCATCGCCTTGTCCCCATCTCGATATGTCGCCACCGCGGTGTCGTGTCTATCACAATCGAACCGTAAAACAGCCCGATTGTGCGGCGTTGACGCCGGACATTATTTCCATGGGTGTGTTGCCTCAGGATTGCCCCTACCGACGTTTCGCGCCTGATTCCCCCCTGCCAAAATCGTCCAGCGAACTTCCTGACGAAATACGCCGACAACTCAATCTTGACACCTAGCAGGCTGTTGAAAAACAGCCTATGGCGCCCATAAATGGGCGACAAAAATCAAGAATAGGTCTTCAAATGATTGATTTTGTAAGCAAGACGGAAATCGAATTTTCGGCTTGCGCCGTTAAAAAGGTCTCGGATGGGACGTTTTTAACAATCTGCCCGTCCGTCAGCATAGTTGAAATTGTCCATTGTAGGAGCGGCTTCAGCCGAGAATTCCCATCATAAAAAAGATCAATGACCAGAACAATTCGCGAATAAATTCGCTCCTGCAGATGCTCTTTCCGATGACAAAATTGAGTGTGTCTCGTATCCTGTTCTGATCATTGTTTGTGTGGATTTAGAATCATTTTTGATGCTGTCAAAGCGTGCCGCCGCAGGTCTGGCTTGAGTTGAACTGAAGAGGCCGGTCGTAAATAGTGGCAAAAAGGGACAGAATAAACCACACTGGACGCTGGGATGTTTTAATCGGGGTGGCTTATGTTAGGTTGCTTTCTTATGAGTGAAAAGGCATAATTGTTTTTTCATTTGAATCGGACTGATTCTGGGAATGTTTTTCTCGCTCCGGAGAGAAATGTGTTTTCTGCTATACTTAGCTCTAGCAGGCTGGTGAAAACACCCTGCGAGCAAGCAATCGGCCTGTAAAGTGATGTCACTCAAGTGACGAGGTGAGGAGTATGGGCAACAGAGTTTTAAAGTATCTCAGTGTTTTTGCCCTGTTGTCCGTGTTTGTTTTGGGGGGGGTGGTCATTGTTGCCCACTTTCTGGTAACCCCCGAACGGATTCGCGATGCGGTTATTCCTGTCTTGGAGCAAAAGCTTCAACGAAAAGTTCATCTTGCGAGTGTGGATGTCAGCCTATTTTCCGGGGTGACTCTGAATCATCTGGCTGTTGTCGATCCTGACGATGATACCCTGCTTGTCTCTGCCGACAAGGTGGTGATGCGTTACCAGCTGTGGCCGCTTCTGTTGCAGCGGGTGGTGATTGATGAAGTGCGCATCGAACATCCGAAACTCAACGTCGAGCGACGTGCCGGCGGTGAGTGGAACCTGACCTTTCTGTCTTTACCTGCTTCTCCGCCCAAAGTACAGACGGCATCACTGGCGCCTTCCGCAGCAGAGGCTGGGATAGACCTGTTGGTTTCCGACCTCTATATCAGTCAGGGCGAAGTGCTTTTCAAGGATTACACGTTTGGCACTCCTGCCCATATCTATAAGTTTTCCCAGTTTGACTTACGGCTCGGTAATGTGTCGTTTGACCGCAAATCCAGCATTGTTTTGTGGGGTAAATTCAACGGTGCCCCCGTGGATATTGAGGGGACGTTTGCTCTCGGGTCTCAGAGTTTTGACCTTGAACTGATTACGGACGGTCTGGATCTGATTCCGTTGCAACCCTATTATCAACAATACCTTGATGGCCGTCTTGATGGCTTGATCCTTGACGCCGAATTACGTGTGCATGGCGGTGTTACAGCGCCTCTGGAGGTGTCTGGAAAGGTGGTGGCTCGCAATCTTGATCTGGTGCTGAATCGTCTGAAATCATGGCCGCTGCAGGGCCACCAAATCGATTTTGATGTTGATCTGGGCTTTGATGCTGCCCGCCAACGTCTTGATGTGGCGACATTGAATATTGATATGAATGGGATTCAACTTCAGGCTCTGGGGGCCGTCACCGGGTTGAATGAACAGCCTGCTGTCGATTTGAAAATCATGACCCCTCAATGGTCGCTGCGTCGCCTTGTTCAGGAGCTACCGCCTTCGTTGAGTCGGAAGCTGGCGGGCTATGATCCCGCCGGTACCGTCGATGGTGAATGGGTCTTGCAGGGACCGACCTCTCTGGGCAAAGGGTTGTTGAAGCAGGGGCGATTGGAGTTGTCGGCGGTTCAACTGTCCGTCGATAAGTGGCGTCCCCGTTTTGATGGGCGACTGGACTTGACCGGCCGAAAGCTGGATGGCCAGGATTTGACCATCGCTCTTGGTGACAACCGGTTGTCCGTCACCCTGCAAAGTGACGATTGGCAGCGCGCGATGCCGCGTTTCACGGTTCAGTTGCGTAGCGACCAATTTGATGCGACACCCCAAACCAGTGGGACCTCGGTACGCATTACTGAGGCTTCTCCTGGACTTGGAACCTCTGGAAACGGCGGCTCGGCGGGTTACCGGGAACAGCATGAGCCCGGGCCTGTCCAGCTGCCGGTGATGATCAGTGGAGATGTGGCCATTGAGCAGCTGAAATGGAACAACGTGCGGGTCGATGGCCTGCGGGGCCAGTTTGCCGTGGATCAGAATGTTCTCAGTGTGGACACTTTGGTGGGCCGACTGGCGTCAGGAACATTTCGTTGTGCCGGTCGGGTCGATCTGAATCGGCAGGGTTTTGTCTATCAGGGGCATGGTGAAGCGCGTGACGTTAACCTCAGTGAATTTGTGGCCCAGGTGCAGCCGAAAAAACAGGGTTCTCTGTTTGGCACCGCACAGCTGAACATGGACTTTAATGGCGCTGGTACACAATCGCTGCGCATTCAGCAGAATCTGGCCGGTAACGGTGAATTCACGATTGCTGATGGCCGTATGGAGGGCACCGCGTTGATGAAGCAGCTGGCCGCTCTGTTGGTATTGCCGGAATTTTCTGTCTTCAGTTTTAAAGAGGGGACGGGAACCTTTACCCTGCGCACCGGCGGTCAGCTTGATTATATCAGCCAATTCTCTGGGAGTCGCTCTCGCCTGAAATCTCAGGGGACTGTGCAGTTGACCAAGGAGATTAACAGCACTCTCGATGTCTATCTGTCGCCTGCCATGGTGGAGAAATTGAATCCTGGGGCTGCGGTTAAAAAATATATGGTGGAACACGATGGGTGGGGACGTGTTCCCTTAACAATTTCAGGGCGTTATGATCGACCACAATTGAGTTATAATATAGCGGTTTTGGGGCAGAAAGCCAGTGAGGTGGTGACCCGGAAACTGCAGGAACGGCTTCAAAAACACACCGGCGATAACACGACGGAACCTTTGGCTAAGCCAGCTGCTGATTTAATTAACTCTGCGTTAAAAGAATTGCTTGGGCCGGTAAAAGACTGATCTAAGGTCAGCTCTAATCATTATATTCGGTGTCGAGGAGCAGGAGTAGAGCCAATATGGTTGATAAGCGCCGTAAGGGGCGAGTAAAAAAACGCTTACGTATCCTCTATGGAACCGAAAGTCCATCCAAGGTTGGTTTTACGTCCGATATTTCCGGTTCCGGTCTGTGTATCAAGTCTTTTATTGTTTATAAGCCTGGGGCTTTGGTGCTTATGGAGTTGGAATTGCCCAACGGTGACGTTGCGCGTCTTGAGGGTCGTGTCCACTGGGCTCGTAAAGTGCCGCCGGATCTGCTGCGCAAAGTGAAACACGCCGGTATGGGGATCAAGATCGTCAGCTTTCTCAGTGGTCGTGACGCCTATCTTGAGATGTGTCAGAGCTAACCTGACAACCGGCTGTTTTTTCATCGTGCCAACCTTCAATTCCGCGGTGTCCACGGTTGCCCGAACCTACGCTCTATGGTAGTTTTGGTGAGGTGTTGAGGCCCGTGGATCTCTTCTGTCTGTTTCCTTTTTTGAGTTTTTTGCAAAAACCTCTTTTAGTAGCGATAAATTTTATGTCTGCAACGAAAGAACGCCTGGATAAACGCGTGGTTGAGCTGGGCTTGTGTCGTTCTCGTGAGCGCGCACGAGCCCTTATTATGTCCGGCAATGTCCTGGTCAATGATACCGTTATCGACAAAGCCGGTACCCGTGTTGCCGAGGATGCCGCGATCCGGGTGCGGGGGGGCGATCTCCCCTATGTGTCGCGGGGTGGCCTCAAGCTGGCGGGTGGACTTGAGCAGTTTGGTCTTGAGGTGAACGGACGAGTTGCCGTGGATGTCGGCGCTTCCACTGGTGGTTTTACCGACTGTCTGTTGCAGAACGGTGCCGCCAAAGTCTATGCTGTGGATGTTGGTTATGGCCAATTGGCCTGGAAGCTGCGCGAAGATGACCGGGTGGTTAATCTGGAGCGCACCAATATTCGTGAGCTGAAGCGCGAGCAACTCGACGATGTGCCGGATCTGGCCGTGATTGATGCCTCATTTATTTCCCTGGAGAAAGTCTTGCCTCCCACGCTGGCGGTGCTTGCGGCGGATGCGGATATCGTTGCCCTGATTAAACCCCAGTTTGAAGTGGGCAAAGGCAATGTTGGCAAAGGCGGCGTGGTTCGTGATGAACAACAACATGCTCAGGTGATTGCCAAAATCAGACAACTGGCTGAGACCTTGAACTGTGACGTGAGTGCGCTGTGTGAGAGTCCCATCCTGGGTCCCAAGGGCAACCGGGAATTTCTGATTCATCTTAAACACCGTGTCGTAACGAACTGATTTTTTACATGATAAAGATTCTTCATAGCAGCGATTTAAGTTTGGGGGGCAAGCTGCCTTTTTCCCCTGCCGTGGGTGAACGCATGGCTGCTGCCCAGTTGGCAACCTTGGATCGTCTCCTTGCCCACGCAACAGCGCATGAGGTAGATCTGCTTATTTTTACCGGCAATCTGTTTGCGCATCATGCACCGGAAGTTTCTTTGCGCGAGGCGGTTGCCCATCGCTTGACGGCGCTTGCTCCAACGATTCGTATTGTCATCCTTCCTGGCTGTTACGATCACCCTCTGGGGGGCGATTCCGTGTATCGCGACGAACGTTTTCACCCCTGGGTGGTTGAAGAGCGCAGCGTGGATTCTCAGCCGCTGGTGTTCAACCTCACGGCAGGGGATCTGTTTTTGTACACCCTGCCGTGGCAATGTGATCCCGGCAATGCCCAGAGCTATATGGCGCGTCGTTGCGGAGACGGAGTGCATCTCGGCGCCTTTCACAGCCTTAAACTCGATCAGCGCAATCCGTTTCAGGATCCGTTGGTGCATTGGAAAAAAGCGATTCTGGCATGGGACCTGGATTATGTCGTGGTGGGCAATCGCAGCCATGGAACGGTTGAACATGGCGGAACGCTGCGTGCTGATTGTCCGGGAACCCCACAAGGACTCAGCTTTAACGAATGTGGTGAACGGTGCTGCTCTGTGGTGACTCTGGGGGCCGATGGTGCTGCGCTTGAATCGCCGGCAACCGAATCGATCCGTTTTGAACAGCGCGAGCTTGCCGTGATGACGCATGAACCGGCGGAGCATTTCCATCAAATGCTCGATGAATGGGCGCAGCGCGATGTTGCCTTGCGAGTTCGCCTGGTTGGAGCCATTGAAGAGCTGTTTGATCCTGTCAAAGTGGTGGCACGCCACCAGGAGCGTTTTGCTTTGTTGGCGTGTGACGATGAGACCCGGTTTCTTGCCAGTGAAACATTGACCCGATTGGCCGAAGAGGAAACAGTGCGCGGCATTCTGTGTCGTCGTTTTATTGAGCTGGCGGTGGAGGCTTCAGAGAGCCAGCGCTCGGTCTATGAACAGGCGTTACGAGAATTGTTGCACCGCTTTCATGCTGTTGCGGAGGATGAGGTATGATTCTGCGCAGCCTGGAATTAAAAAGCTTTGGCCGTTTCAATGATAAAACCTTTGAGTTTCGTCGAGGAATGAACCTGGTGGTCGGTGCCAATGAAGCCGGTAAATCGACCATGATGGCATCCATTCCGGCCGTTTTGTTCGGCCTGCGTGACAAACAACGCTATCAACCGTGGGGCAGCCAACAGGGCTGTCAGGCGGTGCTACAGTTTGAAAGCCGACAGCGCAATATCCGCCTTGAGCGGGATGTGGTGACGGATCAGGTCGATCTGTTTCAGTACGACGGCATGTATCATCTAATAGATCATTTCAGTGCTCAGATTGCCTTGAGCCATTACCCGGAACATTACCAACACTATGCGCAACTGTTGCGTGAGCTTCTTGGTATCAGCGATGAACCGCTGTTTCGTGCCACCCAATTTGCCGGTCAAGGGGATTTTCCGACAACCTCCGACGAATTTGAACGTTTTTTGCGCACTATTTTGTCTGGATTTACCCAAGGGGACAGCGAAATGGTGTTGCGTTCGCTCAAAGATGACTACGATGCCGTGACCAGTGACAACCCCTGGAGTGGTGCGACGGTTTCTCCGCGAGAGCTGGAAGTGGTTCATGACGCGTTGCAGGAAATGGCGCAACGCCAGCAACAGAGTGATGAGTTGTTGGCCGAACTGGAACAGGTTCGACAACAGATCGTCGCACTTAAAGGCGCGTTAGCCGAGGATCGGCAGCAACTTGACGAAGGCCTTAACTATATCGCCTGGATTCAGCAGCAATGGCAAATTGAAGCAGAAGTGCCCGAGCCGGAGGACAATGAACGCGGTGAAGTTGTTGATGCAGGAGATGGCGAAGATGCCATGTCGAGTGAGCGGCAACAGTTGGAGCAGACCTTGCGTGAGGCCGGGATTCCCGTGCCGGTACCGGAGGACCTGACTCGTTTGCTGGCGGACGCGGATGAGGTGCGCCATGAGATGGTTGCTTTGCAATCCGAGATGATTCCGTTTCGTGATCGTCTACAGAAGGTGCGTCATCCCGACTGGAAACGGCCGTTGCTGTTTATGCTGTTGCTGATTGTCGCAGGCCAGTCGACGTACTTTTTTGCACCGCAGTGGGCTCTCGGTGCCGCTATTGTTGCCGGTCTCGGGGCCATCACCGGATGGGGCTGGTTTGGTTGTCGGTTTGCCAAAGTTAAAAAAGCGTGCCAGGGCCTGCAGGAGAAGATTGCTGCGCTTGAACAGCGGCGCGAACAGGAGCAGCAACGACTGACGGCACTGGACGATGAATTTGAAGCCATGGGCATTGCCTCTTCAGCCGTTGAACTGGTGCGGATTCAGAAAGCGTTTGAACAGCACCGTGAGACGTTGCAACGCCTTGCCGTACTCATGGAACATGAAGGCGAGCAGGGAGGGGCGGTGGCAACGTCTGAACAGACGAGTGTTTCTGATGACGCACCCTCTTCCGAGCACCTGAAGCCTGAAGATCTGCCTGAGGCCAAGAACAAACTGGATGCCCTGGAGCAGTCGATTCGTAATCGTGAAGCCGACCTGCTTGCTCTGGTGCGTCATGAAGCCGTGTTGTTGGGACGGCTGGCGGAGGGCGAGCAGGATATCCGCCACCGTGAGCAGCTTGAGCAGCGCTTGGGTGTTCTTGAGCAGCGCAAGCAGGTTCTTCACTGTGCCATTGATGTGTTGCAGCAGTCACTGGAGGAGTTTCACACCAGCAGCCTGCAATGTTTTGAAAAACGCATTGCCAAGTATCTGCGGAAAGCCACGCAGAACAAGTACTCGGCGATTGCCATCGAACAGGATTTTTCGGCGCGCCTGAAAAGTCGCAATGGTCAATGGGTGGCCCTGGAGCAACTCAGCCGCGGCACCATGGACGCTGTGTGTCTGGCGATTCGCCTCGGGCTGTCTCATTTTTTGACGCCGGGGAAAACGCTACCATTCTTTTTCGATGATGCCCTGATCAACCTTGATGGGGAGCGTTTACAGGAAAGTGTCACAGTCTTGGAGCGTTTAAGTGCTGATCATCAGATTATCCTGTTTTCACACGATGAAAGATTGCATAAGATAGCAGCCAGGAGGCGATGGCATGTGATTGCGTTGAGCGAACGCCGTAGCCGTAACGTCACCAGAAATAAAGAGGGAGCTGAAGATGCCGGACAACTGTCTTTTCTGTAAAATCGTCGCCGGAGAGATTCCGTCTGAAATTGTCTATGAAGATGATCTGGTCGTGGCCTTTAAAGATATCGATCCTCAGGCGCCGATCCATATGCTGATCATTCCACGCAAGCATATTACGGGCATGAATGACATTGAGGACGAGGACCAGCAGGTTCTTGCCCGCATCCATTTTGTAGCCGTGAAACTGGCGCGCCAGCTGGCTATTGCCGAACCCGGGTACCGTCTGGTCAATAACTGTAACGAACATGGTGGTCAGGCCGTTGGCCATTTGCATTACCATCTGCTCGGTGGACGTCAGATGAACTGGCCTCCGGGGTAGTTGCTTGGCAGGAAGCTCATTGATGGGTAGAGATGAGTCTCTGTGGCGGAGACTCCGTCATTTAAGTTAGACTCAGAGGCAGTAATGAAGAAAAAGCAGTATCAACGCGAAATTCACAAATTGATGAATGACATTGCCGAGCTGTTGGTGACCCATCATGGTGGCAGTCTCAGTGAAAGCGATCTCGATCATGGCATCAAACAGCTGAATAGCGCCTTCAAGCTGGCTCAGGACGCTCATGCCGAACAGAAACGCAAGTCGGGCGAGCCCTACCTGTTCCATCCGCTGCGTGTGGCCCTGCTGGCGGCGCGCCACTGGATGGAATTTTCTTCGATTATTGCCGCGTTGCTGCATGACGTAGTAGAGGACACTCCGGTAACCCTTGAGGAGGTCGAGGCTGACTTTGGAGATGAGGTGGCTCTGCTGGTCAAGGGGTTGACGAAAGTCGAGGATGCCGCCCTGAGTCGCGAAATTCTCAAAGCCGAGACCTATCGCAATCAAATTCTGGTAGCGATTAAAGATATTCGTGTGCTGTGCCTGAAGTTGTGGGACCGTCTCGATAATTTACGCACCATCGGTGCACTCAAACCGGAGAAACAAGTCCTGATCGCCGAAGAGACCCGCACCGTGTACATCCCGCTGGCCCGCCATCTCGGTATGGGCCAGGTTGCAGATGAGCTGGAAGCGTTGTCTCTGGCTATTCTCTATCCACGCCGGGCCTCGCGCTACCGGCGGGTGGTGACTGAGCTTGGTGAGCGCAGTGAGTCAGCGCGTCGCCAGATTCGCAATGATATTACCACGGAGTTCAATCGCCATCATCTCAACGTGGCGCTCAAGGATAACTGGCGGTCCTTCTCCCTCGAAGGGGCCATGCGCGTTGGACGCGGCATTTCAGCCCTGTACAGTCTTGATGTGCTGGTGGATTCAACCATGGATGCCTATGTGGCGCTTGGCTTATTGCACCGCCTCTATCAGCCGATTACGGGCAAGTTGCGTGATCACCTCAATGCACCGTCGCAGCATGGCTATCAGGCGATAAAAACCACAGTGCAGGCGGGGGAGTACCGGTTGCGGATTCAGATCACCACGCGCAAGTTCGAGCGCTTCAATGAGTCCGGTGTTCTGGCGCCGGGCTTTGAATTCCGTCGTGAGAATTTTGCCGGATTGATGCGTAGCCTGCTGGATGGGGAATCTATTTTTGACATTGACCATCTGCGGCTGGCCTCGGCAACCATACAAGTTTATACACCCAATGGTGAATCGCGCATGTTACCGGAGGGCAGCAGTGCCCTTGATTTTGCCTTTGAAATTCATGAAAAACTCGGGATCCATGCGTTTCGCGCCCGCATCAATGGTCAGACTCGCGTCCTGAAAACCCGGTTGATGGACGGTGATCAGGTGCAGATTGAAACCGTGGAAGTCCCCGGTGTTTTACCCAAATGGCTCGACTGGGCCGTCACTCCGAGAGCACGTAACAGCATTCGCCGTTACCTGCGCACGATCGTTCGAGATAATAAACATAATGATTAAAAAAAATCTCTTGTTGTTCTTGTTGGTGGCCTTGTTGCTGCCTTCAACCGTCTGGTGTGCCGATCAAGCCACTGCCTTTGTCTATCATCGTTTCGGCGATAACCGCTATCCCTCGACCAACATTGCAGTTGATGTTTTTGAAGCCCAGTTGGCCTATCTCAAACAGCACGACTATCAGGTGATGACGTTAGGCCAGATTGTCGCGGCTCGTAAAGCCGGGACCCCGTTGCCGCAGCGTTGCGTGGCGCTAACCGTGGATGATGGCTATGAATCGTTTTTGACCGGCGCCATGCCGCTGTTGCGCCGTTATCACTATCCGGCAACCCTGTTTGTCAATAGCGCCTCGGTCGGCGGCAACAGCTATCTCGATTGGCCGCAGCTTAAAGCGCTCCACGAGGAGGGCATAGAGATCGGTAACCATTCCGCCACCCATCCCTATTTTGTCACGCAACAGCAAAAGATGCCTCTTGAAGCGTGGCGGACGTGGGCGCGTCAGGATATAGAAACAGCCCAACAGCTGTTTGAAAAACACCTCGAAATGAAACCGGCGCTATTTGCCTATCCCTATGGTGAATATTCTCCGCAAATGATGACTTTGCTCGAGGAGATGGGCTTTCAGGCGGCGGTTGCCCAACAGTCCGGAGTGATCTCGGCGCTGGCTTCGCCGTTTGCTCTGCCGCGTTTTCCCATGGGTGGTCCTTTTGCAACGTTGAAAGGGTTTACCGGTAAGCTGGCGATGGGTGCCATGCCGGTGACGGTTATTGCCCCCTCCAGCCCGGTTATCGGTAAGGACGATCCGCCGACACTGCGTTTCCAATTGGATACCGAGCAGATTGTGCTCTCATCGTTGCGCTGTTACGTACAAGGACAGGATCCTGTTGTTCCCCGTCTGGTGGATAAGGAACAGGGGCTGTTTGAAGTGGTGGCTGAAAAGCCGTTGGCGGGGCGACGAAACAAATACACCCTTACAGCACAAAGCCGTAAGGGTGGTTGGAGTTGGTTCAGTCAGTTGTGGATTCACCCCTGACTCAGGACGTTGAATCGCCGGCGTTTCGCTAAAAGAGCAGGTTGGCCTGGGAGGTTGACGTACGCCGGGAACTCATCTGATGCTGAGGCAACAGCGACACTCGCGCCAACTGCACGTCAGTGCGCAGTTTCAGGGCTGCCAGCTGGGCCAGACGATTATGGCGAATCATGGTCTGAATCTCATTGACATAAGCATCCCGCCGGGTTGAGTAGTTTAACAACCCTTCGGCAAGTTTTTTTCCTTCCAGCGGTGCGTCGGCCTGGCGCAGGGCATAACGTTTTTCCCGCAAACTCTGGTAAGCCCGGTGGCTGTTGAGATTGTTCATGTAAGAGCGAATGGATGCTGCCAGGTTGGAAAATTTTCGCACTTCGTAGGTGGCACCTTCCGGTCGGCCGGCAGGGACAATTCCGGTGCCCGGCGTGAAGGTCCATTGGCCGAAAATATTGTTGGCCTGTTGAGCAAATCGCGAGCTGCCGTAGGCGGATTCGTTGGCTGCCTGAGCCAGGACCAGGGCCGTGGGAAGCATGTCAACGCGTGTCAGCAGTTGCCGGGCGACCTGCGGGTTGGTGAGAGGATCACCTTCGCAGCGATACTCGTGACACAACAGTGTGAGCCACTGCTGTTGCTTGGTCGTGAGCGGCGCAGAGCTGGCGAGGAGCTTTTTCAGAGTGGCACGCTGTTGGAGAATCGCTTCATTCTGCATGATGACCATAGGCAGCAAACTGAGGAAAAACAGCTTTTTCTTCAGCTTTACATCACGAACATGGCCCATGTCGCGTGGAAAACGCTCCAGGGTAAATGCCGGAACCCCCTGGTCAAGTGTTTCCCAGCTGTAACCCCAGTGGGCAAAAGTTTCAATCAGTTGGTGATAGGAGGTCGGCTCAAGGTGAACCCGGTTTTGGGCGGAGTTGCCGGTATGCACATCACAACTGCATAACAAGAATAAACTGACAATGTAACTTATTGAATAAAAACGTATTTTTTGACTCATGACCAACTCGGTATTCGTGGTGTTAATGATTTTTTATCTATTTGCGTTAAACGGCGACGAACATTATCATAGCCTTTTAAACATTGCAAGGTCTTGAATAACCACCAGAATTGTTTGATTTTCTAGTGATCGAAAATCATGGGGGGGAAAATGAAATCGTATCGAGAAGAGCTGTGGTTTGACCATCCGCAACGGATGGGATTTATCAATATTACCAACCAGGTGGACACTTGTCTTAAACAAAGTGGCATCCGCGAGGGGTTGTGTCTGGTGAATGCCATGCATATTACCGCATCGGTGTTTATCAATGACAATGAATCGGGGTTGCATGCCGATTTTGCCCGTTGGCTGGAGCAACTGGCACCGTATGATGCCCATGGCTATGCCCATCATCAGACCGGAGAAGACAATGGCGATGCCCATCTGAAGCGGACAATAATGGGGCGTGAGGTGGTGGTGGCGATTACCGAAGGTCGGCTGGATTTCGGCCCCTGGGAACAGATCTTTTATGGTGAATTTGATGGCCAGCGTTCTAAAAGGGTGCTGGTGAAAATGATTGGCGAATGATCCCTCGTCGTGTCAGCGGCAGGTCCATTGATTTTCTCCACGTCATGAGGTAAATTCACAGCGCTGTAAAATACTGTTCGATTGTCACGACGACATTCGAAGCGAAATTAAAGGAGCAGGGGACCCATGAATGATGCGCTGAAGCCGTTGCGCGAGAAAATCGACACCCTGGATAACCAGATTCTTGATCTGCTCAACGAGCGGGCTAAGGTGGTTCTGGACGTCGGGAAAACCAAACAGGGCAGCAAATCGGCCTATTATGTGCCGAGTCGCGAGCAGGCCATTTATGAACGACTACGTCAGCACAATCCCGGTCCTTTTCCTTCCGAAGCGATCCAACGGGTTTTTCGAGAAATTATCTCGGCCTCTTTAGCGTTGGAACAACCGATGAAAGTGGCTTTTCTCGGTCCTCAGGCGACCTTTACCCATGTGGCAGCCATGCAGCAGTTCGGTCTGTCCGCCCAGTTGGTGCCGCAAAAGAGTATTTCAGCGGTGTTCGATGAAGTGGCGCGTGGTCGAGCCAACTATGGTGTTGTTCCGGTTGAAAACTCCAACGAGGGGGTGGTGACCCATACCCTGGATATGTTCATGGAGTCGGACCTGAAAATCTATGCTGAAATCCTCCAGGAAATTTCTCATGATCTGCTGTCGCTCACGGCACGCATATCGGATATCGAACGGGTGTATTCCCATCCGCAGGCTTTGGCTCAATGCCGTAAATGGTTGGAGGAGAATCTGCCGGATGTGCCCCTGATCGATGTGGCCAGCACCGCAGCAGCAGCTCAACTGGCAGCGGGAGATAAAAGTGCTGCCGCCATTGCCAGTGCCGCGGCCGGAGCCCAATACGATTTGCGTCAGGTCAAAGCCAACATTGCCGACAATCCGAGTAACTTTACCCGGTTCCTGGTGATCAGTAATCAGATCCCGGCCCCTGGTGGTCATGACAAAACCAGTATTTTGTTTCTGATCAAAGATGAGCCCGGCATCCTGCTCAGAATGCTCGAACCGTTCAGCAAGCGCGCCATCAACCTGTCGAAGATTGAGAGCCGTCCTCTGAAAAAACGGGCCTGGGAATATATATTCTTCCTTGATATCGAAGGGCACATTGAAACATCGGCGGTCCGCGAGGCGGTCGAGGAGCTGGGCGACTATTGTCAGTTCATCAAAGTGCTCGGTTCTTATCCGCGTGCCGTGTAGGTCGCAGAAGGAACTCGCAACGATGAACGATTTTTATTTGCACAAAATTGCCATTGTCGGCGTCGGCTTGATTGGTGGTTCATTTGCCCTGGCATTGAAAAGGGCCGGCGTTGTTGCGACGGTGTCCGGCTGGGACGCGGATCGGGACAACCTGCGCGTGGCCCATGAGCTTCAAGTGATTGATCAGCTCCCGTCCACTCTGGCACAAGCGGTGGATGGTGCTGAGCTGGTGATGCTGGCTGTGCCGGTCGGCGCCATGGCGGCGGCTGCACGCGAGGTGATTCCGCTGATGGCGTCGGGCGCGATCCTGACGGATTCAGGCAGTGTCAAACAGTGTGTGGTTGAATGTCTTGACCCGCTGGCCAAGCAACAGGGGGTGCGCTACGTGGCCGGTCATCCCATTTCCGGCACGGAACGCAGCGGTGCTTCGGCTGCATTTGCTGAACTGTATCAGGGCAAGCGGTGTATTTTGACCCCTACCGCCCAGACCGATGCTGCGGCACTCGAGACGGTAACGTGCGCCTGGCAGGCTGCTGGGAGTGAGGTGGTGACCATGGATGTGCTCAAACATGACCGCATTCTCGCCGCTATCAGTCATCTGCCGCACATGATCGCTTACTCGCTGGTCAATTCAGTGAGTGATTATGACCGTTATGAGGAGAACATTCTTGATTATTCGGCCGGTGGTTTTCGTGACTTTACCCGGATTGCGTCGTCGGATCCGATCATGTGGCGTGACATTGCCCTGACCAACAGGGACAGTCTGATTGAAATGATTAACCAGTTCGAAGAGTTTCTTGGCGAACTGAAAAACGATATTCTGCAAGCGGACGGTGAACGGCTCTACGAATTTTTCCTGCGTTCAAAAATAACCCGCGATGCTCTCTTACAACCAAAGGTGAGATAATCAACATGGTCCAGAGTCAAACTGTTTCAGCCAGCCGTGGTTTACGTGGCGAGATCACCGTTCCCGGTGACAAGTCCATTTCACATCGTTCCGTCATGTTCGGCAGCCTGGCCAAAGGGGTGACCCGGGTCCGTGGCTTTCTGCAGGGCGAAGACAACCTGTCGACGGTCAAAGCGTTTCGCGCCATGGGCGTGACCATTGACCAACCCGGCGACGGCGAGCTTGTGATTCATGGCTTGGGCGTTCACGGCCTTCAGGAACCCGAAGATGTGCTCGATTGCGGGAATTCCGGAACGACCATCCGACTGATGAGTGGCCTGCTGGCCGGGCAGTCGTTTTTCTCAATTTTGACAGGTGATCAGTATTTGCGTAAACGGCCCATGGGACGTATTGTCACGCCTCTGGCCGGCATGGGCGCCTCGATTCGTGGCCGCCAGCAGGGCCAATACGCTCCTTTGGCCATTGACGGCCAACAACTCAAAGCCACCAGTTATCAATCGCCTGTTGCCAGCGCCCAGGTCAAGTCGGCTGTTCTGCTGGCCGGACTCTATGCGGATGGGGTGACGACGGTGTACGAACCACATCTGTCACGCGATCATTCCGAACGGATGCTGCGTCACTTTGGTGTCGAGGTCACGTCTTTTGATGGCGGTGTGTCGCTTGCCGGTGGTCAGGAATTAACCGCTCGTGACCTGCTGGTGCCGGGCGATATCTCTTCGGCGGCTTTTTTTATGGTTGCCGGTCTGATCGTACCGGACTCCGAATTGCTGATTAAGAACGTCGGCATCAATCCCACCCGTTGTGGCGTGATTGACATTCTGAAAAAAATGAACGGTTCCATTGAGCTGGTCAACGAGCGGGAGATGGCTGGCGAGCCGGTGGCTGACTTGCTGGTAAAAAGCAGTGATCTTAAAGGCATTGAGATTGGCGGCGAAGACGTGCCGCGCGCCATTGATGAGTTTCCGGTGATCAGTGTTGCCGCTGCCTGCGCCGAAGGAATCACGGTGATCCGCGATGCCAAAGAGTTGCGCGTCAAGGAGACCGACCGTATTGCCGCCATGGCCGACGTTTTGAGCACGCTTGGGGTTACGGTAACCACGGCCGAAGACGGTATGACCGTCCACGGAGCAGAGCACTTGCAGGGTGGCCGCGTCAACTCGTGTGGTGATCATCGTATCGCGATGAGTTCGGCGGTTGCTGCATTGCGCTCTGGCGGTGATGTGGTCATTGACGATACGCAATGTACCGCCACCTCGTTTCCCAACTTCTGGCAGTTGCTGCGTAGCGTGACGGTCTGACGTTCTCGACGAAGACCGTGCTGTTGATCAGGGTGGGGCCGACAGGCCTCTCCCTTTTTCGTGTGAACTGGTTGAGGTGGGGCACGGTGCTTTGCCTTATTTCTATGGAATAAATACGAATGAATTCAAAGTTGATTATTGCCATTGATGGTCCTTCCGGTGCCGGGAAAAGTACCTTGAGCCGCTTGCTGTCACAACGGCTTGATTATATCAATATTGATACCGGAGCCATGTACCGGGCGGTTGCTCTGGCGGCCAGTCGTGAGGGGATTGACAGCGAAAATTGTCAGGGGCTGGAAGCGCTGTGTCACCGGATTGAGATCCATTTCCAGCGTGATAATGGCCATGAGCGCGTCTGGTTGAATGGTGAAGATGTTTCCGAGGCGATTCGCACACCGCAGATGAGCCTGTTGACCTCAAAGATTGCCGCCTGCGCGGAGGTGCGTCAGGCCATGGTCCGGTTGCAACGTCAGATGGGCCAAGCCGGCGGTGTCGTCCTGGAAGGACGTGATATCGGCAGTGTAGTGTTCCCTCAGGCAGAAGTGAAATTTTACCTGGAAGCCAGTGCCCAGGCTCGCGGTCAGCGGCGCTATGACGAGCTGGTTGCCAAAGGCCTTGAGGTCGACCTTCAGCAGACCATCCATGAGGTGGAAGCACGCGATGCTGCGGATTCAGCTCGCGAACACGCACCGTTGCTGCGTCCTGAAGATGCTGTGGCCATCGATTCAACCGCACTGACCATTGATCAGGTTTTGGAAAAAATGCTGGCCGTGGTCGGCCAACGTCTGGAACAACGCGCATAGGAGGTGAGATGGAGATCATACTGGCGAAAAGTGCCGGATTCTGCTTTGGCGTTAAAAGGGCGGTGAATATGGCTTTTCGGGCGGCGGAGAATTCGGAGCATATCTGTTCTCTCGGGCCATTGATTCATTCGCCGCAGCTGGTCCAGCGCCTGGAAGGTAAGGGGATCCGTGTTCAGGACAGCGTTGAGAAGATTGTTGATGAAACCGTCATTATTCGCTCACACGGGATTACGCGTAACGAGGAACTGGCTTTGGAGCGCAAGGGGCTGTCGGTGGTGGATGCCACCTGCCCTTTTGTTAAAAAAGCCCAGCAGTACGCAGCCCTGCTTGGCGAGGAAGGCTATAGCGTTGTGATTGTCGGCGAACAGGAACACCCTGAAGTTCAGGGGATCATCTCTTATGCCGCCGGAAGTGAAACCTGGGTTGTGGCCAACCCCGAAGAAGCGCGAACCATTCCGCCTCACAAAAAACTGGGACTGGTGGCCCAGACGACTCAATCCTTTGACAATTTCAGTGAGATTGTCCAGGAACTTCTTGAGAACAGTAAGGAGTTGCGGATTTTTAACACGATCTGCGACGCGACCGCAGTACGTCAGGAAGAAGCGCGACAAATTGCCGGTTGCGTCGATCTGATGGTGGTGATTGGTGGGCACAACAGCGCCAATACCACGCGGCTTGCCCGAATCAGTAGCGAGATTCAACCCAGGACTTTTCATATTGAAACCACGGAGGAAATCATTCCCTCCTGGTTGGATGATGTTGAAACGGTCGGTGTTACGGCAGGAGCGTCGACGCCGGAATGGATCATTCGTGACGTGGTTGACAGATTGGCGGCGGGAGCAAAATAATTATTTTTTTTTTTACAAGTGTATGCTAGGGTTCCTTTTCGCGGCTTATGCCGAGAAAAAACGTCCAGTGCGGACGTAATCTTTTACGGGGGTACATTGGTTAATGTCTGAAAACAACGAAACAGTTAACACAGAAGAACTCGACATGATGGATGACGAGTTCGAAGAAGAGTTTGACGAAGAGTTTGGTGAGGAAAGCTTCAAGGATCTGTTTGAAAACAGTCTGCAGGGCAATCTTGCCGTCGGCGATGTGGTTGAAGGAACCATTGTTCAGGTCAACCCTGATTCTGTCGTGGTTGATGTCGGCTACAAATCTGAAGGGGTGATTCCTCTGGCAGAATTTGCCGTTGACGGCCAACCGGCAACACTTGAAGTGGGTGACAAGGTTGACGTTCTGTTTGAACGCGCTGAAAACGAAAGTGGCCTGATCGGCCTTTCCAAAGAGAAAGCAGATCGTCAAAAAGTCTGGAATGCTCTGGAGGAAGGTGCTGTTGTTGAGGGACGCATCGTCTCCCGCATCAAAGGTGGACTCTCCGTTGATATCGGTGTTAACGCCTTTTTGCCGGGCTCTCAGGTTGATCTACGTCCGGTACGCAACCTTGATAAGCTGATCGGCGAAACTTTTGAGTTTAAGATTATCAAACTCAACAAGCGCCGTGGCAACATCGTTCTTTCCCGCCGGGTTCTGCTCGAAACTGAGCGTGAAAGTCAGCGCTCCGATACGCTCAAAACTCTCGAAGAGGGTCAGATCGTTGAAGGTGTGGTTAAGAATCTCACCGATTACGGTGCATTTATCGACCTCGGTGGTATCGATGGCCTGCTCCACATTACCGACATGTCCTGGGGCCGGGTATCACACCCCTCCGACATTCTGGCGGTGGGCGACAGTATCAACGTCAAGGTGCTCAAATTTGATCGTGAAAAAGAGCGCGTCTCCTTGGGTCTTAAGCAGATCACTCCAGATCCCTGGCTGAGCGTTGCTGAAAAATATCCGACCGAAGCTCGCGTGACCGGTAAGGTCGTCAGCCTGACTGACTACGGCGCATTTATTGAACTTGAAGAGGGTGTAGAAGGCCTGATTCACGTTTCCGAAATGAGCTGGACCAAGCGGATCAAGCATCCCAATAAGCTGCTGTCCATCGGTGACGAAGTTGAAACCGTCGTTCTGGCCATGGATACGGAAAACCGCCGCATCTCGCTGGGTCTCAAGCAGGTTGAGCCTAATCCTTGGGAAGTGATTGGCGAGAAGTTCCCTGCGGGAACCATCATCGAAGGTCAAGTCAAGAATATCACTGACTTCGGTATCTTTGTCGGTGTTGATGAAGGTATTGACGGTCTGGTGCATATTTCTGATCTGTCTTGGACCAAGCGGATCAAACATCCTTCTGAGCTTTACAAGAAGGGCGATCTGGTCAAAGCTGTCGTCTTGAATATTGATCGCGACAATGAGCGTTTCTCCCTCGGTGTCAAGCAATTGACCCAGGATCCGTGGCAGATTATTCCCGAGCAATATGCTCCGGGCACGATCATCCGTGGTAAAGTGACCTCAGTGACTGAATTCGGTATTTTCCTTGAAGTTGAAGAGGGCGTGGAAGGTTTGATCCATGTTTCTGAAATCAGCAAGGAAAAAGTCGATTCACCCAAGGACTTCGCCAAGGTAGGCGATGAGCTTGAAGCCGTTGTTCTGCATGTTGACACCAACGAGCATAAAATAGCTCTGTCGATTAAGCATCTGTCTGATCGTAAAGAAAAGGCGGAAGTGGATGCGTTCATGGGCGCCCAGAAGAAGGCAACTTCCAGTCTTGGAGATCTTCTGCAAGGGGCTTTTAACAACGTTAACGACGAGAACTAATTAGTTCGTTGCGGTTCCAGGCCCCTGCTGCATTTGCAGCAGGGGCTTTTTTGTGAGGATTGTGATGAAAAAAAGACCTTTTGCCATAGCCATTGTGGTGTTCTTTGTGATATTTGTTTTCTTCGCAGGGATCATCCTGATCATGTCGTCGTCACGTGGTAGCGGGCAGAAGTTTGCTTTGTCCGACAAAGTCGGCGTCATCGAAGTCCTCGGAGCCATTACTGACTCAAAGACCATTGTCGACCAGCTGATCGATTTTGGGCAGAACAATGCGGTCAAAGCGATTGTGCTACGTGTTGATTCACCTGGAGGAGGCGTCGGTCCTTCTCAGGAGATATACGATGAAGTGATTCGCCTGACGACAATGAAGCCTGTGGTTGTTTCCATGGGATCGGTAGCGGCTTCTGGAGGCTATTACATTTCAGCTCCGGCAAATCGTATTTTTGCCAATCCTGGGACGATTACCGGCAGCATCGGCGTGATCATGGAGTTCACCAACGTGATTGCACTGATGGACAAAGTGGGCTTGAAAACCAATGTGATCAAAAGTGGTGATCACAAAGATATTGGCTCCTCTGTTCGCGATATGACCGATCAGGAGAAGGCCTTGCTGCAGAGTTTAATTGATGATGTTCATGACCAGTTTGTTACAGCGGTCAGTGAAGGGCGTCATCTGGAGAAAGATCAGGTTTTCCAACTGGCTGATGGTCGGATTTTTACCGGCAGGCAGGCGCAGCAAAACGGTCTGGTTGATGAACTTGGTGGTTTACAGGCGGCGATTCACTATGCCGGCGAGCTTGCAGGTATTGAAGGAACGCCGGATGTGCTTTACCCTGCAGAGCCAAAGCCGGATTTGATTGATTACTTTATCAGTCGCACGGCTACGGAAATCGAACGGGTGATCTTAAAGACAGACACACAGGGCTTACAATTGTTATGGTCGCAAAAGCAGACCTATTGAAAGCTATTGGTATTGGGGAGAATAAAATGACAAAAAGCCAATTGATTGAAAGATTGATGGAGTCCACTTCCGATTTAAACAAAAAAGAGTCTGAACTCGTCGTTAATACGATTTTTGACAGTATCGGATCTGCTTTGATCGGTGGTGATCGGGTCGAGATCCGCGGGTTTGGATCTTTCTCCATTCGTGAGCGAGAAGCACGCCAGGCGCGTAACCCGAAGAGCGGTAACCTGATCAATATCCCTTCGAAAAAAACGCCTTTTTTCAAAACGGGCAAAGAGCTTCGTGAGCGTGTTGACAGCCTCGGTTAATCATGACGGATTCTCTACTTCCAGCAACGCATCCATGCATTTCACCAAGTTTGGTCGGCGCTCCGCTTGTTCTTGAGCCGGGAAAAGCCGTGGTTGAGTTGGTGACGATTGAATCGATGGTGTCCGATCCCCACGGCCTGGTTCATGGTGGTTTTATTTTTGGATTGGCTGACTATGCCGCTATGTTGGCCGTGAATGAACCCACAGTGGTCCTCGGTGCGGCTCAGACGCGATTTCTGGCTCCTGTCAGCGTTGGCGACACGGCGACGGCAACTGCTGTGGTTATTTCGTCAGAGAAGAATCGCTATCAGGTTGAATGCATGGTCAAGGTTGCAGACAAGGCTGTTTTCAGTGGTGAGTTCACCTGCTTTGTTTTGGAAAAGCATGTTTTGTCTTGAATGACATTTTGTTTCGGTTTAATACGCAAAAAGCCTCACTTCTGTGAGGCTTTTTGCGTATTAAACATCTCCGGGGTGGCGGCTGAGACAGGTTCTTGACCGTGTCTTAGGTGCGGAAGTTTGCCGGTAACTTCAGGCGTCCTGATAGGCTCTCAGGCTGGCTCACCGTCACCGTCACCGTGTCACTTCCCGATTCTGATGGTGTTGGTCAAGCGACATAAATCTTTTCCTCGCTCACCCCAGAGTGTTGTTTAATTACAATCTAACATTGAAATGATGTTTGTCAACACGAATTAGGTATTGAAGGCCATGGTAAATAAAAAATCACAACGGCTCAGTTTTGTGGTTGATTCACCAGCTGCTGAAAAGCGTCTGGATCAGTGGCTGGCTATGGCCGATTCTGGTCTGTCGCGCACAGTGATCCGTAAGGTTATCGACCTGGGTGGGGTGCATGTCAATGGCCGCCGGGTGCGCAAGTGCAGTTTGGCAGTGAACCCTGGCGATCAGATTGAACTCTATCGCGATCAACAGCCTTTGACACCGTTCCGGCTGAGCGAAGAGGATATTCTCTATCGGGACAAATTTCTGTTGGTGGTAAATAAACCGTCCGGGGTGGAATCGCAACCCACACCGGCACGCTATAAAGGAACGCTGTACGAGGCGCTGATGTTGTTTCTTAAAGACCCTTATCGCCCCTTGGACAAGCCAGAGCTGGGCATGGTTCAACGATTGGATCGTGATACGTCCGGGGCAATGATCTTTTCAATTCATTCCCGTTCCCATAAAGCCTTGACCGAGTCCTGGCAATCGCGGCGTGTTCAGAAAGTCTACCATGCCCTTGTTCGCGACCCCGGACTTGATAACCAGGGCGAATTTATCTCCCTGCTTGCACGCAATCGTCGGACGAACAGGATGAAGTCTGTGGAACGTGGAGGGAAATCTGCCCATACCCGCTATCGTGTTCTGAAGCGCTTTTCCGGGTTCGCTCTGGTGGAAATTGAATTGCTCACCGGGCGGATGCATCAGATTCGGGTCCATTTTTCTGAAGCGGGGGCGCCGTTGTTGGGTGACAAACTTTACGGTGGCACCTGTTGTCTCGTCGGACAGGAGATTTCTCGTACCATGTTGCATTCTTTTCGCCTGGTATGTGATCATCCGGTAGACTCTAAGGTTGTTGAGTTTGAAGCCCCAAGACCGCACGATTTTGACGCCCTGTTGACCTGGTTGGAAAAAAAACATGATGACTTATCCTGATATCGATCCTGTTGCTATTCAGATCGGGCCATTGGCCGTGCGCTGGTATGGTCTGATGTATTTGGCTGGTTTTATCTGTGCTTATGCGATGATTTGCCGTTTGACAAGGCCGCATAATCGCCTGCGTCTGTCGTCAGATACGGTGGCAGATCTGCTGTTTGCCTGTGTTCTCGGTGTGGTTCTCGGCGGTCGCCTTGGCTACGTGTTATTTTACAACGCATCTTTTTACCTGCAGCACCCGACGAAGATCCTCTCGTTGTGGGAAGGGGGGATGAGTTTTCACGGCGGGTTGCTCGGGGTGGTCGTTGCGGCTTTGTGGTTTTGCCGCAAGCGTCAGCTTCCGGTGGCCTTGGTGGCCGATATTCTGGTGATCTCTTCCTGTTTCGGCTTATTCTTTGGCCGTCTGGGTAATTTTATTAATGGTGAACTGTGGGGCCGGGTCAGCTCTGTTCCCTGGGCCATGGTGTTTCCCGGGGCCGGTCCTCTGGCGCGTCATCCCAGTCAGCTTTATGAGGCCGTTCTTGAGGGCCCTATCTTGCTGCTGATTCTGCTGGCTGTTTACCGGGCGAACAAGGCGCCCGGAACGACGTTTTTTGCCTTTGTCAGCGGTTATGCCGGATTTCGTTTTGTGGTGGAGTTTTTTCGCCAACCGGATGCCCACCTTGGTGCCGTGTTTGCTGGAATGAGTATGGGACAATTGCTGTCACTGCCGATGATGATGATCGGGGTGGCTGGGATTGTCTGGCTCAATACAAGGAGGCCCTGTGAGCGCTGAGTGTCGAGTGGTGGTCTTTGATTGTGATGGTGTGATGTTTGACAGCCGTCAGGCCAATCTGGCTTATTACAATGTGATTCTGCGTCACTTTGGCGAGCCGGAGGTGGATAAGGAACAGAAGGAACGCGCCCATTTGTGCCATACCGGATCAAGTCCCCAGGTTTTTGCCGGGTTGCTTGGTGAAGAGCGTTTGCAGGAGGCTCTGATTGTGGCGGCACAGGTGGATTACGACCAGTTTATTCCGCAACTGACGGTTGAGCCTGGATTGCGCGAGGTGTTAGCCGCGCTCGCTCAGACGGTTCCGCTGGCTATCGCGACCAACCGGGGCAGCAGTATGCCGCGTATTCTTGAGCATTTTGATTTGAGTGGTTATTTTTCTGAAGTGGTAACGCATCAGGATGTGGCGCGACCGAAGCCTTTTCCCGATATGTTACTGGAGGTGGCTCGGCGGTTGAACGTTGCCGTCCGCCATATGACATTTATCGGTGATTCAGAGTTGGATCAGGCCGCAGCCCAACGTGCCGGATGTCATTTTATTGCTTATCAGTGGGAGGGTGGTCAGCGCATGGATCATCACCAGCAGTTGCCGCAGTTGATTGGCCGTTAAGCGATTTATTCATCTCCAGAACATGGCCGTTGCAGCACTGGTTGTAGGTGACTGTATCCATTAGCGCATGGATAAGAAAAATCCCTCGGCCATGCTCGTCTTCCGGCGCGGCTTCAATTTGTTTGATCTCACTGATATCAAACCCCTGTCCCTGGTCGTAGACTTTGATGCACAGATTGTTCTTTGACAGGGAAATACTGATATGCACATCCTTGTTCGGGTCATTTTGGTTGGCATGTTTGATGGCGTTCGCCATCGCTTCCGTCAGGACCAGGTTGATGTGATAGGCAAGCTCTTCGCGATTATCGTTGAATTTTTTCAACGTGTAGGCAACGTCTTCGCCGATTTTGCCGATCAGACTGAGGTATTTCGTCTGGTTGGGGACTTTAATGTCCACTTCAAGTTGATTTTCCATAATGTGCTCTCCTCGCGAAACCCTTGTTGCGGGGGGCTGAAAAGTTCCGTCCAGGCTCTTCTCAACCTCACAAGTCGAAAATACAATTTCCGTCTTGCTTACCGAATCACTAACGACCACGCGTTAGTGATTCGGTAAGCCCTCTATGGGCTCTACAGGCTGATTTTAACAGCCTTCTAAAAGCTGGCCAGAGCTTCTTCCGTTCCCGGAAAAATTTCAAAAACACGATGCAGTCTTGTCAGTTCAAACATTGATTTGACCTGCGACTGCAAGCCACACAGTTTCAGCCCTCCTTCACGGGAGCTGGCGTTTTTAAAGCCGGAAACAAGAGCACCCAGGCCGGATGAGTCGATAAAACGAACCGGGGAGAGGTCAATGACGATATTGACTTTTCCGTCTTCAAACAGGTTGAGCAGCTGGGTTTTCAATTCGCTGCTGTTATGCGCATCGAGACGCTCTTCCTTGAGGGTGAGTGTAACGATGTGGTCATGTTCTTCAATAGCAACATTCATCTGGTTTTCTCCTGTTGTCCTAAGAATTGATTTTCAAAACAATCATCGTGACATCATCATTAAAGTGGCGCCGCCCCTGAAACATGCGTGCCTCATCCATGGTGTTGTCAATAATTTCTTGCGCACTCAAAGCATTGTTTTCTTGAATCGAGGATTTAAGCCGCTCCATACCGTACATCTGCTGGGAACTGTTTTCTGCTTCAATAATACCATCCGTATAGAGCACAAGGATATCCCCCTCCTGGAAATAAGCGTGCTTTTCCTCAAACTCCATATCCGTTGTGATACCCAGAATCATTCCTTCTGCATCAAGTTCCTCAAAAGTGCCAGTCGCTCGATGCAGCAGTAATGGTGGATTATGGCCGGCATTGGCAAAGGCGATTCGGCCACGAACCGGGTCATACTGAAGATAGAACATGGTGATGAAAAGTTCGGCGTTGGTCAAGTCCTCATACATGAAGCGGTTGAGGACGTGCAGTACATCCGGCGGTGTACTTAATTGCCTGGCCTGGGCTTGGATGAAGGTGCGTACTTCGGCCATAAGCAGGGCCGCACCAATATTGTGCCCGGAAACATCGGCAATGATGACATCAAGGAGTTGCTCTTTTTTGATGAAGTCAAAGTAGTCGCCACCAATCTGTTTCGCCGGCACGCAAATCCCGGCGATGTCCATATCGGCGCACTCCGGCATAGTGTCCGGCAGTAAGCTGAGTTGAATAGCTTCGGCGATTTTTAATTCTTTCTCCTGCTCGCTTACCTCGATCAGTTGGCTGGTCTGCCGGGCATTGCGCCAGGCGATACCAATCTGGGCGGCGAGATTTTTGTACAGCTCGATGAATTCATCGGTGTAGATGCCTTTGGCATACCGGGAATAGGATGATAAAACGCCGATGGGTTGTCCTTCAATAGTAATCGGGGCATGAGCGAACGATTTGATCCCTTCACGGCGGATGATCTCCATGGAGGTTGGTTTGTCGGAACAGTCGGAATCGTTGGCCAGCACAACCCGGTTATTGATGTAAGTGGTGCCAATACATGTCTCTTCGTTGATCTCACGATCGGCGTGAGACAGAAATTCTGTATCGATCCCTTTGAAACAGCGGACTTTGAGCAGGTTGCTCTCCTCATCGTACAGACGGATTGCACACAGGTCGAAGCGGAACTGATGGTAGAGAAGTTCAAGAATATTGTCGAAAATGGTGTCAAGGTCCGCACCACTGGCGATCATATTGGCCGCTTCATACAAAACCGTCAGTTGTTCACGGCTGGCATCACGGCTGAGACTGACGGTTCCGAAGATATTAAACACATCTTCCATTTTGCTGCCGCGTGCCGACAGATAGTTTTCAATGATGATGCGTGCAGCAGCCGTACCAACAGACCCGGCCAGGGTTTTTTCAGTAAACCGTTTCAGGTTGGGGATCTCATACTCAGACAGGCTGCCCTTTTCATCAATTTCACGGTCGCCGAGGTAGTTGGAAATTGCCATGTTGGCGTGTTTTTCACCGATGAATTTGGTCATCAAGTCGACAAATTCCATAATCGTCGGTGCCTTGCTGATCCGAGTGCGTTTTTGCGGAATATCGCGCCAGGTGGATACCCGGACAAAGCGCAGTGCCTGAGTCGCTTCGACGGAGGAAGGGATGGTCAGTATCGAAACACCGAGAAACAGGCCGATATTGAAAAACAGCGTCCAAAACAGGGCATGTGACCAGACATCGAGGGTATCAAGATAAAATAATGCGGTCGGGCGTAACCATTCCAGACCGAGGGGGCCGTGAAGCAGGATGTCGTGTGATAGCCAGCCCGCATCGACAAAGGTTGGTACCAGCAGCGTATAAAACCAGACGATAAAACCACTGAGCAGGCCGGCTGCCGCACCGCGTTGTGTGGCCCGTTCCCAGTAAATGCCACCCAGAAGGGCCGGGGCAAACTGGGTGGCAGCCATGAATGATATCAGGCCGATATTGACCAGGGCTTCGGTTTCGCCAAGGGTACGATAGTAAAAGTAACCGAGAAAGATAACTGAAACGATGGCGATCCGTTTAATGGTGAGCAGCAGTCCGGAGATGTCCGCAGTTTTCAGGTTGAAGCGCAGAATGATCGGCATGATCAGGTTGTTGAGAATCATGGTTGCCGAGGCCACCGACTCCAGCATCACCATCCCTCCGGCTGCAGAAAAACCGCCGATAAAAACAAAGATGGCCAGCAATTGCTGATGCTCAAGCAGCGGCAGACTTAATACATAATAGTCGGCCATGGTGGTGTCGCCGCTGAAGGTGATAATCCCGGCAATGGCAATGGGCAGCACAAACAGATTGAGAAGAAACATATAGGCCGGGAACGCCCACATGGCTTTGCGAATATGTTCATGATCCGAGTTTTCAATGACCATGGCATGAAACTGGCGGGGCAGAAACATCACCGCCATCATGGACAACACGGTCATGGAAAACCAGCGACCACTGCTGTTGTGCTCTCCTGAGATCAGCAATAGGTCCGATTTTTCGGGAAAGGTGGTCAGGAAGCGACTGAAAAGGTCGCCAAAGCCGTCGAACAGGCCGTAGGTGACAAATAGACCGACCGCGAGAAACGCCGACAGTTTGATGATCGATTCCAGGGCAACTGCTGCCATCAGGCCTTCATGGCGCTCGGTACTGTTGAGGCGCATGGCGCCGAACAGAATACAGAATGCCGCCAGAAACAGGGCGGCAAGAAAAGCGGTATCCAAGTGTAGATTGGGATATTGTAGCGCAAATGCCGTGGTTAAATTGCTGTCAGAACCGCACAGCATGTTGAACGTTTGCGAAATCGCTTTGAGCTGTAGGGCGATGTAAGGCACGATGCCGAGGACGGCGAAAATGGTGACAATGCCGCCGAGATAGGTTGATTTGCCATAGCGGCTGGCAATGAAGTCGGCGATACTGACAATGTTTTGCTCTTTGGTGATCAGAATAATTTTTCGCAGCAGAAACCACCAGGTAAAACAGATTAGTGTCGGGCCGAGATAGATGGTCAGAAAGTCAAGGCCACTGGTGGCGGCACGGCCGACGCTGCCATAATAGGTCCATGAGGTGCAGTACACAGCCAGCGACAGCGAATAGACGCTCGCATTGGTGACGAAACTTTTTCCCCGACGGCGCAGGTTGTCGGCCATAAAGGCAACGACAAAAAGCAATAGAAAGTAGGCTAGGGTGATGGCTCCGAGAAACTGGACAGACATCATTCAAGCTCCCGGTCTGGTGTTACATCACGTTTTGGCAGCGTGCGTTCTTCAAGCGAGGCACTGAACAGGTAAATAACACCGATGGACAGAGGCCAGCCGACCATCAGGTAAAAGATCAACAGCGGGATACCGAGCAGGGTGTCAAGGCGGTTGAACACCTGCATAAAGGGGAAGTTGAGCATAATGACACCCAGGCAGAAGAAGATGAGCCATACCTGACGTTGATGCGTTGTCGAATGTTTGGACATGTTTTCCCCTTCCCGTTGCGATGATCCTATAGGCTAAGTATAGGATACATTCAGCACACTGTCGATCACCTCTGGATATTTAAGTGGTGAAAACTGTTCAAATTTTTGTTTGATACGGTTTTTGTGAAAAACGGTCCGAGCGTTTTTTCCGGGAGTTTTTTGAACCTCTTTTTTTAAAACCTCACAAAATCGCCGAGTTGACAACGACCCCGATTGTCCGGCCGCCTCTCTAACAGGTGGTTGAAAAACAGCCTGTGGAGCCCATGGACGGGCGACCAAAATCAAGGACAGGTTTTCAAGCCCTTGATTTTGGAAGCGAGACGGAAATCGCATTTTTGGTTTGCTTCATTGAAAAGGCCCCGGATGGGCCTTTTTCAACATCCTGCTAA
The DNA here is from genome assembly GCF_963678835.1 of uncultured Desulfuromonas sp. NCBI lineage: Bacteria > Pseudomonadati > Thermodesulfobacteriota > Desulfuromonadia > Desulfuromonadales > Desulfuromonadaceae > Desulfuromonas > uncultured Desulfuromonas sp. Next base: position 1,821,658 of record NZ_OY787469.1, read on the forward strand.
GAGGGCATGACCCATTCTGAAAACGCTTCAAACGACAGGGCTTTCCCCCTTCTCCTGAGAGGATACGGCGAAACGGTAGCTATTTTTACCGCCGCTTTTAACGGTGTACATGGCACTGTCCGCCTGTTTTATCAGTGTTTTTGACGTGTGGCCATGCGTTGGGTAGAGCGCAATGCCGACACTGGCCTGAACCTGCAGGGGATAGCCATGGAACTCCATGGGGCTGCTGACGGTTTCGATAACTTTGCAGGCAATGTTTTCAACATTCTCAACAGACTTGATTTCCGTCAGCAGCAGCAGGAATTCATCGCCACCGATTCGGGCGACGGTGTCGGATTTTCGGACGCAGTTGAGCAGGTGGTTGGCCACGGTCTGTAAAACAAAATCACCGGCATCATGACCGTGCCGGTCATTGATGGACTTAAAACCGTCGAGGTCAAAAAACATCACCGCGAATTGTTCATGTTTACGGTGAGCGGTCTCCAGGGCAACATTGATCCGGTCCCGCACGAGACGCAGGCTGGGCAGACCGGTTAAGGCATCATGATTGGCCAGGTGGCGGATGCGTGCTTCCGCTTTTTTTTGCTCGGATATGTCCGTATGGGTGCCGAACATTCGCAACGGAGCTCCGTCATCAGTCCAGACGGACACTTTGCCGCGATCAAGAATCCACACCCAGTGGCCGTTTTTGTGCTTTAGGCGAATTTCACACTGGTAAAAGGGTTCACGTCCTGAAAAATGGCGCTTCAGGGCGCGGTAAGCTTTTTTCAAGTCCTCTGGATGGCAGAACTTTTCCCAGGTTTTGATGGACGCCGGAGTCAGCTCATCCAGTTGATAGCCGATATTTTCCGCCCAGCGGCGATTGAAGATGGTTTCACCGGTTTGAATATTCCACTCCCAGGTGCCGACGTGCGTCCCTTCAAGGATAAAGGCCAGTCGCTGGCGTTCTTTACCGAGCGCTTCAACGGCTTTTTTCTGCTGAACGACGCTACCGATCCGGTCAGCGATTTCGTTGACGAGGCAGCGTTCCTCTTGTGTGAACGGTCCTTCGTCAAATTCGGCAAATTGTTTGGTGTAAAAGACTTCCACCTTTCCCCGTACTTTTCCGTTGGTTTGAATGGTGGAATCCATTTTCCAAGTGCTTTCTTGGAAATCACTGGTGGTAAAAGTCATCTCATCAAAAACAACCCGTGCTGTCGTGTATTCGGGGTGTTGCCAGGCAGGAGGTAGACACTCAATGGCTTGAGAGAGAAATTGTTCGACGTCTTTGCCCGTTGATTCTGCCAGCCGCGATAGGCTGTAGAGACAATGCAATGCTTTTACCCGTTCTCCGATATCATTGAGCAGCATCTCCCGCTCTGCTTCAACCTGTTGACGTTGCTCAATCTCCAGTTCCAGCATGTTTTGATTGCGGTTGCCGCTATGCACCGCAGAAGAGGTTTTTTGCAGAAGGTAAATGATGAGGACCAGGCAGATGATCAGGGTCAGGCCGAAGAGAAAAACCAGTTCGGGGAGCAGGGTGTGGCTGGTGGTGAGATAGAGTGCTGTCGGGCGGCTTTGTACCACAAATAGGTGATTGCGAATGGTTAACTCTTTGGCGTATTGCAGCTCTTCTGGCTGGTGTTGCCAATCAGGCGCTTGATAAATCCGCGTGTTGTCCATCAGGATACAGGATTTAAAATAGCGTGGTGTGGTGCGTGTTGTGAGGAGGGATTCTACCCAGGTGTTGGTTCGAAAGACCGCCAGCAAGAATCCTTCGAAGCTGTTTTCGACGGTGATGGGAAGGTAGACCAGAAAACCGATGCCTCCCTGGACCAGTTCAACCGGCATGGACAATGTCGGCGTCTGTTGATGCTGGGCCTTTTTCAGGGCGGTGCGGCGATTTTTTTCCAAGGACAGGTTGAGGTTGATCGCCTGTTCATTGCCTTGTTGTGGAACCACCCAGCGGACGGTGAAACTGGAATCAACCCATTCGAGAGCCTGATAACCGGGGTGATCGCTTAAATAACTGTCGGCATTGAGAAAAAATTCCTGGCGTGTCATTCCGCCACGCTGTTGCCAACGGTATACGAACCGTTGCAATGAGCGGATGCGATTGTTCAGGTCGAGATCGATCAGATTCAGAACTGTTTCTGCTTCAGCGGCAATGGCTTGCTGTCGTGCTCGGGCTTCCCGTTTTTCCAACGCCTGCCACAATGAAAAAACCGCCAGACATAACACCAGAGCGATGGCATAAGGGATCCATCGTCCTTTGATCGCGTGGGGTTCGCCAAGGGTGGGGGGGCGGCTCATAGTCACCTCGCTGCTGAAGATGGATGTAAGCTTCTTAACAGCGTAGCCGACAAAGTTCCCTTACGCAATCTATCGAGAATCTGAGCTTTGCTATCTCAATGTGTTGCCGGAATCAATTCGACGCGAGGATTAATCGCGAAATCGTTTGGTCAGATCACCGTAAGCGTCGATACGGCGATCCCGGAAAAACGGCCAGATGCGCCGAACCTGTTCGCTGCGCTGCAGGTCCAGGTCGTGAATCAGCACTGTTTCGCGATCACTGTCCGCCTGAATGAGAATTTCTCCCTGGGGACCGGCAACAAAACTGCTGCCCCAGAACTGTGCTCCAGCGGTGTGCCCCGTTGGGTCAGCTTCAAAACCAACCCGGTTGACACTGATCACCGGCAGACCATTGGCCACGGCGTGACCGCGTTGTACCGTCATCCAGGCTTCGCGTTGCCGTTGTTGTTCCTCCGGCGCATCCTGTGGGTCCCAACCGATGGCTGTGGGATAGATCAGCATGTCGCAGCCGGCAAGAGCCATCAGACGGGCTGCTTCCGGATACCACTGATCCCAGCACACCAGCACTCCCAACGTTCCAACACTGGTGGGGATCGGTGTAAAATCCAGATCGCCCGGAGTGAAATAAAATTTTTCATTGTAGCCGGGGTCATCAGGAATGTGCATTTTTCGATAGATGCCGGCAAGTTGTCCGTTGCTTTCAAAGACAACTGCGGTGTTGTGATATAAGCCGGCAGCGCGTCGTTCAAATAGACTGCACACCAGCACCACTCCCAGTTCTTTGGCCAGATCGCTGAAATAGTCGCTGCCGGGGCCGGGAATCGGCTCGGCCAGTTCAAAATAATCACAACTCTGGTGCTGGCAAAAGTACGGCCCGTTGTGGAGTTCCTGCAGGACGATCAATTCCGCTCCCTGGCCAGCTGCTTGGCGGATGGCCGTGGTGAGATGTTCGCGGGTTTGTTCGGCACTCGGCTGGCAAGCCTGCTGAATCAGGGCGATACGACGTGTACTCATGACAGGGTTCCTTTCGGCAGTTGCATCGTCAGACAGTGCAGTGAACCGTGTTGTAAGATCACAGCCGAGCAATCGATGGCGATCAGTTCATGGTCTGGAAATGCCTGAGCAAGCACCTTCAGCGCTTTCTGGTCTGCCGGGTCGTTATAAACCGGGACTAAAACCGCTTGGTTGATCACCAGAAAATTGGCATAGGTCGCCGGTAGTCGTTCTCCCCCCTCATCGTAAACCGCCCGAGGCCAGGGGAGTGGTCGTAGGCGGAAGGGGGCACCGTCCAGCGTGGTAAAGGTGCGTAGTTGCTCTTCCATGTTCTTCAATGCCGGGAAATGTTCATCGTCCGGGTCGTCACACTGCATGTAGACAATGGTGTGATCGGGGCATAGGCGGGCCAGAGTGTCGATGTGGGCGTCCGTGTCATCTCCAGCCAGATAGCCATGATCGAGCCACAGGGTTTTGTGGATACCGAACTGCTGCTGAAAAAACTGTTCAATATCGTGCTTTTTCAGATGCGGGTTACGATTGGCACTGAGCAGACAGGTGCTGGTGGTCAGCAAAATACCACTGCCGTCAGATTCAATACTGCCTCCCTCAAGCACTAACGGCTGGATCTGTACTGGAGCTGAAAATACAGCCAGTTCAGATAGTTTCCGGGTAATTTGATTGTCATGATTCGCCGGAAATTTCAGCCCCCAGCCGTTAAAGCCGAAATCGTAGAGCCATGGCTGTTGCTGTTTGAAAACGGTGATGGGACCAAAGTCACGGCTCCAGGTATCGTTGGTCTTGACGGCATAACACTGGACGCGTTGCAGAGAGATGTTGGCTTGCTGCAATGCGGCAATGGTTTGCGTGGGGTGTGGTGTGACGATGATGACCTGTTCAAAACGACTGATGTGACCAACCAGTTCAATAAAGACCGGTACGATTTGTTCCAGATGGTCAGCCCAGTCGCTGTGTGGTGTCGGCCAGGACAGCAAAACACCGTCTTGTGCTTCCCATTCCGCCGGCAGGCGGGATACCGATGTACTCATGGTGGTTACTCCCTTTGAGGTGAGGGGAATTATGCCATGATTTCATGGTGAAAAAAAGCGCGATAGAGCGTTTGACGAAGGTTGTCAGCGGTTTTTTTTGTGCCGAAAATAGATTATCAGAACGACAACACCAACCAGGGTTCCAAGGCTGAGTAGCGTTTCAAGAGAATGGAGTCCCGGGAGCTGTTGCCAGGATCTGATCCCCAAATAACCGAGCCCCGGATAACTCAGGCCCCACAGGAGCGCGGCGATGGCACTGTAACCGACAAGGTTGTGGATCGGAAAATGGACAGAACCGGCGACAAAGGGGACTAATCCGCGTAGTGGACCGAAAAAACGGGCCAGAAACAGACTTTTACCGCCATGGGCGGCGAAAAAAATCTGGGCCCGTTTCAGCAGGGGCTTGTGGCGTTGCGGAAAGAAAGAGTGGACCAGACGAGGGCCGAGCCGACTGCCGAGCACATAACTGATCAGGTCACCGATAAACGCGCCAACAGCCGCGCAGGCACAAGTCAGCATGAAATCGGCGTGACCGGCTGCGGCAATTGCGCCGATGGTGACACACAACACACTGCCGGGAACGACCAGCCCAACCAGAGCGATCCCTTCAGCCGTAGCAATCGCGACGATCAGCAGATAATACCAGAGCGTCGCCGTCACACTGGTCAGCAGTTGTTCCAGCCAAATGTCCATTCCTTACTGGTAGCGTAATTTATGGCCGGGGTAAATCGAAAAAACGTTGAAGTAAAAAAGCTCTTGACGCAAGAACACAAAAGAGATGGCAATCGCCGGGCTGCGTAGAGCTGCCCGGCGATTGCATGGATTAGCACCCGGTGAGCATGTCGTTACCGGCTGCTGGAGCCTCAACGGCCTTTGCGGTGATCTCCAGGGTGGCATTGTCACCGGCGGATACCTTTTTAGCGTCCGAACGGCTGACTTCGATGGTGATTTTGTCGCCACGAACCTTGGTGACGGTTCCGGTAATCTGTTGGGCCAGGGCGGTGGTGGCCAGAGCGGCAACAAGGCTTAACGCAAAAACAAGATGCAGAGTTTTTTTCATGATCATCTCCTTTGTCGGGCATTTAAAGAAAGGCTGGACTATTTTTTATGACACTGACTGCAGGATTTCGGCGCGGCTTTATTGCCTTTTTTCTGCTCTTTTTTGTGACAGTCCAGACACAGGGCGTGACCCTCTTTTTTGCCGGTGATGGCAATTTTCTGTGGTGGTTGGGTGGTATGACAGGAACTGCATTCCATCTTTTCACCATGCACTTTGTGGTTGAAGGTGACGGTGCCTTTTCCTGTGTACTCATAGGTGTCTGCGGCCAGAGCGGATGTTGCGAACAGGGCCATGAACAGAACGGACAACAGCAGTTTCGTTTTCATTGTGGGACCTCCTTGTCAAATGGGAATGTGGTGTGAAACTGTGACTACCGTTTTAGCGGCCTTTTGCACTCAACGCATTAGATGTCGATCGGTATACCGTACGATGTCGATACGGATTGGCCTGATTTCAGTAGGTTATAACGAGTGCTTTTCTGGTTATCTGATGCTGTTTCGTTGCCCTTTTTCTTGCTATCTGCTACCCTCACACCACTATGACGGCAGAAAAAAACCAGAAGAACGATGGCATGATTCAGATTGACGGTGCGGCAATTCGCCAGGCACGGGAAGAGCAATCTTTGACGCAGCTCTATGTGGCAAAGATGGTTGGCGTGACCACGGATACCATCTCCCGGTGGGAGAATAATCGCTATCCGACCATCAAGCGTCCCAATGCCGAGAAACTGGCAGAAGCGTTGGAAGTGCCTCTGGAACAGATTCTGCGGCAGGAAGAGCAGGCACCGCAGCCGCGAACACCTTTCTGGAATCTGTCTCGTCGCTGGCTCATCGTGGTTTTATCCCTGTGCCTTCTAACCATCGCACTGAGCGTGTGGCTGTGGCCACAACCGCCGATTGTTGCAGAACGGGTTTTGCCCAGTTATGCTGCCCCGGGGGCGGTTTTTCCGGTACAACTTCGTTTCAGTAGTGGAACGATTCGAGGTGTGGTGCGTGAACAATTGCCGCAAGGGTGGCGGTTTGTTTCCTCAGTGCCGGCACCGGACAGCGTTGATGAGAAAACAGGATTAGTGCGTTGGATCGTGCAACTGCAGGATCAGCCGTTGACCATCTACTACCTGGTGCAGGTCGATCCGCAAGCCAAGGTGAAAACCATGATGCGATTTGACGGTGAGTTGGTGGCGCACACTGCAACTCGGCGCAGTCGGTTTGAATTGATTGGCGCCGACCAGCTGGTGATTCAGCATATCCATTGGGCAGACCTTAATGCGGATATGATGATTGACGACGATGAAATGCTTGATGCCTCCTATTTAAGCGAAAATATGCCGGGTATGGACCTGGATCTTGATGCTGTCGAGGCGATGTGGATTGAAGATCACTATTATTGGGATGCACAGACGCAACAGTTTCAGCCCGGTGTTGCTGCAGATTTGTCACCCCGAAAAACAACAGCACCGTGATATCGCCGTCCCGGTGCTGTTTTATAGATGCCAATCCAGTCAGATTGTTTTATACTGCCGGACGTTGAAATGTTATTGAACCGTATGGTGTTTCCAACAGGGAAAGGAAGTGAGCCTGCGGTCCCATCCCAGTAAGTAGGTAGTTATTCATGGAACGTGTGCTGCAAATGCTCGAAGGGGAGATGTCACTGGTTGAACAACAGTTCAGACATGACCTCGACTCTGAAGTGACCCTGATTCGCAAGGTTGGGGAATATGTTCTGGCCAGTGGCGGTAAACGGATGCGCCCGATGCTGGTGCTTCTCTGCGCCCGACTTGCCGCCTATCAGGGCGAATCCCATATTGGCGTTGCCAGTGTTGTCGAATTTATCCATACCGCGACGTTGCTGCATGATGATGTGGTGGACAGTGCAGATCTGCGTCGTGGCGCAGCATCTGCGAACAATGTCTGGGGCAACGAGGCATCTGTTCTTGTCGGGGATTTCCTTTTTTCAAAATCCTTCTCCATCATGGTGCGTACCGGCAGTCTGCCGATTCTTCAGGCATTATCCGATGCGACGACCAATATGGCCGAAGGCGAGGTGCTGCAACTGATCAGTACCTGCGACCTCGATTTGAGTGAAGAACGTTATATGCAGGTGGTGCGCGATAAGACCGCCGTCTTGATTGCTGCGGCGTGCCGGTGTGGCGGTATTCTCGGCGGGGTTTCGGCTGAGCAGGAGCAGGCGCTGCAGGAGTTCGGAATGGAGCTGGGCATTGCTTTCCAGTTTATGGATGACGCCCTCGATTATATTGCGGATCAGGCTGAGTTTGGCAAAGCGTGTGGGCATGATCTCGAAGAGGGGAAAATGACCTTGCCGTTGATCGAAACCCTGCGCCATTGCAGTCGCGATGAGCGCGACCGGGTTGAGCAAATTGTAGAAAAAGATCAGCTCAGTGATGAAGATCTTGAAAAAGTCATCGCGTTGATCCACCAATATGATGGGATCGACTATACGCGTAAACGCGCAAAACAATTGGTTGAATCCGCGAAACAACGATTAGCGGTTTTTGAGGACGGTGACGCAAAACAGGCCCTTGAAATTCTTGCCGATTATGTGGTCAGTCGCAGCAAATAAAAATTTACGTAAAATCGCTGTTTTTTAATCGTTAAATGCCTCTGTTTTTGTTTTCACTGACAGAGGCATTGCTGTTTCTGGCCCGTCTCAGAGTTGGAATGCTATCTGCATAGACATGATTATACTTGTCACCTTTCAGCGGAGAGTATTCAGTCTATGCCTGTTGAAGAACTTGTTCATAAAAGCTCTTTCGATTTTTCAGATCGCAGCTATACCATTTGTATCTATCGGCGAGCTGATGGTTTTACCGCCATGACTGAGTTCAGTCCTGAAGATATGATCATCAACGATGGTGGGGATATTCAGTCTTTGTTGGAAAAACATCGCCGCTTGTTGCCGTTGGCGATTATTTCCCGGCAGATGATGCCTGAGAAAGAAAGAAAAAGAGAGTAACGTTTGTTGTCCGATTCACAACGATAAAAAAACACCGTGGCAGTTTTTTGCCACGGTGTTTTTTTATGTTCACGACATCTTAGAACGGTCAGGCGTCGGTTTCTGGTGCCGGTTCGGCCTTCTTCTTGCGCGGAGCGCGGCGTTTGGGTTTTTCTTCCCCCTCTTCTGCGGCCTTTTCCGTGCTTTTTTTGCTCCGAGTCGTTTTCTTGGGCGTTTCTTTCTCTGACGACTCTTCTGTCGTGGTTTTTCTTGTCGTACGGCTGCGTGTTGGTTTTTTCTCCGTTAATTTGTCCGCATCCGCTGGTTTTTCCGTATCGTCCACCGCTTTTTTGGTTGTTGTGGTACGACGGCGCGTTGTTTTCTTTTTGGGCGTTTCTTCCGTACCCTCAGCTGCGGTTTCTGCTGGTTTCTCTGTCGCCTCTGCAGCTTTTTCCGGAGCTTTTTTCGTTGTAGTCCGGCGACGACGCACTGGTTTTTTCTCCGGTGGTGCGTCGTTGCTATCTGTCTGTGTTGCTTCAGCCGATGCGGTTTCCGAGGCTGTCGTTGTCTTAGCAGTGGTTTTGCGCCGGGTGGTTTTCTTCGCTGGCGCAGCCTTCTTTTCGCTCGATTTCGCGCTCTCCTGAGCTGTGTCAGGCACCGCTTCAGCTGGTGTTGTGGCGTCTGCCGTGGCTGTTTTGCGGGTGGTGCGACGGCGTCGCGGCGCAGGCTTGGTTTCCTCTGCGGCCTCGCTGGTCTCGTTATCCGACTTCACCTCAGCGGAAGCGTCACTGGTCGCCACTGGTTTACGGCGCGGAGCTCGGCGTGTTGGTTTTTTCTCGGTTTGTGTGTCTGATTCAACAGACGCACTGTCTGTCGAGACCTTTTGCTGGAAACGTTCATCTGCAGCGTTAACCTCAGATGCGGTCTGTTCTGTTTGCTCGGTTTCCTTTGGCGGAGTTTTTTTACGAGCAGGGCGACGGCGCGCGGGTTTACGCGATGTTTTGGCCTTATCCGTCTCTTCGGGAGCGTCGCCACTTTTTGTCGTGTCCTCTTGAGATTCCACAGGGGGGGATGGCTGCGTTTGGGCTTCGGTCCCCTTTTCGTCAGCGAGTGTCTGCTCTGGCTGCGCCGGTGTCTCAGTTGGTTGAGGTGTTTGCGCTTGTGCCGTTTTTTGCTGGTCCTGATCCGTAGCGGCTTGGGACACCTCTGCAGCTGTTTCGTCGTTGGTCTCTTCGCTTCGTTTGTTGCGGTCGTTACGACGACGGTTGGGGCGGCGGCGACGGCGAGGTGATTTGCGTGGCGTTTCGTCGCCTTTCTCGTCCTTCTGATCGTTTTCAGGGGGCTCCTGTTCGGTGCTGGATGTTTCCGGTAACACGACATCAATGTTGGCACGTTCTGACAGATCCGTGTCAACCAGTGGTCCAGGGGCGTTGTGATTTTCTTGGAGTGGTTCGCGCGACTGTTTGACGAACTCGATGTCGATCTGTTCCGGAAGGTAACCCGGATCACCCTTGATTTCGATGGTCAACTTGTAGCGTTGTTCGAGGTCGTAGAGCTCGCGGCGCTTGTTGTTGAGCAAATAGTTCGCCGTATCCAGAGCCGCTGTGCACACCACCGCTTCGATATGGCCTTTGGCCGTGCCGGCCTGGATACGGCGCAGCAGGGCGATGGAACGGCTTTCATCACTGCGGATGCGGCCACTACCCTGACAATGTGGGCACATGTTGTAGCTGCCTTCGCCAAGATTGGCTTTGATCCGTTGGCGACTCATCTCCAACAGGCCAAACTGGTGACTGATGCGGCCGACGGTAACGCGGGCTTTATCAATCTTCAGCGCGTTTTTCAGGGCTTTTTCCACTTCGCGGGCATTGCGACGCTGGCGCATGTCGATAAAGTCGATGACAATCAGGCCGCCCATGTCGCGCAGGCGCAGTTGACGGGCAACTTCAACGGCAGCCTCCAGGTTGACGCGATGGGCCGTGGCTTCAACATCCTGTTCGCCGCCCATTTTTCCGGAGTTGACATCAATGGCAACCAGAGCTTCGGTCTGGTCGAGGACAATGGAGCCGCCGGAGGGCAGGTTCACCGTATTGCTCGACAGATGGGAAATCTGTTCCTCGATCTGATAACGGGCAAAAATTGGTCGCCGCTCCTGGTGCAGTTTGACTAACGGCATGTATTCGGGCATCACCGCCTTGAAAAAATCGCGAGCCTCTTGGAACACCTCGCGGTCATCAATAAGCACTTCGTCGATTTCAGGCGAGAAGTAATCGCGAATTGAACGCAGTACCAGGTTGGACTCCTGATAGATCAACGCCGGTGCTTTGGCTTTTTCACTGTGACTGACAATACTGTTGTAGGTATTGAGCAGATAATCGAAATCGCGTTTGAGTTCTTCAGGAGGTTGGTCAATGGCGGCGGTGCGGATGATGTACCCCATGTTGTCGGGCAGCTCTAGGCTGGACAACGTGTTCTTGATCTCTTTACGCACATGATCGTTGTCGATCTTGCGCGAAATCCCCCGCGATGAGCTTTGCGGAATCAGGACCATGTAACGTCCGGGCAGGGAGACTTCCGTGGTCAGAGCTGCGCCCTTGGTGCCACGCTCTTCTTTCACAACCTGAACCAGAATCTGTTGGCCGCGCTTGAGGATTTCGGTAATGGGCGGTCGACGGTTGCTCTGGCCTTCGTCGTCGCGTTTGGGATAAAGAGAGGGATGGATTTCACCGATTTGCAAAAAGCCGGGGCGTTGTGCGCCGTAATCGATGAACGCGGCCTGCAATCCTTGTTCAACCCGGATCACTTCGCCTTTGTAGATGTTTCCTTTGGTTTGCTGGTGCCCAGCGGTTTCGATATCCAGTTCAGTGAGGGTACCGTCTTCAACAATCGCGACCCGATCCTCTTCAGGAAGGGTGGCGTTGATTAACATTTTTTTACTCATGCATGACCTTTTAAATGCATTGTTCATTGCGAACAATGTGGGGGACGCCATTGGCTGGAGTCGTCCCGCATTAACTGATAGCGGTTTGCCGGAAACTTCGGAAAACCTACCGACTGTGCACATGGTTATGCCGATTGGGCCGCATTGTGTCTTGTCGGTGTAGAATACGATAGCCGTGTTGTTACGGCAGGCGTTCCCAGTCAGGAACGCGTTACACTTTTTCCGGCGTTACACCGCGGGGATCGTCGTGCGTTTCAGGCGCCATGAACTGTCACTGTCCAACGTGAAGGTTACAGGGATCTCAACCGCATTGAGGTCGGATATATAACGCAGTGCATGGTCCTCGCCAACAGATCGTCCTGATTGTATCGGTGGTGTAAAGAACCGGAGTAAACGTCTTGGAGCATTGTGACACGGCCCGGAGGGATGATCCGTGAAACCACTGTCCATTGCTCTACTTGGTGCTGTACTATACCAGATCGGTGATGTTTGTCACCGTAATAAACGGAATCTATTTGGAAAATGTGAGTTTTTTTATAAAAAATGCCCCCGACCGGAGGAGCCGAGTCGGGGGCCAAGGACAACATGAGATGGTTGTTCGGTTACGCCAGGGCGACAGCTTTGCGGCGACCTTTCGCCGGATGCAGGCAACGGTCGATGGTGGCAAAGTCCAGCTCTGTTTCCGCCAAGGTGCGGATCAGATGGATTTTTTCGTCGTCCTGCGCAGTAATTTTTGAGACATCATCTTTGACGGTGGCAAAGGTTTCTGCCGTGGTACCGGGGATGCGCACATAAGGGATGCCGCTGTCGTCAAGGATCTGTTTGGTGATCCGGGACATCTCCGTACTGCCGGGGATCACCAGACCGGCCAGTTTTTTACGATATTCCGGCAGATGATAAAGCGACGACAGCATGACCAAAAGTTCATCGCGACTGCTGGTAACAATCAACAGTGTCGATTCCTCAAGCAGGTCGGCGACCCGTTGTGATGAGGCGGCGCCGAGTTGAACCGTGTGAATGATGCGATTGTATTGTTCTTGATCACCGTGCAGCGGTGTTTTCAGCAGTTGCGAAATTCGGCCGAGTGTCGGGTTGGCCAGAACCGGCGAGTAATTAAAGCCGCCGGCAACATGCAAAGGCTGATCAGCAAAGGCGTTGCGCAGGAACGCAAGGTTTTCCTCGCGTTTTTCCGTGATCAGCTTGTTGGCCAGCAGCAGACGGACATCGGCACCTTCCCGTTCGAACAGGGCCAAATTCAGGGTGACATGGTCAATGACGTTGCCAATGCCCCCTCCGGAAACCATCACCACCGGAGCATCAAGCATGCGTGCCACCTGAGCGTTGTTCAGGCCGACAACCGAACCGACGCCACCATGTCCCGCCCCTTCGATAATGACAAAATCGCAACGTTCTTCCAACGTCTGTGCCGCCTGGAGAATCTGGTCGCGCATGGCTTCGGCGCACAGTTTGCCCTGCAGCACCTGCTTGGTTGTCCCTTGTTGCACCACCACCGGTGACATGCAGTCGAGATCGTCATGCAGATCATAGATTTCCGCGGTTAGTGCCGCGTCTTTATCCATCAAGCGGCCTTGATACATGATCGGTTTGGGCCCCAGAGGCTTGATGAATCCGACCCGGCGGTATTGTTTGCGCGCCAGATGCATTAACGACAGACTGATGGTTGTTTTTCCGCAGTGCTGACCGGTCGCGGCAATGAAAATTTTTTTGCACATTGTGGAGGGTCTCCCTGTTGCTGTCTCTTCCAGGTTTTTTGAAAGGTCCCCGGATAGGACTTTTCAACAGCCTGTCGGAGAGGATTGCAAGGTGGCTGCCAATCTTAGCCGAGGCGTTGAGTTGTTTTTATTGTTCTATGAATTCGGCGGGTTAGGGTTTTGGTTCCGGCACGGCTAAAGGACTTTCAGGGCGTTGTACGTTGTTGTGGCGGGCAGGGATTGCCTTGCAACTGTTTCATTTTAGTATGAAGTGGTCGAAGATGGGACACCCTGTGGTACCAACTGTCACCGGTGAGTCAATATGGTGTTCGTGGTGACGGACTGTTATACTGGCGCCATGATAACGCTTACCCTCCATCGTAAAATCCTATTGGCTTTCCTGGTGCTGGCCCTTGTGCCGCTGATCCTGCTGATTATCGGTGCGTCACGCAGTCTCGACAGTGTCGAAACCCTCGTACGCAAAGAGGCGACCCGGGCTCTGGACCAGCAGGCAGCACAAGCTCTGTCGCTGCGGGCGCAACATGTGGCGTTGCACGTGGCTGATTTTTTGAGCCGAGTGGAAGCCGATGTGGACACTCTGGCCCTTTTGCCGGTTGATGACGCGTCATATCAGGCGTTTTATCGTCACCATCAACGTCGCCTGTGGCAGGAGACTGGTGCCGACGGGCAGCGCATTTATACCCGTGTTCCTCTATATCATGACCTGGTTTTTATCGGTGCACAGGGGCGTGAGCTCTTGCATGTGTCACAGGGCCAACCGGCCTCTTTGCGTGATCACCGTCAACCGGACAGGAGTGGCAAGCAGCTGGATGCGTTTTATCGACGTGCCCGGCAGTTACAGGGGGACGCGGTGTATGTTTCACCGTTAATGGGCCGCCATGTGACCCGTAAGCAGCAATTGGCCGGACAAACGTATCAGGGGCTAATCCGTTTTTACCGCAAGGTGTATTCCTCTCAGGGGGAAGAGCAAGGCGTGGTGATGCTCGCGCTGGATCATCGTCATTTGATGGAGTTTACCCGCCATATCAGTTCGGGACCGCAAGCGTTTGTTTTTGATGCCCGTTATGATGAGGGCAATTATGCCTTTATGTTCGACCGGCAGGGCTGGATGATTGCTCATCCTAAATTGTGGGATATCCGGGGCCTGAATGCGTCTGGACAGTGGGTTGAAGCCTTTCAGGGGGAAGCGGTGCATAAGGACGATGGCCGACGGGCGTACAACCTGTTTGAGGCCGGTGCGATACATCCAAACTATCCGCTGGTCGCGCAACAGGTGCTGTCCGGTCAATCCGGGATTGCCGATGTCACTAATGTCGGCGGTGCCGAAAAGATGATGGCGTTTGCACCGATTTTTTATCAGCCGCGTGGTGAAACCGGCCAACCGGTGTGGGGTGGGGTGACCATTGGTGCTGAGGTCGCTAATTTTCACCGTGCCGCCCTGGCCACTTCGGCGGATATTCGTATCCGTTTTAACCGATTCTGGCGGCAGGGTTGGGCCTTGATTGCTGTCACGGTGCTGGTGTTATCCATCGTCGCCCATCTGCTCTCCCGTGGAATTTCCGGACCGTTGAATCGGCTGATTTCCAGTGCGCGTGGCATGGCTCAGGGCCGTTTTGCCGCGCCGCTTGACGTGCATGGCAGCGATGAAGTCGCCACCTTGACCGAAGCCTTTAATCAGATGGTTGATGAACTGCATCTGCGTCGCGAGCGCCTGGCGCACAGTCTGCAAGCTTTGCGTCGATCACGCAGTGAAATTCGGCTGGAACGTAACTTCACTCATACGGTGATGGAGAATATCGACACCGGTATCATGACGGTTGATGACCAGGGGCGGGTGACGTCCATGAACCGGGCGGTACAGAACGTTCTTGGTCTGAAGGAGCGCACATTGAGCCGGTCACTGGCTCAAGTGTTTGACGGCTATCCGGAAATTGCTGCGTCTTTATGCCCGAACAGCTTATCTGCTGACGCCCAACAGGGCTGGAGCCGCTATTATGAGTGCCAGCGTCAAGGCCGCACCCTGACGTTTCGATTGGCCCTGTTTCCTCTGGCGCCGTCGGCGGATAACGGACTGATTCTGACCGTTGAAGATCTCACCGAGCGCGCTCAGATGCGCACCCGCTTGGCACGCATGGATCGTCTTGCCTCTCTGGGGCGACTGGCGGCCGGCCTGGCCCACGAAATCCGCAATCCGCTGACCGGAATCAGTTTATTACTGGACGATCTGCATGATCGTTTGTTACATACCCCGAAAGATCAGGAGTTGATTCGCCGGGCGCTGGAAGAGATGGAGCGGCTTGAGGGATTGGTGGGCGACCTGCTCAAGTTTTCCCGAGTGTCGGCCAGTGACTGCCATCCCGGTGATGTGCGCGCTGTGGTTGAGCGTACGCTGGGATTGTTTGAGCAGGGTTGTGAGCGCAGTGGCGTTACTCTGGTGCGTGATTATGGCGAAACCCTGCCGCAAATTGCCCTTGATGAACAACGGATGCAGCAAGCTCTGCTTAACCTGTTGCGCAACGCGCAGGAAGCCATGGCTGAGGGCGGGACCCTGACAGTGTCGTTGCTGGCGTATCCCGAACATGTGTGTGTGCGGGTCTGTGATACCGGCATCGGCATGGATGACGAACAGCGGCGGTTGATTTTTGAACCGTTTTACACCCGCAAAAAAGAGGGTAACGGCCTGGGGTTGGCCATTGTTCATAATATTGTTGCTGAGCACGATGGCCGCATTGAAGTGACCAGTACGCCAGGGCAGGGCAGTTGCTTTGAGCTGTGCTTTCCCCATTTGCCGCCGCATTCTGATGCAGCGAAGGACGAATAAGGTATGGATAAAATTCTTATTGTCGATGACGAGGCGTTTATTCGCGAGAACCTTGAGCGGATTCTCGGTGAAGACGGTTACCAGCTGTTTGGCTGTGACGGGCCGAAATCGGCCTTGCAGATTGCTGAACAGGAGGAGATCGATCTGGTGCTGTTGGATCTCAACCTTGGTGCGGCGAGCGGGTTGGATGTTTTGCAGCAGTTGCAGACCGTGGATCCGGATATTCTGGTGATTATCATCACCGGCTACGGCACGGTGGAAAGTGCGGTTCAGGCTCTGAAAATGGGGGCCTATGATTACATCAAAAAGCCGTTCAAGTCCGATGCCATCCGCCTGATCGTCAAACTGGCTCTGGAAAAACGCAGCCTGCAGCGCGAAATCCGCCGTTTGCGTCGTCGCTCAGAAGCCGACCTTCTTGAACAAGCCAACATGGTCGGCTCCAGCCGGCAGTTGTTGGATGTGGTGCATCAGGTTGAGGATGTTGCCCAGCATGACACGGCCACGGTGCTGATCAGTGGCGAAAGCGGTACCGGCAAGGAGCTGGTCGCCCGGGCGATTCACAACCTGTCATCGCGCCAGCGTCAACCGTTTATCGAAGTCAATTGCGGTTCGTTGCCATTCAACTTGTTGGAAACTGAACTGTTCGGTCACGAAAAAGGGGCGTTTACCGATGCCCATGCCCGGAAGATCGGCCTGTTTGAAGAGGCCAACGGTGGCACCCTGTTTCTCGACGAAATCGGCGAGATGGATATGGCGTTGCAGGTGAAGTTGTTGCGGGTGCTCGAAGACCGCAAAATCCGTCGCCTGGGCGGCAACCGCAATATCGATATTGATGTGCGGGTGATTGCCGCCACCAACTGCGATCTCAATGGGGCGATTCAAGAGAAAACCTTTCGTGAAGATCTGTTTTACCGCCTCAATGTTTTTCCCATTACCATGCCGCCGTTGCGCGAACGACGCGATGACATTCCGTTGCTGCTTGATCATTTTCTCAAACGCTACAGCCGCGAATTCAATCGTCCGGTGCGTGAGATTTCCGCCGAGGCTCTCGGGTTGTTGAGTCGTTACCATTGGCCGGGCAATGTGCGGGAGTTGCGCAATATGGTCGAGCGGATCTGCATCATGCATCGTAATGAAGTGATTACTCCGGACATGCTGCCGGTTGAAGTGCGTGGCCCGGCACCGCAGCAGACTGTTGCGCTGGATTGGGTGCTGCCACCGCAGGGCATGTGTCTGGAGTCGATGGTTGAGGAGCTGGAGACAAAGCTGATTCGTCAGGCACTGGATATGACGGCGGGCAATGTGGCCAAGACCGCCCGGTTGCTCAATCTTGCTCGCGGAACGTTACGTTACAAGCTGGAAAAATACCATCTGCTTGATGAACCCTGTTGATAACGCACCACTGAGCTGCTCTGATTGCGTGCGGAATTTCAGCATAAAGACAGAGCGGCGAACTTTTTTGTACAAGGTGTTCTATTAAGTGAAAATAAAAAAATTTAGGCTTGCTGAATTTTTTGTTTATAGCTATAGTAACGTCGTCTTTCCAGCAGCCGTGATGACGGTGAGGAGAGGCGCTTTCAGTGTTGCTAAGCCATGGCAGGAAACTGTCAGCAACAAGCCGACCCCTTCCCCTTGGGGTCACCGCCCTGTTCCATCCCTCCTCCGGAACAGGGCATTTTTTTGTCCTGTCGACTCCAGCCACCGCTTTTTTTCTGAGTTCAAACTCCTTTCATAACTGTGTTTATCACGGTTCTCTTGCCTGTTGCTGCTGTGATAAACTGCCCGACACGCACAGCAATAATGAACCCACTATGGAGCTGTTTTACGTATGAGAAGCCCGCGTTTACCTCGTAATTTTTTCGTTCGCGCTGTTTTTATCGTGCTGCTGTTTTGCCTGTCTACAACCATCTTGTGGGCAGACGATTCCCTTGGTAACAAGGTGCAGCAGTTTACTCTTGCAAACGGCCTGACCTTGCTGGTGGCCGAGCGACACGATTCGCCCACCTTTACCGCCTATATGACCATCGGTGTCGGCTCGGTGAACGAGGTTGGGAATAATCGCGGTGTTGCCCATTTGCTCGAACACATGCGCTTCAAAGGCACTCGGCAGATCGGGACCCGCGATTTTGCCGCCGAAAAACCGTTGCTGGAGACCATTGAGCAAACCGCAGTGGCTCTGGAACGTCTTGAGCAGCGGCCCCACACCGATGCTCAGCGTAAGCAGGCTCTCGTTGAGAAGCTGCACACCTTGCAACAGCAGCATCGCAGTCTGGTGGTCAAAGACGAATTTTCCCAGATCTATGCCCGTCATGGCGGGATGGGATTTAATGCCTTTACCGGCAAGGATTTGACCAGCTATCTGATCTCATTGCCCGCTAATAAGTTGGAGTTGTGGATGTCGCTGGAAGCGGATCGCATGCAGAATGCGGTGTTGCGTGAGTTTTATACCGAGCGCGAGGTGGTGCTCGAAGAGCGGCGGCGCTCCTATGAAAGTCGTCCCGGCGGTATGATGTACGAGGCGCTTCTGTCCACGGCTTTCCGGGTGCACCCCTATCGTCATCCGGTGATCGGCTGGACCTCGGACATCGAAAATCTAACTCTGGCCGAGACCCGAGATTTTCTGCATCGCTACTACACACCGGTGAATGCGGTGATTGCCATTGTCGGTGATGTCGATGCCGAACAGACCCATCAGCTGGTGGAGCGTTACTTTGGGTCCATGCCGCCGGGAGAAAAAATACCACCAGTGACTGCCGTCGAACCGCCACAACAGGGGGAGCGACGCACCGAGGTGTGTTTTGATGCCGAACCGCAATTGCTGGTGGCCTTTCACAAACCAACACTGCCATCGCGCGACGATTATACGTTTGATCTGCTCGGCCATTTGTTGACCGAAGGACCGCGGTCACGTCTGTACCGTTCGCTGGTGCTGGAGCAGCAACTGGCGACCAAAGTCACCAGTTATTCGGCTCCGGGAGCGCGTTATAACAATCTGTTTGTTGTCAGTCTGACGCCGCGCTCTCCCCATACCACGGCGGAGCTGGAACAGGCCCTCTACCGCGAACTTGAGCTGTTGAAACAACAGCCGGTTAGCGAACAGGAGTTGACGCCGATTCGCAAACAGTTGCGTGCCGATCGCCTGCGTTACCTGAAGAGCAACAATGGGCTGGCCAATATGCTGACCCGTTTTCAGGTGGTTGCCGGTGATTGGCGTTACCTGGTTGATTACGATGAAAACATTGCCCGCATTCACGGTGACGATTTGCAGCAGGTGGCCCAACGTTGGCTGACGAAGGAGAATCGCAGTGTGATCACTCTGGTGCAGGAGGCTGACGATGAAGTGTTGTAGATTTTTAATTTGGATTCTTTTGCTGGTGACGGCCTGGCCACTCACGGCCTTAGGCGCAGCTGGCCGCCCTGATGATCTGGAACTTCCAGAGTTGAAATTTACCATCGAGTATCCCGAAACGTTTCAGCTCGCGAACGGCATTCAGGTCTATTATCGTCAGGATGCGGAGTTGCCCTTGGTGGATGTGACCGTGGTGGTGGAATCGGGGAAGATTACCGCACCGCCGCAAAAGGCCGGGCTGGCCGAGTTGGTGGCTGATAATCTGAAAAAAGGTGGAGCCGGCACATGGGATGCCGCCGCCTTTGATACGGCACTGGACGCGTTGGCGGCCTCACTTAAAGTGACTGCCGGAACCTACACCACGCGCAGCTCGCTGTCGTTGCTCAAAGAAGATGTACGCCCGGGGTTGGCGTTGCTGGCCGCCATGCTGCGCCAGCCGCACTTTGATGCCGAGCGCTTTGAGATCAGCCGCAATCAGATGCTTGAAGGCATTCGTCGCAAGGCGGACCATGGTGCGGCTCTGGCCCAGCAGATTCTGATGTCGCGCCTCTATGCCGGTCATCCGTTGGCGGAGTCGCCAACCTTACACAGCGTCGCCGCGATTAGCCGCGAGGATTTGCAAGCCAACCATCAGCGTTATTTTGGGCCGTCCAATACGCGCATTGTTTTTACCGGCGATGTGGATAAGGATACGGCCAAGGCCTTGCTGGAGGAGGCCTTTGGTGATTGGCACCATGACAGTGTGACGCCTGATGTGCCGCCGTTGCAACCACAGGTGCAAGCCGGTGTGGTGCTGGTGGATCGTCCGGTGCCACAGACCACGATATTGCTTGGTGAGCTGGCGATTGAGAAAAACAACCCCGACCTCTATGCCGTTCAGGTGATGAATTATATCCTCGGCGGCGGCGGATTCAGTTCGCGGCTGATGCGGGAGATCCGCTCTAATCGAGGACTGGCCTATTCGGTGTATTCTTATTTTTCCGTGGGACGGCGGCTTCCCGGCGTCTTTATCAGTGCGGCGGAAACCAAGAACGCCTCGGTGGGCGAAGTGGTTGGTCTGATGCATGAGGAGATGGAACGGATCGGGCGAGAGGCGATCAGTGCCGCGGAACTGGAGCAGGCCAAGCAGAGTCTGATCAACTCCTTTGTGTTCGCCTTTGACAACCGTCATGCTCTGGCCACGCGTATTCTCGATCAGGAATTATTTGGCTATCCGGAAGATTATCTGGACCGTTACCGCCAGCGGATTGCTGCGGTGACCATTGACGATGTTCAGCGCGTTGCCCGGCGCTATCTGCATCCTGAGCAACAGGTGACGGTGCTGATCGGCGATATTGAGGTGTTGCGCGACACGGTGAAGGGCTGGAATGTGCCGGTTACGGAACGGCGCGTCGAAGATTTGTTATAATGATTTGATCGGGAATCAGGTCGCAGGGTTGGCAGCGGGGTGGTACTCTTCCAGAGTGAAACGGCCGTTTTCGAACTGGCCGTAATGGCAGGTATCGCCCCAGTTGCCGACAATGGCCACGCTTTTTTTATCTTGTTGCCACAGGTGGGCCTGATGGAAATGGCCGCAGACAAACAGGTCGGCACCCGCGTCTAGGCGTTGTTGGGCCTGATGACGGATCGCTTGTTCCGGGAGGACATATTGGGTTCGTGGCTGGCGACGGCTTTTTTTCTTGCTGAGCACGCCGAGAATATCGCCGATTTTCCAAGTGAGATCACCGGGGAAGATGCGGATGAGGAAACGGGCTGCAGCGCTACGGAAGAAACCGCGCAACCACAGGTAACTACGGGTCGGTGCCAGGGTGTCGCCATGGCTTAACGCGATGGTGGTGTCATCGAGCTGCACGGTGCCGTCATCGGCAAACACCGTGGCATGCAACGTTTCGGTGAAAAAAGGGCCGACATGGAAATCGTGGTTGCCTTCAACCATGACAATGCGTGTACCGCTGGCCTGGAGTTGCTGTAATTCGTGGAGCAGGGGCAGGTAGGCGCTGAACACGCAGTGGCGGTAGCCCACCCAGAATTCGAAAATGTCGCCGAGCAGAATCAGCGTGCGCACCTGTCCCCGCTGTTGCTGAAGAAAGCTGAGCAGGTGGCGGTATGCCGCGTCGTCGGGCCGGATCAGATGGGCATCGGCGATAAACAGATCTTTCATGGCGCGTACTATAGCAGTCGCCCGCAGGGGCGGCAACTGAATTGAGAGAACCTTTATGACCGAGACCTGCCCCAGTCAAGCGACACTGAGCTCTTCGGTGGTCACGTTGAAGCCGAAGATGTTGCTGCACGCCTGCTGTGCGCCGTGCAGCAGTTCGGTGGTGGAACGTCTGCAGGATGATTACGACCTGACGATCTTTTACTACAACCCCAATATTCATCCCGAAAAAGAATATCGTATTCGTCGCGACGAACTGGTGCGCTGGTGTGACGATTTGAACTTGCCGCTGATTGTCAGTGACTACGAGCCGCAACAGTGGCATGAGCGTATTGCCGGCTATGAACAGGAACCGGAGCGTGGCGAGCGCTGTACTCTGTGCTATCAGATGCGTCTCGAACGCACCGCTGAGCAAGCGGTGGCTGACGGCTTTGATCTGTTCTGCACGGTGTTGTCCATTTCGCCGCATAAAGATGCTCCGCGTATCAATCGTCTCGGGTGTGATGTGGCACAGCGGTTTGGCTCGGTATTTTATCAGGCCGATTTTAAGAAAAAGGGGGGCTTTCAGCGCAGTCTGGAGTTGTCTCGCGAGTGGGGGTTTTACCGACAGAATTACTGTGGTTGTTGTTACTCTCTGGCCGAAAGTGAACAGCGCCGAGCGCAGCGCCAGAACAAACGTGGAGAGCGTAACTGATGGTGACTACCCGCAGTCGTGTGTTTTCTCCCAGTGAACGGATGCGCGGTCATGGCTGGCGGATTGTGTTTTTACTGCTGATTGCCGCGACCATTGGCGTGGTCACCGGTACCCTGGCTGTGGCGTTTCGCTATCTGTTGCTGGAAACGACGGCGCTTTTCTGGGGGGAATCCTACGATCTGGTCGCGGCGACCGCCGCCATGCCCTGGTATCTGGTGGTGGCGATTCCAGTGGCCGGGGGATTGATCCTCGGCCCGATTCTGGAGCGTTTTGCACCGGAAGCGCGTGGTGCCGGAGTGCCGGAAGTGATCGAGTCCGTGGTGACGCGTGAGGGCAATATCCGCCATCGTACCACCCTGTTTAAAATGTTCTGTACCACCTTGTCGCTGGGCTGCGGCGCTTCGGTCGGACGTGAAGGACCGGTGGTGCATATCGGCTCTTCGGTCGGTTCTTCACTGGCTCAGCTGATGAAGTTGTCTCCGGAGTGGAAGCGGGTATTTTTGGCGTGTGGGGCGGCTGCCGGTATTGCCGCAACCTTTAATGCGCCCATGGCCGGGATGCTGTTTGCCGCAGAGATTATCCTGGTTGATTTTCAGATCAATTATTTAAGTCAGATCGCTGTCTCCGCGGTTACGGCGACGGTGGTTTCCCACCGCTTCCTCGGTTCGTTTCCCACCTTTGATGTTCCTGCTTTCCAACTGCTCAGTTATTGGGAGATCCCCCTCTATCTTATCCTCGGTGTTTTGGCCGGGTTTCTGGCGATTGTGTTTATTCAGCTGATCAACCGGGTTGAGGATAGCTGCAATCTGATGAAGCTGCCGCTGTGGTCTCGTCCGGCTCTGGGAGGCGTTTTTGTCGGTGGTCTGGCCTTGCTGTCTCCCTATGTGCTGGGTGTTGGTTATCAGGCGATCAATGAGGTGTTAACCGCCGATCTGGTGCCGGCAGTGATGCTGGCGATACTGCTTGCCAAGCTGGCGGCCACGGCGATTTCGGTCGGTGTTGGTTTTTCCGGGGGCATTTTTGCGCCGTCGCTGGTGTTGGGCGGTCTGCTCGGTGGTCTGTTCGGCTGTCTGGCCCAGGCGCTTGCGCCCCATCTGGTCGCCGAATTCCCGGTTTACGCTCTGGTGGGGATGGCCGCCATGGTCAGTGGCACGACTCTGGCGCCGATTACGGCGATTTTTACCATTTTCGAACTGACCTATAATTTTGAAATTATCCTGCCGCTGATGACCAGTTGCATTGCCAGTCTGGTGATTGTCCAGTCGTTTTACGGCTTGTCGATCTATGAAACACGTCTGGTGCGGCGTGGGGTTAAAATCGTCCGCGGTCGTGATATCAACCTGCTGCGTTCTTTGTTGGTGGCGGATTACATGGAACAGGACTTTGAGCAGGTTGATGAACGGATGCCGCTGGGGCAACTGGTGGCACTGGCCCAGGAGAGCAACTATCCCCATTTTGTTGTGGTGAATGATGAGGGACGTATGGTCGGCATGGTGTCTATGCGCGATTTGAAAGCCTGTTTGAGCGAAATGGGCGAGTTGTGCAAACTGGTGGTGGCGTCGGAAATCATGACCCGCAATGTGATTACCATCACGGCGCAGCAGAACCTTGAAGCGGCGTTTGAGCTGTTTGAAAAAAAACCAATATCAACGTTGCCGGTGGTGAACACGCGTGATGGGCAACATGTGGTGGGCGTGCTGAAGAAAACCACCCTGATCCATGCCTACAATCAGAATATTCTCAAGATCGGAGTGGAGTCATGATTGTTTCGTCACAGCAGACAACGCGCCCTTTGGTCGCTGTTATCGGTGGCGGTGCGGTTACTCAAAAACAGTATCAACTGGCTCGCGATGTTGGTTACGGTCTGGCTCGGGGCGGAGTTGATGTGGTGTGTGGTGGTCTTGGTGGTGTCATGGAAGCCGCTTCTCGCGGGTGTCGTGAAGGGGGTGGCAACGTTATCGGCTTATTGCCGGGCAGCAATGCCGATGACGCCAATCCGTGGGCCAGTTATCCGCTGCCCACCGGCCTTGGCCATGCCCGCAACATGCTGGTGGCGCAGTCGGCACCGGTTGTTATTGCCATTGCCGGTGAGTATGGTACGTTGTCCGAATTGGCCATTGCTCTTAAAACCGGACGGGTGGTGGTGACGCTGGGAGGCTGGCAGGATATTCCCGGAGTGTGCTGTGCGCATGATGCCGACCAGGCTGTTGCGATGGCCTTGGACGCCCTCATTGCGCGGGACTGTCTTCACACCGGCAGTGGGTCGGACGTCGATAAGGAGAGCTGAAATGGATTTGCAACGCTCACTGGAAATCAGTGAACGGATGATCGAAAAAGTTCGTGGGAAACGCAATGTCCTGATTGTTGCCCATGACAATCCTGACCCGGATGCGCTGGCCGCAGCGTACGCTCTGAGCCATCTGTTTCTCGTGAAGGCCGGTCAAAATGCGGTGATCGCCAGTGGCGGCATTGTCGGTCGCCGGGAAAATCGGACCATGGTTGAAAAGCTGGAAATCAACGTGGTGCCGATGAATAAGATTGATCGTTGTCAATTCGATGTGGTGTGCATGGTCGACAGTCAGCCGGGAACCGGTAACAGTACACTGCCGGATGATTGCCGGGTTGATATTATTGTCGATCACCATCCGCAACGGGTCGAGGTGGCGGACAATATGCTTGTTGATATCCGTAACGATTACGGGGCCTGCGCGACAATTCTTTACGAATACCTTCTGGCTCACGATGTTTACTTGGGAACCCGCTTGGCCACGGCCATGTTTTACGCCATCCGTTCCGAAACGCAGGACTTGGGGCGTGAATGGTTTCCCCCGGACCGCAAAGCCTATCAGGAGTTGCTCAGTCTGAGTAACAATCGCATTCTGTTCGATATCGCTCATGCCAAGGTGCCGCGCAACTATTTTCTTAATTTTAACCGCGCACTGGAATCGGCGCGTATTTTTCATGATGTGCTGGTGTTCAACCTGTTTGAGGTCGATCATCCCGATATGGTCGCTGAGATGGCCGACTTTCTGTTGCGTATGGAGGGGGTTGGTGTTGTGCTCGGTATGGGCTGCTGTGATCAGGAAGAGGTGTTGTCGCTTCGCCTCGATCGCGAAGAGCTGTTTGCCGGAAAAATTATCCGCACCGTCGTTGAGGGGCTGGGTTCTGCAGGCGGCCACGGCATGATTGCCGGTGGGCAGATTCGACCGATGACGGGGAACCATGCCATTCAAAAGGAACTCGAAAACACGTTGGTTAAACGTCTGCTCAAAGAATTGGACTACGAACCGGTCAAAGGGCGGCGTTTGTTGGCAGGGGACTGCAACAATTGACAGCGCGTAGAGCGGTGTATAAGATGACCACTTCCGCGATCAGGAGTCGGATGGCGTTGTTGTTCACGACCATCAGGTTCCACTCCTGGCATCATGAATTAAACTATTTTGTTAATGGTTGAACCATGCGTCGTTTTTTACTGGTGCTGATTGTCCTTCTGTGGACAACCCAGGCCTGCTTTGCCGTGGTTGAGTTATCCCGCGAAGGCAAGGCCCCTCAACGGCTGTCCGAAGTTTATCACCACCAGGGCATGCCCTTTCTGGCGATTGATGACGTCCTTCCGGCTTTAGGGTTGCGTGGTTACTGGAATTCCGTGGCGCATCAGTACGTGATTTCGACTCCTTCAGGCAAGGCCACATTTTTTCCCGGTGGACAATATCTGAAATTGGGTGAACGCTTTGTGCCGATCACCCACCCAGCGCGTTTTATTGACGGCCGTTTACGCGTCAGTGAGGATTTTGTCCTTGAACAACTCGGTGCGGTGTTGCCTTATGCTGTTTATTATCGCAACCTGGATCCGGATTTAGCGGTTCCGGAATCATCTGAAGGTGCCTTGGATAAGCTGTTTGCCTTTTTGCTGCAGAAAAAGAAGACGAGCACCGAACCGGCCCTGCGCGCCGTGGCGATTGATCCCGGCCACGGCGGAGAAGAAACCGGCGCCATCGGTCTCAACGGTGTCAAAGAGAAGAACATCGTGCTGGATGTTGCGCAGCAGTTGGAAAAACAGGTAAAAATGAAATTGGGTATTCCGGTTTATCTGAGCCGGGATGACGATTACTTTCTCAGCTTTGATCAGCATCTGCAGAGTGCTCGGCATGATAATGTTGATGCTTTTTTGCTGTTGCATGCCCAGGCCTCATTGAGCCCGCAGCCGCATGGTATTCATCTTTATGTCCGTCCTGGTGAGGACAGTTTCAGTTCCTCAACGCCATCGGTTCAAGATAAACCGAGTAGCATGATGCTGGCACTGCGGCTGAGTGAGGCGTTGCGCGACGCCGGATTTCAGGTGCAGGAAGTGACGCAGGCGCCGTTGTTGCCTTTGGTGCCCGGTGATCTGCCGACGGTTCTGATCGAATTGGGCTATCTGTCCAATCAGGGGGACCACGATCTGTTGACCCATGAAGAGGGTCAAGCCCGACTTGCCGCTGCTTTGTTCTCCGGTTTGCAGAAATTTGCTTCTCAGCCCTGAAAAATCGGTTGAGACCACCATTGAATGGAATCTTTTCAAAAGCCTGTTGCAAAAAAGCGCCAACGCTTTTTTGCATGTACCTCAATAAATCATGGCGTCGCAGGACGCCGGGAGTTCGATAATGATGCTACGTGCTGACCAACGTCACCCCGATCAATTACGTCCGGTAACTTTTCAGCGTGGTTATACCCGCTATGCCGAAGGTTCTGTGCTTGTCTCCTTTGGCGATACCGTTGTGTTGTGTAATGCTACGGTTGAGGAGGGTGTGCCTCCGTTTATGCGTGGTGAAGGGCGCGGCTGGGTTACGGCGGAATATGCCATGCTGCCCAGAGCGACCCACAGTCGCAATTCCCGGGAGGCTGCGCGGGGCAAAGTGGGGGGACGCACCCATGAAATTCAACGGCTTATCGGTCGGGCGTTACGCGCAGTGATCGATTTTGATGCTCTTGGCGAACGCACCATCCGTCTGGATTGCGACGTACTTCAAGCCGATGGCGGTACGCGGACTGCTTCCATTACCGGAGCCTATGTGGCGTTGGCTGATGCCGTGAACGGTTTGTTGCGCGATGGGGTGTTGTCCGCTTCTCCGCTTAAGGATTCGCTGGCCGCCATCAGTGTCGGTATCGTCAATGGCCAGCCGTTACTCGATCTCAATTACGGAGAAGATTCCAAGGCGGATGTCGATATGAATATCGTCATGACCGGTTCTGGTGCCTTTGTTGAGGTCCAGGGAACCGCCGAAGCCGAACCCTTTACTGCGCAGCAGCTCGATGCCATGCGCGCGCTGGCCATGAAGGGCTGTGCTGAGTTGACCGGGATGCAGCGGACAGCTCTGGAGGCGTAATCATGCAATTGGTTGTGGCGACACAGAATCAGGGGAAATTGAAGGAGATCCGCCGTGTGCTGGCCAACGGTGGTATTGAGGTGGTCGGCATGGAGGCTTTTTCTGACCTGATCCCGGCCGAAGAAGATGGCGAAACCTTTGCCGATAACGCCCACAAGAAAGCTCTGGCCATTGCCCGGCAGACCGGTAAGTTGTGTCTTGCCGACGATTCAGGACTTACGGTTGCTGCATTGAATGGGCGTCCCGGCGTTTATTCCGCTCGTTATGCCGGCGAGGATGCCACGGATGCGCAGAACAATGCGCTGTTGATCAAGGAACTGGCCGGTGTTTCTGAAGACCGGCGACAGGCGGCATTTTGTTGTGTGATGGCACTGTGTACGCCGGATGACAACTGTCAGTTGTTTGAAGGGCGGATTGAAGGGCGGATTCTTGACCAGGTGAAGGGGACGGGCGGTTTTGGCTATGATCCGTTATTCTTTGTCGAATCCCACGGCTGTACCATGGCGGAGCTACCCCTGGATGAGAAGAATCGGATCAGCCACCGCGGGCAGGCGCTGCAAAAAGTTGTTGTCGCACTGAAATCGCTGTAACATCGTACTGGTGAAGGACCCCAAGGTGTGGTATAAGAAAATTTGTCAATGAAATGACGATCTTAATTAATGATAGAATTTCATGTGAAAACGTGTCTGGCAGAGGGAAAACCAATGACTATTGATTCGTCCAGTTACAAACAGATTTTGGATAGCCTGTCTGAGCCCGTCTATTTTGCCGATAAAGACAGGCGGATTTTATATTGGAATAATGCGGCGGAACAGTTGACCGGATATACGCCGGAAGACGTCATCGGCTCTTTGTGCAAGGATAGCCCACTGCATCATGTGGATGTCAAGAATGTCCCCTTGTGCGAAAACTATTGTCCGCTGAAAACCTGCATTGACACCGGACTGCCTCAAGAGAAACTGGTGTTTGTCGCGCACAAGGATGGCCGCCGTTTACCGATCTTTGTCAAAACCAGTGCCGTGTTTGACGGTAATGGTAAAGTGGTTGGCGCGGTTGAGACTTTTTCCGATGCTACGGAAATGCTCGAGATGCGCGAACTTAACAGTGAGCTTCGGCGTCAGACCCACCTGGATGCCTTGACCGGCATTCCCAACCGTCAGGCGTTTATGGATGCCATGGATCGTGAATGGTTCCGTTTCAAGCGCTACAAGACGCCGTTTTCGGTGCTAGCCCTTGATGTCGACTATTTCAAGCAATTCAACGACGCCTATGGCCGTTCTGCCGGAGATAAGGTGTTGCAATGGTTGGTGAAGCGGTTGCGCTCCTCATTGCGTCGTGCCGACATCCTCGGGCGGATCGAAGGGGACAAGTTCATGATCCTGTTGTCCTACTCGAATCGCAAGTCGACGATGAAAGTCGCCAACATGGTGCTGGATATTATTCGTCGTGAGCCGTGCCTTGATCTGCCTATTGCCATGACGGTCAGCATCGGTGCGGTCACCATTGAAGAAAATGAGACCATGGACCAATTGATGGACCGGGTGGAAAAAGCGCTGGAACGTTCCAAGGAGATGGGGCGCAATCAAGTGACCTTCTGGGGTTGATCCGGGCTTGACTTTTAGCAGCGGTGATGCTAAAAGCCTGCTTTCTGATTGGATATTTAAACGATAACGTTCATGATTTGGAGGATCGCCCACCATGGAAAGAACTTTTGCTATCATCAAGCCTGATGCATTCGCCGCTGGATCTGCCGGTAAAATCATTGCCCGCATTTACGAAGAAGGTTTTAAGATTGTTGGTCTGAAAAAACTCTATATGAGCAAAGTTGAAGCTGAAGGTTTCTACTATGTGCATAAAGAGCGCCCCTTCTTTGGCGAGTTGACTGATTTTATGAGCAGTGGTCCCTGCGTTGTGATGGCTCTTGAAGCGGACAATGCCATTGCCAAATGGCGTGATCTTATGGGTGCCACCAATCCGGCCGAAGCTGCTGAAGGTACGCTGCGCCGCGAATTCGGTAGCAGCATTGGCGAGAATGCTACCCACGGTTCCGATGCTCCGGAAACAGCTGCTTTTGAGCTGTCTTACTTCTTCAACGGCCTGGAGCTGCTGTAAGAAGTACTCTTGGTAAACCTTGAGTAATCGAAGCCCTTCGGATACAATCCGGAGGGCTTTTTTGTTTCTGATGGGGGTCGTCGGTGAACCTGTCATCTGATGGATAACGGATTGTTTTCGAAAGTGGTAATGTGGAAAAGCTTGATCTGAAAAATTTCAGCCCCGATGAACTCCTTGAGTTCTTATCCGGTATGGGCAAAGAGCGCTTTCGCTGTGAGCAGTTGCTGCGTTGGATGTATAAGCGTGGCGTCACAGATCTCGACGAAATGACCGATCTGTCCAAAACGCTGCGCGCGGAGCTTAAAGAAAAATCATACATCTCCGATTGGCAACCTGAAGTGGTGGAAACCAGCGCCGACGGCACGCGCAAATATCTGTTCCGCCTTAGCGATGGCCAAAGCATTGAGACGGTGCGTATTCCCATGGAGAATGATCGCTCAACCCTGTGCATCTCCTCCCAGGTTGGTTGCGCCATGGATTGCGATTTTTGCGTGACCGGTTCTTTCGGTTTCATCCGCAACCTCACTGCAGCTGAGATTGTCAATCAGGTGTGCGCTGTCGCCAAAGAGGGCCCGATCAACAATATCGTGCTGATGGGTATGGGGGAGCCGCTGCATAATCTTGACAATGTGGTGCGAGCTCTGAAGATCTTTTACGCCGCAGCGGGGTTGGATTACAGTTCGCGCAAGGTCACGCTATCCACCTGTGGCCTGGTGCCGCAAATGAAAGAGCTGGGAGAGCGGATTGTTGTCAATCTGGCTGTATCGCTCAATGCCACCACCAATGAGGTGCGTGACACGTTGATGCCGATCAATCGGCGCTACCCCCTTGAAGAATTGATGGATGCCTGCCGCCGCTTTCCCATGGCGTCTCATCGACGGATTACCTTCGAATATATTCTTATCCAGGGTCTCAATGATTCTCTGGCCGATGCCAAACGGCTGGTCAAATTGATGCACGGCATTCGTGGCAAGATCAACCTGATTCCGTTTAACGAGCATGAAGGCAGTCCTTACCACTGTCCGGATGACGCGGCGATTGAAGTGTTTCAAACCTATCTGCTCAATCGGGATGTCGTGGCGATCCGGCGGGCGAGTAAAGGACAGGATATTTCGGCGGCTTGCGGACAACTCAAAGGAAAACTGGAAAAACAGTCATGATAAAAACAATATGCGACCAACTAAGGAGAATGATATGGCGCAAGCGGTAATAGGAGTGATCGGCGGCAGCGGCCTGTACGAAATGGAAAATCTGCAACAAGTCGAGGAAGTGCGTCTACAGACCCCTTTTGGAGAGCCTTCGGATGCCTATATTACCGGGATA